>CACFZK010000025.1 GCA_902570785.1 uncultured Pelagibacteraceae bacterium | reverse complement strand
GATATTACCTAATAATGACGCCAAAACAATAACAAAATATAAGAATAAATTTAATTTTAAAAAAATTCGAGAAAACTTTTCCTTCTCCTCAAACCAAAAAAAATACCTAAGTATTCCTGAAATAAGAAAATTAATAAAAAATATATAAAGTTTTTTTTAAATGAAAAAAATCTGGTCAATTTTTGATAGATCAAAGAAAATTGAATTGTTTATATTCTCTTTTTTTATGTCTGTTAATACAGCTTTAGAAGCGATTTCAATTTCATTGCTTCTGCCAATTATAGTATCTTTAACAGATAATAATTTTTTTGACTTGTACCCTAGATTTTCATTGTTTCTTAACTTCTTTCAAGAGAAGTTTTCAACTAATATGATTAACACAACTCTAATACTATTTGGATCTATATTAATATTTAAAAATTTATTTCAAATTTATATAGATTATCGTGAAAATTTTCTAATTACTAAAACCCAAGAGGAAATATCTCAAAAATTATTTAATAGATTTATTTATAGGGACTATAATTTTCATTTAAACAGTAAATCTGCTGATTTAATCACTAAAATTAGAAATGAGACCAGGTATTTTGGTGAAGGAGTATTCTCTTTTTTAAGAATATTAACTGAGTTAATTTTGATTTCAGGTATAAGTATACTTCTCTTCATAATTGCTTTTAAAATAACTCTTTTAAGTATTATCTTGAGTATTATTTTTTCTTATATTTTTATAAAAATTTTTAATAAGTATATAGTTCAAACATCCCGTAACAGACTTGATATTGATTATAAAAAAACTCAATTGGTACAAGAGAGTATACTGGGTATAAGAGAAATTATTATCTCTAATATTTTCAGACAAGTATCAGAGACGTACAAATTTTTTTCTAACTCTTTTATAAAAAGTTATACACTTTATTCTACTATTTTAAAAATTCCAAAAATATATTTTGAATTAATTGTTCTTTTCGGTTTAATAATAGTTATTTATATTTCTGCAAATTATTTTCCTGATTTTTCATCCCAGTTAATTTTGCCAACTTTAGGAATTTATGCAGCCAGCGCTTTCAAAATTCTTCCAGCCATAAATAGGATAGTAGGTGCTATTCAAAGATTTAAATTTGCTTCACCCGTCATTGATCAAGTATATGAAGATTTAAAAGAAAAAAAATTTGAAACTACAAATTCAAAAATTATTGATATTCAGGAAATAGAAATAAAAAATTTATCTTTTTCTTATAAAAATCCACAAAAAAAAATTTTTGATAATCTAAATTTAAAAATTAATTTTGGAGATAAAATTTTAATAATTGGTGACTCAGGTATTGGTAAAAGCACCTTTCTTGATTTGTTAGTGGGTTTACAAGATCCAGATTCAGGAAAAATAATAGTAAATGGAAATTTTGAGCTAAGTAAAAAATTAAATTTAACGAACTCTTTATCTTATGTTTCACAAAAAGTTTTTATTTTTAATAAAAGTTTGAAAGATAATATTTGTTTATCCTCAACAAATATTGATGAAAATAAAATTAAAAAATCAATAAAAATTTCAAATCTAGAACAAGTAATTTTAAAGCTTCCTAATGGAATTCATACTGAACTTGGAGAGTCTGGTTCGATATTATCAGGAGGCCAAAAACAAAGAATAATGATAGCTAGGGCAATATATAAATCTGAAAATTTTATAATTTTGGATGAACCAACTTCCTCTTTAGATTTAAAAACTGCAGATATTATTATTAAAAATTTAACTGACAGAAAAAATACTACACTAATAATGGTAACTCATAACACAAATTTTAAAAAATATTTTAATAGAGTTTTAGAAATAAAAGAGAAAGAATTAATCGAGCACAAGTGATAATGAAAAATAAAAAAAAGAAAGTCAAAATCTTAATTATGGGTCTACCTGGTTCTGGAAAAACCTACTTAGCAAAAAGTTTAGTTAAATTTTTAAATGCTGAATGGCTGAATGCAGATAAAGTTAGAGGACATTTTAATGATTGGGATTTCAGCAAGACTGGAATTATAAGGCAAGTAA
>CACFZK010000024.1 GCA_902570785.1 uncultured Pelagibacteraceae bacterium | reverse complement strand
AATCTCAAAATTTTTTCCAGAAATTGAGTTTAGGTTAAATTTTCCTTCCGCAATCATTTGTAAAGTCGTATTAGCATTATCCATTACATTTGGTAAATCAGGGATTTTTTGTAAAATATCTTTAGATAGTTCAATAGTATTTTTAATAGTTGATTTAGGGCCTTTTACACTTTGCATCCAATTTTCTAGGACTGGACGAGATACTTCCCAAATATTTGTTTCAGGATTAATTTTTCTTGCTACCCCCTCAACCACAACCATAGTCTTCTGTAAAAGTAGTAGTTGAGTTTGTGTGTGCATATTAAATTTTTCAGTAATTTCAAATAGCTGTCCCAATAAGTTCGCACCTGAAATATCTTTAATTGTTTGGCCGAAAATAGGTTCCCCGATGGATCTCAAAGCTTGTGTTAATTCATCCTTTGAAGTACTACTCGGAACTAAACCTGCTAAGAAATGCATTTCAGCAACTTTACTATAATCTCTATTTATAAATCCAAAAAGTATTTCAGCTAAATATTTTCTATTATTTTTATCCAATCTTCCCATTATTCCAAAATCAACTGGAATTATGTTGCCATCTTTATCAACAAAAAGATTACCCTGGTGCATATCTGCATGAAAAAAGCCATCCCGCACAGCCTGTTTTAAAAATATTTGTATTAAGTTTTCAGAAAGTAATTTCAAATCAACATTTAAACTCTTAATTTTTATGATGTCCCGTATAGAAACTCCCTCAATTTTATCAAGAGTTAAAATTTTCTTCGATGTGAAGTTCCAATATATTTTTGGAACTTTTATACCCTTATCGTTCAAAGTATTTTCTCTGAGCTCACTAGCAGCAGCTGCCTCAAAACGAAGATCCATCTCCATATTAGTAATTTGTTTTAAAAGAAAAATTACTTCTACCAGCCTCAATCTTCTGGTTTTTCTGAAAATATTTTCAATTAGATAGGCTAGAAAATTTAGTGCATCCAATTCCTCATTAAATATTTTTTGTATATTAGGTCTAAGAATTTTAATCGCTAAATCTTTCTCAGAACCATCAATTTCTATTTTTGCAAAATGTACTTGCGCTATAGAGGCAGCTGCAATTGGTTCACTTACAGTCTTGATTTTGGAGTAAAATTTTTCACCAATTTCATTTTTGATTATTTTTTTTGATTCAGATGTATTAAATGCAGGTAATTTGTCTTGTAGTTTTTCTAAACTTTTTGCAATTTCTTCTCCAATAATATCTGGTCTTGTTGCAAGAAATTGTCCTAGTTTTATAAATGTAGGACCCATACTTTCAAGTGATCCGCATAATTTTTCACCCGATGATTTGTTTAAATTCTCCAACTTTTTTGCTGATCCAATTGAAAATAGGTAGACAATAAATTTAAAAAAATTTGGAACAGGCTTTATATTATCAATGGTATCGATTGCTCCAGATACCGCAAGTTTTCTTAAAATTTTGAATAAATTGAATATTTTAGTAAACATTATTAAACCTTCCAAGCCGAATGAATTGCAACAACACCAACAGACAGGTTTCTATACTCAACATTACCAAAACCACTTTCTTCAATAACTTTTTTAAAAGTTTCTTGATCATAAAACTCATCTATTGTTTTAATTAAATAATTATATGGTTCAGCGTCACCAACAATATATTTACCAAGTAAAGGTATTGTTTTAGAGTATGCTCTGTATACCTTATTCATGTATTCGTTTTCAACTTTTGAAAATTCTAAGCAAATAAATCTCCCTCCACCCTTGAGAACTCTATGAGCTTCTTTCAAGGCCATCTTAATATTTGAAAAATTTCTTACACCAAAACTTACTGAGTAAATATCAAATGTGTTATCTGAAAATGGTAATTTTTCTGCGTTTGATACGTTCCAATGAATTTTATCTAAATATTTTAATTTTTTTTTGCCTTGATCAATCATAAGTTTATTTGGATCAACACAAGTAACACTTCCCTGATTTTTTAATCTCTTTAAAAAAGCACTCGCTATATCACCTGTGCCTGTAGCCATATCGATTAGGTGATCATCTTTTTTAGGATTCATCCATTCAATTAATCTTTGTTTCCATAAACGATGTATTCCCAAAGACATTAAATCATTCATCATGTCATATTTATTAAAAACACTATTAAAAACTTTTGTTGCTTTTTTTATTTTTGACTGATTAATATTTGTCATTTTATAAATAGTTATATGCCAGAATTACCGGAAGTTGAAGTTGTTAGAAGATCTCTAAATGAATTAATCGCAGGCTTAAAAATCAACAAAGTCAGTATTTATGATAGAAATTTAAGGTATAAAATCAGTAAACAATTTAAAAAAGCTATTCAAGGCCAAAGAGTATTATCTGCGATCAGAAGAGGAAAATTTTTACTTATTGAGCTCAAAAATAAAAACTTTATTTTAATCCATTTAGGCATGACTGGAAAAATTTTAATTAAAAAAAATTCGAGCAATTCAATTACTTTTACTGACTATTATTTTACTAGAAAAATAATAAAAAAACATAATCATTTAAAAATTAAATTTAGTAACTCAATTGATTTAATATATAACGATATAAGAAAGTTCGGTTTTTTAAAAATTTTAAATTATAAAAATTTAGAGTCTGACAAGCACATTTCTAAGTTGGGTCCTGAACCTTTAAGTGTAGCTTTCAATTTTAGCTATTTAAAAAATAAATGCAAAAAAAAAAATATTTATATTAAAAATTTTATTATGGACCAAAAAAACATAAGTGGATTAGGAAATATTTATTCGAATGAAATATTATTTATTAGTTCAATACACCCAAAAAAAATGACCTGTAAATTGTCTGATGATCAAATTTCTAAAATTGTTTTAAACACAAAAAGTATATTGAAGGAAGCAATACAACTTGGAGGTTCATCGATCAA
>CACFZK010000023.1 GCA_902570785.1 uncultured Pelagibacteraceae bacterium | reverse complement strand
TGGCATTGATAAGTAAAAAACTTGTAACTTTAAAAGATGATGTTCCTGTTAAAGAACAAATTGAAGAATTTTCAATTAAAGAAGTTAATAAAGAAAAACTATATAAATTTTTAAGAGAGATGGAGTTTAACAGACTTTTAAGCCAGGCAATAAATTTTTATGGAGAACCAGAAAACAAAGCAGAGAATAAACAAATTAAAAAAAACAAAATCGATGTAAAGAAATATGTGACAATAATTACAGAAAATCAATTACAAAGCTGGATTAATACCCTTGAAAATCAAAAAATAATTTCAGTAGATACGGAGACATCTTCTTTAAACCCAATTGATGCTGATTTAGTTGGAATTTCTTTTTGTTATGAAGAAGGAAAAGCATGCTATATACCACTAAAAAATAAAGATCAGAAATGTTTAAATCCTGAAACTGTATTAAAAAAAATTAAACCTTTACTTGAAGATCCAAGTATTAAAAAAATTGGCCAAAATATGAAGTATGATTATATAATATTTAAAAAAAATAAAATTGAAGTTAACCCCATAGAGGATACCATGTTAACTTCATATACTTTAGATGCAGGTTTGAATCGACACAATCTAGACACTCTAGCAGAAATTCATCTTGGGCATAAAACAATTTCTTTTAAAGATTTGGTAGGCAGTGGAAAAAAACAAATTACTTTTTCAGATGTTGATTTAAAAAAAGCTACAGAATATGCAGGAGAAGATGCTGATGTAACATTTAGACTATATCAATTACTTAAAAAAAGGCTTGATAAAGAAAAACTTACAAAGATTTATGAAATCTTTGAAAAGCCCATGGTCGAACTACTTGCAAGTATTGAAATTAATGGAGTTAAAGTTGACAAAGGATACTTAAAAAAATTATCCAAAAATTTTACTGAAAAAATATTAAAAATAGAAAAAGATATCTTCTCGATAGCTAAAAAAGAATTTAATATTGGATCTCCAAAGCAACTTGGAGAAATCATCTACAGTGACCTTAAAATCGCAAATTTAAAAAAAACAAAAAAAGGAAGTTTAGCTACTAGTGCAAAAATTTTAGAAGATCTCGCTTTTAAGGGCCATAAATTTCCAAGTCTTGTACTGGATTGGAGACAACTTTCGAAACTTAAAAATACTTACACAGACGCGCTTCAAGAACATATCAATCCGAAAACAAATAGAGTTCATACATCTTTTTTGCTAGCCGCAACTAATACTGGAAGACTTGCTTCTAGTGATCCAAACTTACAAAATATACCAATAAAATCTGAAGACGGGAGAGAAATAAGAAAAGCATTCGTTCCAGAAAAAAATAATATTTTAATATCTGCGGATTATAATCAGGTTGAAATGAGAATATTAGCTGATTTGGCAAATGTTAAAGAACTAAAAAAAGCTTTTACCAACAATGAGGATATTCATAGTCTTACAGCCAGCCAGGTTTTTGATGTTTCTATTAAAAAAGTGGACTCAAATTTAAGAAGAAAAGCAAAAGCAATCAATTTTGGAATTATTTACGGAATAACACAGTATGGTTTGGCAAAACAAATTTCAGTTTCAAACAATGAGGCATTAGAATTTATAAATTCTTATTTCAAAAAATTTCCTGAAATAAAAGAATATATGAGATCTACTGTAAAGTTTTGTCAAAAAAATGGGTATGTTAATAATATTTTTGGAAGAAGAATTCACTTGAGAGGGATAAATGATAAAAACTTCACTGTTAGAAGTTTTCAAGAAAGAGCAGCAATCAATGCACCAATTCAGAGTTCTGCAGCCGATATAATTAGACTCGCAATGATAAAACTTAATGAATTACTAAAATCTAAAAAATTAGATAAGGCTAAAATGCTTTTACAGATACACGACGAGTTAGTTTTCGAATGTCAAAAAAATCACCAAAAAGAAGTGGAAAAAATCCTTAAAAAAACAATGGAGTCAGTTTCAAGCTCTGAACATCATATGTTTACAATTCCTTTAGATGTAAACATAAATTCAGGAAATAACTGGGATGAAGCACACTGATGCCTAAATTTTGACAATTTATTTTAAACTATTATAAACTCTATAGGAAACTGACAATGTCAAAAACAATTGCATTAGTTGATGATGATCGAAATATTCTAACCGGAATAAGTATGGCTTTGGAGAGAGAGGGTTTCAAAGTACAAACTTATATAGATGGCGAAAGTGCTTTAGTTGGTCTATCTAGAAATCCTCCAGATTTAGCAGTTGTAGATATTAAAATGCCAAGGATGGACGGAGAAGAGTTGTTAAAAAAAATTAGAAAAAAAATGTCTATACCAATCATATTCCTTACATCTAAAGATGAGGAAGTGGATGAGCTTCTAGGATTAAAGCTTGGGGCAGATGATTTTATTAAAAAATCTGGAGGCTTCTCAATCAAAGTTTTAATTGAAAGAATTAGAGTCCAATTAAGAAAAAAATCAATTGTAGGGGATGACTCAAAAAATTTAATTGCACATGGAAAACTAAAACTTGATCCAAACCAACTCGAATGTGAGTGGAATGGACAATCGTTACCCGAAAAGCTGACAACAACTGAGTTTTTGATAGTAAAAGAACTTGCTAAAAGGCCTGGCGTTATAAAGGAGAGAGCCCATTTAATGGATATTGCTTATAAAGAGAATACAGATATAGAAGATAGAACAATAGATAGTCACATCAAAAGAATTAGAAAAAAATTCAAAAAAGTTGATGAGAAATTTTCTTCGATAGAAACTCGGTATGGTAGCGGGTACAGATGGAATATTAATTAATGAAGTTAGTAAAAAGTTCTTCATCTATTCTAAGAAAATTCTTATTATTTAATTTTTTAATATTTCTTTTTTTGGGTTTGCTGACATTTTTTTATCTTCGTGGTATTCAACCTAATTTAGTAAAGCAACGAATGGAAAAGCATACGATTATAATCAATAATACTGCCAATCATTTAGAAAGACTTAGCATAGACTTTAATAAAGAAAGTTTAAAAAATTTTTTATTGTCAACAAGATTTCTATTTCAGAACCTTGAAAGAGTTCAATTTTATAATATCAAAGGCAATTTGATAGCTGACACTAATGTTTTAGACCTGGATCAAAGTGTTTTTACAAAAACAGAGATCGTCACTGAAGAAGAAATCAAAAATAACGATGAACTAATAAAAAAAGATAATGATAATTTTAAAAATAACCTTAATGCAAAAACGAGTGAAAATAATTTGAAAGAAATTATAAATAATAAAAAAAATTCTGAACCAGCTGTATTAGAAGTTCAAGAAGGAGATAACCTTTTTATAAAAACTTTAGGAGACGCTAATATAAATGGAAAGATTGTAGGTTATATATTGGTAACTGAACAAACTAATGAAATTCTAACTGCGGTAGCAGAAAGAAAAAATTTCATAATTAGAACTGTTTTAGCAATAGCTTTAGTAATTTTCATTTTCTTAATATTTTTAAACAGATATATATTAAAACCTATTGGAGGATTAGTTGCATATACCGAATCTATTAAGGCAAAAGACGAGTCTATGGGAAAAATAGAAAAGTTTTTAAGTAGAAGTGATGAGTTGGGCCTTCTTTCAAGATCTTTAAATAACATGACCAAAGATTTACAGCATAGGACTCAAAAAGCAGAAAACTCATCTGCCGATCTGGCCCATGAAATAAGAAATCCACTGGCTTCATTAAAAGGAGCCTCAGAACTTCTTGATAACACAACCGATAAAATTGAAAGATCCAAGCTGATTAAACTTCTGAGTCATGACGTTGAAAGAATTGAAAGACTAATTACAGATTATTCTCAAATGCTAAAAGATGAAGCGTCTCTTTCAAGAGAAAAAATGAAAAGCTTAGATATAAATAATTTATTAAAAAATGTTATTGATGAATTCAATAATACTAATTCAGTAATGGAAAAAAATATTAAATTTGTGATAAATAGAAAAAATTTAAATGGAAATAGTTTACAGCTTTTTGGCATAGAAAATAGATTAGAGCAAGTTTTGGCAAATTTATTAGATAATGCAGTTTCTTTCAGCCCAAAAAATAGCACAATAGTAATAGATGTTGATGGTAGCAAAGAAAATATATCATTAAAAATAAAAGATTTAGGTCCAGGTTTTAATGAAATTAATACAGAAAAAATTTTTAAAAGATTTTATAGTAATAGGCCTGAAAAATTTGGAGAACATTCTGGTCTTGGTTTAAATATTGTAAAAAGCATTGTAGAGATGCATGGGGGAAAAGTAAGAGCAGTTAATAGATCAGACGCTCAGACAGGTGCTGAAGTTGAATTACAGCTTCCAAGAAGAGGTTAGGACAATCAATTCCTTGATTGATATAAATTTAATTGTTAAAAGATTTAAATTATGAGTAATGATTTTAAGGTAAAAGACATAAATTTAGCTGAATTCGGAAGAAAAGAAATATCTATAGCAGAGTCAGAAATGCCAGGTCTCATGGCTTTAAGAAAAGAATTTAAAGGAAAAAAACCTCTAAAGGGAGCAAATATTTTAGGATGTCTTCACATGACGATTCAAACAGCAGTTCTTATTGAAACTCTTGTTGATCTAGGCGCAAGTGTAAGATGGTCATCATGCAATATTTTTTCTACGCAAGACCATGCAGCTGCAGCAATAGCAAAAGCTGGGATACCAGTTTTTGCATGGAAGGGCGAAACAGAAAAAGAATATTGGTGGTGCGTAGAGCAAACTATAGAAGGTGATAAAAATTGGAAACCAAATATGATTTTGGATGACGGTGGAGATCTAACCGGGCTAATGCATAAAAAATATAAGGATCTTTTAAAAAATGTTAAAGGCGTTTCTGAGGAAACTACTACCGGGGTTTTGGCATTAAAAAAAATGGAGTCAAATAATGAATTACTTATCCCAGCTATAAACGTTAATGACTCTGTAACGAAATCAAAATTCGATAATTTATACGGGTGTAGAGAAAGTTTGGTTGATGGAATTAAGCGAGCCACAGATGTGATGATGTCAGGTAAAGTTGCAATTGTTGCCGGTTTCGGAGATGTTGGCAAAGGTAGTGCAGCATCTTTACGCCAAG
>CACFZK010000022.1 GCA_902570785.1 uncultured Pelagibacteraceae bacterium | reverse complement strand
CCAGGAAATTTAAATCAAATATTTTATACAATTTGTGGTTCCACTGCAGTTGAAACAGCACTTAAGATATGTATTGCGTATCACAAAGCAAGAGGACATGGCCAAAGATTTAGATTTGTTGGTAGAGAGAGAGCATATCATGGAATGAACATTGGGGCTACTTCTGTGGGAGGAATGATTAATAATGTAAAAACTTTTGCAAGTATATTAATGCCAGGCGTTGTTCATATGAGACACACTCATTTACCTGAACATAAATTTGTTAAAGGACAACCAGAAACTGGTAAAGAGCTTGCGGACGATCTAGAAAGAATTGCTTTAAATTTTGGTTCTGAAAATATAGCAGCATGTATTGTTGAACCGATTTCTGGATCAACAGGAACTTTGGTGCCACCGAAAGGATATTTAAATAGGTTAAGAGAAATTTGTAATAAACACGACATATTACTAATTTTTGATGAAGTAATTACTGGTTGGGGAAGAACTGGGTCGTCGTTTGCAGCAAAAGAATATGATGTAACTCCAGATTTAATGACTATGGCAAAAGCAACTACAAACGGAATAGTTCCAATGGGTGTGGTTGCAGTAAAAGAGGAAATTTACGATACGATAGTTAACGCATCTCAAGATGGAGTAATAGAACTCTTTCACGGATACACTTACTCTGGAATTCCTGTTGCAGTTGCTGCAGCACTAGCTGTGCAAGATATTTTCGAAAAAGAGGATATTTTTAATAGAGCAAAAAATCTTTCATCATATTTTTTAGATGGATTGTTTTCATTAAAAGACATTGATTGCATAGAAAATATAAGAGGATATGGATTAATGGGTGGTATAGATATAAGAAAATCGGATAGACCAGGAAAAGCTGGTTTTTTAACTTACAAAAAATGTTATGAAGCTGGAGTAAATTTTAAAGCAACTGGGGATTGTCTAATTATTGCACCACCTTTTATTTCAGAGAAAAAACATATTGATGAAATGATAGATAAACTAAGAAGTGGAATCAAAGCTTACTCAAAATCAATCTAAACCCAAATACAATTAAGAGTTTTATAAGCCCAATCTGAACATATATTTTTTTAAGACACTTTATTTTTTTGGAATATAGTGATGTAATATTAATATGAGATATGGAAAAGAGCAAAATCTTAATCAGGAGACCATTGAAACAACAAATAAAGTTGATCTTAATGATTTAATGAAAAAGGTCAGAAACGAAGAAAAAAGAAACAAAAGAACAAGTGTTTATTTGTCAGCTGCAGCAATTTCTGCATTTGCAGTTTTTGGGATAATTTTAACTTTGTAAAGCTTATTTAGTTAAACCTTTAATTATAATAAAAGAAAAATCACTTAATATTGAAATTTTATGTTTCATCCATTCCGGTTGCAACATAGGATTAAAAGTTGTTTGATCTAAAACTAAGGAATATCTTTTTGATTTTGAATTTTTTTGTAAAACTTTCATTTTAACAAACTTTTCTAATTTTCTTATACAAGTAGCTCTAGGTATTCCAGTTATATCAGATATAGAAGTGGCACTTATATCTCCATTGAAATCAGATAATTCACTGAAATTTTTTCGGTTTTCCAAAATTGATGTAAAATTATTGTGTTTTCTTTTCAAAGAATTCAAAGTTAATATTAAAACTTGTACACCAATCAAAAGCATTTCAAGATCTTTAAGTTTATCATGCCAAAATTTTATATACTCGAGTTGAACATTTAGAAAATGATACCAATAAAATGAATAGTTATTTTTTATTTCCCTCTCAATTTTAGAGATTGGTAAACTCAAAGAAAGCAACTTGGTTTGTTCAAAAATAAATTTTGATAAAGAATTTATTTCTTCATCTATAATTTTTACATAACTTTCTTTTTGTTCATTATCAGGTTCCCAAAACAATCTATTTTTATCACCTTTTTTTATATGTCTTTTTTTTATTAGAGATATTATTTTTCTCCTTGTTGTTTCTTTAGGTAATCCAGTTTGTTGTGATACTAATATTATTTTTTTTTTAGATTGAAGAACATTTTTATGATTAGCCCAAAAGTTATCTAGTGATAGGTTAAAATTAAGATCTTTCTCTCTCTTTCTTAAAATCTCGAGATGACAATCTCTTGCAAAATAAATTACAATATTTCCACCCTCTAGATCTCCGTAACGTTTATACACACCAGAAAGAAATGAACTTTCCATTTCGTAAAAAGTTGGCATTAGCTTAAGAAAATTTTCTGTAAAATTTTTTTGAATTAATTTATTTTCTATATTTTTGATACGATCCATATCATTTTAGATAATTATTGTTCATTTTGGGTTGATAAAAACAATTTTGTATTTTAAAGTCAACTAGTAAATTGTTTATTTTATAAACTAAATATATTTAATCATGTTATAAGATATAAAACTATATTAGGCGGGGTAGCTCAGTTGGTTAGAGCACAGGACTCATAAGCCTGGGGTCGGTGGTTCGAATCCACTCCCCGCTACCAAAAAATGAAAATTAACAAGAAATTTTTTCAAAATATATTCAAAACTGTTTCATATAGTTTATTTAAAATTTTTTATCAAAAAATTAATAAGGTCTCTGATTTAAAAAATAACTCTGAAATTAAAATTAACAATATTAAAAAAAATGAAGATTTAAAATACCAAGTATTTAGTATAAACAATGGCAGATTATACACAGACAGAATTAATGATACTGCAGTAATTTTTAATAATGAAATTATAGAAAAAGCATCTTTTCAATTTAGAGTTATTAATTCAAGAGTTTATAATGTTGATATAAAAAAAAATATAGTTTTTTCTAAAGGAACTCCGCGTATACAAAAAAAAATTAATGGCAATGTTTTGTCTTTATTAACTGGAGGAGGAGGTAATAATAATTACTGGCATTGGTTGTTTGATGTTTTGCCAAGAATAGCCTTATGTGATGAAGTAATTAATAATGCTAAAATTGATTTTTTTTTAGTTCCAAGTAACAAGATAAAATTTCAAAAAGAATCATTAGATATATTAAAAATTAATGATAGAAAGCAGATATCAAGTGAAAACTATAGACATGTAACATGCGATAAACTTTTTGTTACATCTCACCCGGTTCTAAGATCTAGTGATGCAAGTAAAGATATACAAAATATACCAAAGTGGATTTCGAATTGGTTAAAAAAAACTTTTTTAAGTGACCAAAATAAAAATTTTTTTAAGAAAATCTATATTGATAGGTCAGACTCCACCTCAAATGTTAAACATATGAGAACTATTGAAAACGAAGAAGAAGTTAAAAGTTACTTATCAAGTATGGGTTTTGAAATTATTAGATTAAGCGATTACAGTTTTAAAGACCAAGTTTCAATATTTAATAGTGCAGAGATAATAATTGGTTTACACGGCGCAGGATTTGCCAATATAGTTTTTTCAAAACCAAATACTAAGATTGTTGAATTAAAAATAAAGTCTCACGTTGGTCAAGAAATAGAAAATCTAGCAAAATCAAACAATCTTTATTATAAAGCACTAAAATTTGAGTTAATCGGAGAAGAAAGTCCAAATCAATTTGGTCATATAAATGTTTCTATAAACGAACTTAAAAAGAATATAAATTAAATAAAATGAAAAATCTTGAAATGTTTTGCACATCCATGGAACCAAAACATTATGAATTTATTAAAAAAGCCGGATATGTACCTTGTGCCTTGGGAGAAAAAGATTTTCAGAAAGGGTGGTTAAGAGATAACACAGATATTAATATTTCTAACAAAAATAAAAATTATGCAGAACTCACGTTTCATTACTGGTTTTGGAAAAATTACTTAAGTAAATGTGATAGTAAATGGATTGGATTTTGTCACTATAGAAAATTTTGGACTCAAGAAACGCATAAAAGTTCAGAAATTAATATAGACAATCTTTCATCCATTATTTTAAAAGAAGTGCCAAAAGAATTTGAAACTCATGACGTAATTTTAGGTGAACCTTTTTATGTTAATCAAAGAAAAATAATGAAGTTTTTAAAAAAGGGTCTAAGAATAATTTTAGAAAAACCAAGCCGTTTATTTAATTCTGATGAGAGAACTATAAAATTTCATTTTGATTTAATGCACGGAAGGAATAATTTAAAAAAAGCTATTGAATTTTTAGACAATGAAAATAGAGAAGATTTTTATAATTATGTTAATACTAAGGTATATTTTCACCCTTTCAATATGTATATGTGCAAATCAAAAAAAATGATCAATGATTATTACCAAGCGCTTTTCATGTGGTTAGAAAAATGTGAAACATTTTTCTCTCAAAAAAATTTAAAAGGATATGATCTAATAAGAATTTATGCTTTTTTAGCTGAACGTTTCACTTCTTATTGGTTTACAAAAAATGCTAAATTTAAAACAATGAATATTTCTTTTTACGATATAAGAAACGATTTAATTTAGAGGTATTTGAATCTTTTTACAAATTTTTTAAACGAGGGTAATTTTTTATCTTTTTTTGAAACTATTGGATTTTTTACTGGTAATTTAATTTTTAAATTTTTATCATTCCAAAATATACCGCTTTCAAATTTTGGAGCATAGTAATTGGACAATTTATAATAAACTATATTTTCTTTTTCCAGTGTTAAATAAGAATGAGCAAAACCGGATGGAACATAAAGTGATAAATTATTTTTTTCAGATAAGATTATTTTGTATGTTTTCCCAAAAGTTTTAGAATTTTTTCTTAGATCAATAACATAATCAAGAATTTTGCCTTTAAGCACACTGATTAGTTTTACTTGTTGAAATTTATATTGAAAATGAAAGCCTCTAAAAATATTTTTTTTAGAAATTACTTTATAATCAAAAACTAACTCTTTTCCTCCAATCAATTTTTTATTATAAGTTTCTGCCAAATATCCTCTAGGATCATTATTTCTTTTCAACTTAATAATTTTTAAACCTTCAATTTTTGTTTTAAGTAACTTCATATCTTTTTTATTCTATAAAGTTTTGACAAATTCATATATGGTTTTGGTGGAAATTCTCTTTTAGATCGGACTTTTTTAACATAAGGATTATATTTTTTAGCAAAATCATAAACTGTTCTTGTTTTACCTCCAATATTCAAAATTCCTTTTTTATTAATAATTTTAAATAAGATTTTGGCTATATCCTCATGGTAGATAAAATTTAACTTAACATTACTAAAAGCTCTTCTATGAACAAAAGGTTTTTCAGTCATGCACGCTCTCAAAA
>CACFZK010000021.1 GCA_902570785.1 uncultured Pelagibacteraceae bacterium | reverse complement strand
TTTTTTCATTTGAATAACCTAGAATATTTGTTCCAACTCCCATTGTAGCAAAATCTACATATTTTTTATTTTCTAGATCCCATATAAAACATTTTTTTGCTTTCGAAAAATATGCTGGCCAATTTTTAGGCAAATATAAATCAGGATTTTTTGAAAATAAATGTGTACCTCCTGGAATTATCTTTTTTGCTTCTTTCCAATATTTTTGTCCTTTATTTAATATTTTTTTATTTTTCATTTAAATTAAAAAATTTAGAGTTTGTAATCATATTATACATAGATCTCTTTAGACCACATTGTCGGATTTGATAAGTTATTATCGAACTTTTTCAAAAATCTTGGGATTTTTACTGGTTTTAAGTTTTGAACTAAATTTTGGAAATGACTATAATTATCAAAACCTAAAATAATTTTATCAATCTCAGGATAATTCAAAACATATCCTAAGCAGTTCTCTAATCTAGTTCTTTTGCTTTGTTTTGAAAATTTATCCCAACTAGCAAATATTTTTCTCCATTTATTAAAATATTTTGGTCTTTGTTTTATTTTCATTAGAAGTAAACCTTGCAAAAAAATAGATCTGACAAAAATTTGTATATTTAATTTTTTTAATTTATACAACAATCTTGAAGAAACTAATCTTCTATCAAAAATATTAAAAGGTATAGAAACTATATCAAAATCAAATTTTTTTAATAGATTTTCAATTTCGTTAACAGAATAAACGGCAACTCCTATCTTATCAATTAACTTTTTTTTCTTCATTTCAATGAGTGATCTATAAATTATTTTACCAGTTTTTCCACTTAATTGTTTAGGATTGTGTATTAATAATCCATGTAGTTTTTTTATTCGTAAATTTTTTATAGATTTTTTAACAGAAAAAAAAACCCAATTTTTTATATTTTTTTTTGGATTTTTAATTGGAAGCTTTGTAACAATTTTTAAATTTTTATTATTTAATGATCCTAAAATTTTTTCACTTTCGCCATAAGATTGAGCTGTTTCAATGAAATTCATCCCTTTTTTTTGAGCAGTATTAATTATTTTTTTAATATTAAATTTATCCATTTTGCCAGTTTTATTTGCGATACCATAATCTGATCCTAGTTGTGCTGTTCCAATTACAATTTTGGATTTAAAATAATCTTTATAAAAAAAAATATCTTTTTTGTTCTTTTTATATTCAATAAAACCAGAATTTTTATATAAATTAATTGCTAATTTATTATTAATTTTTGTTCCAAGATAAATTTTTGTAATTTTAAATTTACTATAAAGAAAATTTGCACACATCTCTATCGTTTCAGACCCTATGTCTTTTCCTCGCCAATGTTTATCTCCAATTAAAATTCCTAAAAATGCTCTAGATTTTTTTCGATTTATATTATGAAGCCTCACATTTCCGATATGTCTATTTTTATCAGCGAATATTCCCAAAATAATATTTTTTTTATTATTAATTAATTTTTTAACGTCAGATTTTAATTTGCACAAATTATTTTTTGGTGAATAATTAATAAATTTTTTAGTAAGAGGATCATTGAACCAATTTAAATAATTTTTATTAATATTATTTATTTTTAAACTTCTAAGAGATAAATTATTTGATCTAATTACTATTTTTTTCACAAATTATGAGTTTTCAATTTAATTTTAGACCTAATTTTAACCACAATTTACTGAAAAGTCTAAAAATTACCAACCTTATTTAAACAAAATTTAATATATCATTTGGTTTGTTAATTTTGAAATTTGCTTTAACTCTTTTACCATACCCATAATTTGCAAATATAAAATCAATTTTGGCGTTTTTAGTAAGCAAAAAATCCACCTTCATATCTCCAACGTAAACTACTTTACTTTTCTTAACTTTAAACATTTTGATCAAATTATTTATTTGTAAAGGTGAAGGCTTGCCTTTTATATTTTCTTCACCACAAGCCAGTATTTTAAATGGTAAATTGAATTTTTTTATAATTTTTAATGTTCTTTTCTTATCTTTAGATGTTAGAATTGCAATTTTAACTTTTTTTCTTATTAAAGATAAAAGTATTTTTCTAATATTTCTGTAAAGTCTAATCCTATCTAAGGATTCTAAAGATCCTTTGGAAAAAGTTTTTTGAATACCAAAATGATTTTTCTTAATTTTCATTTTTTTTAAAATTTCCCTAAAAGGATAACCTATATACTGAAAGTAGTTTTTAAATCCCTTTTTAATTTGATGTTTTTTTTTGACCTTTCCCCATGCATAAGACATGTTCTTTTTGCTATCAATTACAACACCATCAAGATCAAAAATTATAAGAGAATATTTTTTCATTTTTTTCCAAGAATTTTATTTATAATTGATTTTTTTGTTTTGTTATTTTTATCAAATACCAGAATTTGTTTTGAATATTTTTTATAAATATTTCTCCAATCAGTTGTATTGTAATTTAATACTTTATTTATAATCGAAGTGATACTTTTTAAATCTCTATTTTGATTCCAGAACTCACCTTGTTTTTTATATTTATAATCATAATGATATTTTTGATGATTGAAAGAAATGCATCTCTTTCCAGATGCAAAGGCTTCGTAGCCCAATGTAGATCCTGCAAAAATAATTGCAGCATTATCATTGAAGAGTTTGTAGCTGTCATAAAATTTTTTACCGGAATAGTATATAAAATCTTTTCCATACATTTCTAAAAATTTTTTTCTTCTCATGCTTGGTGATATATCTTTTGTAATATGTCCTTGGGGCTTATCAAGATAGACAAGCTCCATTCTTTTTTTTAATTTATATTTAATTAAATTTTTAAAAATCATGTCATCAATTTTTAGTGCATGCAAAGCAGTAGAGGATATAAAAATTAGTTTTTTTATTTTTTTACTATTGATACTAAATTTATTAAATTCATTATTTATCGTACTACCAAGAATTAGAATTTTTCCTTTGATAATTTTTTTTAATTTGTTTTTGTCATTTTCCCCGAAACAAAAAAAGTAGTCAGCTACAAGTTTTTTTTTTGTTTCTTTAATATATTTTTTACAAGTTAAAAAAAAATTATTATCCCTCATTCCATTTTGATCAGCGATATAAATAGCTCTAGGGTATAAGTTTTTTAATTTAAAAAAACCAATATTGTTGTCAATACAAGTATAAATAAGTTTCGGGTTAACCTTTGTTAAATATACTTTTTTATAATTATCTGAAATATTATTAAAACCAAACTTAAACACAGATAAAATTAATATAGGAATGTTTATTTTAATATTTCCCACCTCATATACTTCAAATGATTTTTTTGAAAAAAGTATATTTGCAAAATTTATAGATTGCGAATTATACACTAAAATTGATGATTTTTTTGGCAGCACAAAAGACCACTTCGAATTAAGAAAAATACTAATGTATTTAAGCATTTTTGTCTTATAGTGTTCAAATTTTGAACTGTAAAGAAAATAATGCTTGAACGAAACATTATCTTTGGTATGTTCAAAACTTGAACATATGAAAAAAGAAGATCACTTTCAAGTTTTGAGAAAGATTCAAAAAAGGCCAGAATCATCTCAAAGAGAACTAGCTAAAGAACTTGGTTTTAGTTTAGGGAAACTTAATTACTGCCTTAAAGCTCTACAAAAGAAAGGTTTAGTTAAATTAACAAACTTTCAAAAGAAAAAAGATAAAATCAAGTATCTTCAGTATGTGGTTACTCCTAAAGGAATTGCTTACAGAACAAAGCTCACAATAGATTTTATGAAAAGAAAAATGAGAGAATACGATGAATTACAAAAAGAGCTTAAAAAATAATTTTAAAAAAGTTAAGGACAAAAATTATGTGGATTGTCGCAAAATATAATTCTAAAGAATTGGAAGTTTTTAAAAAAGAGTTATCTGATAAGTTAGATAAAGATGTTGAATATTATCATCCAAAAATAAAGATCGATAACACATCAAAAGTAAAAAAATTTAAATATATCTTAGATCGATATATATTTTGCCAAAGCAAGAAATTCCTAAATCAAAAATTTATCAGTAGCGCAAGTAATTTGAGGGGTTTAGATTATTTTTTAAAAGACTGTTTAAACTATCAAGACGAAATAACAAAATTTATTAATTTTTGTAAGACTAATGAGGATATTGATGGGAGCTTAAAAAGATCCTTTTTTAACTTTTCATTAAAGAAAAAATATCAATTTATTTCTGGTCCATTTAAAAATTTAATTTTTAATATTATATCAAAAAATCATAAAAGGTTTGAAATAATGTTAAGTGGAAAGAAAGTATTTATTGAGAGAAATTATAATAATTTTCTTTCGATAGATTAAAAAAAAAGTATGCCATATCTTATAAAAGCTCACTTGAAGCAAGTGCGGAGCATTGCTTAAATGAAAAAAAAATCTATAGCAATTATACCAGCTAGGGGAGGAAGCAAAAGAATCCCCGGAAAAAACTTTAAGCCTTTTTTAAATAAACCTATTATTGCTTATACAATCAATACACTTAAAAAAAGTAAAATTTTTAGCAAAATTGTTGTTTCAACGGACAGCCCTAAAATCGCGAAAATTTCAAAAAAATATGGTGCTGAAGCTCCATTTCTAAGACCCAAAAAACTTTCAGGAAATATGATTGATGAAAGACCAGCTTTACAACATTGTATAAAATATTATGAGCAAAGGGGCTTAACATTTGACTATGTTTGTTGCGTTTATCCTACAAATCCATTTTTAAAAATTTTTGACTTAAAAAAAGGACTGTCTTTATTAAAAAAAAAGAGAGATGGATATGTTTTTTCAGCGACTGATTATTTATTTCCATATTTGCAATCGTTTGTAATAAATAAAAAAAGGCTAAAACCTTTATTTAAAAAAAATATTTTAACAAGGTCACAGGACCTTAAACAAAAAATATTATGTGATGCAGGATCTTTTTACTGGGGCAAGACAAGGGACTGGCTCAAAACAAATGAAAAATCACCCCTAATTTCAAGCTCAGATGTAATTTTAATACCCAACTGGAGATTTCATGACATAAATACTATAGAGGATTGGAAAAGAGCAGAAATAATTTATAAAGCATTGAAACCAAATAAAAGATGAATTTTAAGTATAATAACAAAACTTTTTTCGCAAATAGAAATGGGCCAACAATAATTGCTGAAATATCCTGTAATCATAATGGAAAAAAATCAAACTTTTTAAACCATATAAAATCAGCAAAGAAAGCAGGTGCTGATATTATTAAAATACAAACTTATAGACCTGAAGATATCGTGCTAAAAAATAATTTTAAGATAAGATCTGGAATATGGAAAGGCATGAATCTTTGGAAACTCTATAATAAATCGCAAACGCCTTTCGAATGGCACAAAGATGCTTTTAAATTGGCCAGAAAACTTAAAATTCCTATTTTTAGCAG
>CACFZK010000020.1 GCA_902570785.1 uncultured Pelagibacteraceae bacterium | reverse complement strand
TGTCTCCAAGGTATATCTGCAGATTTATAAATTATATGTCTCAAATCGTTTAGTCTTCCAGGAAATTTTGGTTTATTATTATTTGACCAGAGCTCTCTACTAGAACCTCCTTTCCAATGTTTTGTTGTAAAACCTAAAACTTCAACTTTTACTGAACAACGCTCTAAAGTTTTTGATAATATATCAGCGCATATAGATGCAACAGAAATTGGCTTGCCCCTCATTGACCCAGAATTATCAATCAAGATCGTAACCAAAGTATCTTTAAAATCAGTTTCTTTTTCTTTTTTAAAAGATAAAGAATTGAATGGATCTATTATAACTCTAGTTAATTTTGAAGTATCTAAAACACCTTCTTCCAAATCAAATTCCCATGAGCGATTTTGTTTTGCTAATAATTTTCTTTGTAATTTGTTTGCCAATCTTGAAATGAAAGTTTTTAATTGAATTAGTTGATGATCTAAAGAAGACCTTAATCTTTGTAGTTCTTCCTTTGTCTCTAAGTCTTCTGCTTTTACAATTTCATCAAACTCATTTGTATAAACCTTATATTTTTTATTTCTACCAGAAAATATTTTTCTAATTTTTTTATTTTCCCCGCTATTGATCTCTTCTACCTGATCAACCTGTTCATATGAACTGTCTTTTTCAGATAAATCGTTCGGTGTTGATATATCGGCATCTATCGCTTGATCATTATCTTTTTGATCTTTTAATTTACTCTCATTTTTTTCTTTGTTTTCATTATTCGCAGTTTCTTTACTATTTTCTTTTTCTTCAGTTTCCTCAAATATTTCTTTATCTTCAATATCCATCTTTGAGATCACATCTGAAATAATTTTATTAAATTTTGCTTGGTTGGTGATATTTTTTCTTAAATTTTCTAAATTTTCACTAAATTGTTCATCTAAGCTTTTTTTTAACTTTTTTGTTTTACTATCTAAGTTTTTTATTTCTTTTTTATTAAAAAGATAATTTCTTAAGTATTTTTCAAAAAAATCTTCACTTAAGTTTTTATTTTTTTTATTTTCTATATTTTGAGATAAATTTTTTCTTATACCTTTAAATTTATCTGAACCAATTTTCTCGTATCGAATTTTTTCAGCTATTTCATATAATTTTGAGGCATTACTACCCTTTGGTTTGAAATTGTTAAAAATTTCAATATTACTATATTTTAGTCTCAAGGCCTCGGAGTCTGCGGTTGCTCTTAGTTCAAAATAGTCCTTAATACTCTCTAATCTTTTAACCTCTGGTAAATTTGCGTTTTTCTCATTATTTTTATTTTGTTCGCCGTATGTAACTTTACAGTCCACAACTTCTGAAATAGATCTAATTGTTGATGTGATAGCCTCTTTAAAGTTTTCTAGATGAATATTTTTCTTTTCCATTTTAAGATATTTTGACATTGATAGAAGACTCAGGCAAGTCTTCTCCAAAACATCTTTGATAATACTCTGAAATAATCTTTCTTTCTAACTCATCACATTTATTTAAAAATGTAACTCTAAATGCATAACCGATATCTTTAAATATTTCTGAATTTTCTGCCCAATGAAGGACAGTTCTTGGGCTCATTACTGTAGAAATATCCCCATTTATAAAACCATTTCTAGTAAGTTCTGCTACTTTGATCATATTAGATACTTTTTCCTTACCAGATTTATTATTAAGAGATTTGTTTTTTGCTAAGATTATTTCTAATTCTTTTTCAAATTTTAGATAATTTAAAGTTGTAACTATATTCCATCTGTCCATTTGTCCTTGATTTATTTGTTGGGTACCATGATAAAGACCAGTAGTGTCTCCGAGCCCAACAGTATTTGTTGTGGCAAACATTCTAAAAAATTGGTTTTGACTCAAAATTTTATTTTTATCTAAAAGAGTGAACTTTCCATCACTTTCTAAAATTCTTTGTATAACAAACATTACATCTGGTCTTCCAGCATCATATTCATCGAAAACAAGTGCAATTGGATTTTGTATCGACCACGGAAGAATCCCTTCCTTAAATTCTGTAATTTGCTTTCCATCTTTTATGATAATGGAATCTTTACCAATTAAATCTATTCTACTTATATGACTATCAAGATTTACCCTAATGCAAGGCCAATTCAATCTAGCAGCTACTTGTTCTATGTGGGTTGATTTTCCTGTTCCGTGATAACCTTGCACCAGCACTCTTTTATTAAAGGCAAAGCCCGATAAAATCGCAAGAGTTGTATCTCTATCAAATTTATAATCATTATCAATTTCAGGTACGTACTGATTTTTTTTTGAAAAACTATCAACTTCCATATCTGTATCGATATTAAAAGTTTGTCTTACAGAAATTTTTATATCAGGTTTTTGGTTTTCTAAAATTGTACTCATTTTGTTTTATTTACTGTATTTTTAAGTTGACTGTAGGCTAATGTTATTTTTTTTAATATATCCTCATATTTTTTACTTCCGTGATTTTTATCAGGATGATATTTCTTTACAAGCCCTTTAAATTTTTTTTGTATATCTTCCCATTTTGCTTGATAATTAAGTCCTAAAATTTGTAATGCGTGACGATCTTTTTCAGATAAATTTGATCTCTCCACGTATTTATGATTAATTTTTTCAAATATATTAATTTTGTCCTCCAAAGCATTATTCCACAAAACCTTAAAAAAATTATCTGACGAAGCAAAACTTTTTGTTGGTTTATGCCATGTAAGGTCAGATTTTATAAAGTATTCTATTTGATCCTCGTTCATGTCTGAAAAATAATTCCAATTTTTATTGAAGATTTTTATGTGTTCAAGGCAAAGATACCTAAAATGTCTACTATTATCTTTTTCTAAAGGAGCTTTATATTTACCAATTTCTTTACAATTCTCCCAATCACAAATATTTTTCATAAAATTTATGATAATATATTAATATATTAATTTAATGAATACTTTTTTATTACTTATAAAAAAAAAATTAATTGACGCATTTGAAGCTTCGAAAGTCGAAATTATCGACAACACTTCTAAGCATAAAGGTCATAAATTTTTTCAGGAAGAAAAGTTTCACCTCAAAATTATTATAGAATCTAAATATCTTAAATCTTTAAATAGAATTGATGCTCACAGAAAGGTCAAACAAATTTTAAAAGAAGAGTTTAACAAGATTCATGCACTTGAACTAAAAATTAATTAATTTTTTTTAAAAATTTATCTACCTGACTCACGGACATTTTAATTTTACCAGGAATAGTAGTTTTGCCTATTCGTTTAAGTAGAATTAAGTTTATTTTATTATCATCGTTTTTCTTATCATTTATCATAAGGTTAGGAATATTTAAAATCTGTTTTCTATTTAAATATTTATTTAAATCCGATGGTAATTTATTAGAGGCATAAATTTTTTCCACTTCTTTCAAAGTTTTGAAAGAGCAAATATTTTTATCTACAGAAAGTTTTATAGCCAATAACATTCCTATTAAAACTGCCTCTCCATGATTAATTTTTCTAGTAAAATTATTTGAAGATTCTATTCCATGTGCAAATGTATGGCCGAAATTCAAAGCCATTCTTTTGTTAGACTCCTTCTCATCACCGATTACAAAGTGAATTTTATTCTTTGCACTTCTTAAAACAAGATATTTTAAAATATTAAAGTCATTGCCATTTATAATTTCTCTAGAATTCCTTTTAATATAATCAAAAAACTTTTTATCTCTAATAAGTGAATATTTTAGTACCTCGCCAAAACCACAAATGAATTCTCTTTTTGGAAGACTTTTTAAAAAAGATAAATCAGTTATTACTAATTTAGGTTGATAAAACGAACCTATTAAGTTTTTTCCAGCTTTGGAATTTACTCCATTTTTTCCTCCTATTGAAGAGTCTACCTGTGCAAGCAAAGTTGTGGGTACGTTAATAAAGTTTAAACCTCTTTTAAAAATACTTGCGGCAAAACCAGAAAAGTCTCCAATTATTCCGCCACCAACTGCTATCACTAAGTCACTTCTATTGAACTTATTTTTTATCAAGTATTCGATTAAAATATTTACATTTGTGAAACTTTTTAAATCTTCTTTGGAGTAATAATCTTTTATAAATATTTTGTATTTACTTAATAGTTTATTTATTTTTTTTTTAAAAATATTTGGAACGTTTTTATCGTATATAATCGCAACCTTCTTTGTTTGTGGACATAATTTTTCTACTTGTTTTTTCAATAAACCAATTGCACCGCTACCAATAAAAATTGGGTAGTTGCTTTCTTGAGTTTTAACTATAATTTTATCTACTTGCATAAATCTTAACTATTTCATTTATTATTTGGTCTTTATTTTTTAATGTACACTGAATTTTAAAATCAGCTAAAGAATAAATTCTTTTTCTATCATTATAAATTTTTTTTAAATTTTCTTTAGATGAATTTTTTAAAAGCGGTCTTTTTTGACTTAGATTTACTCTTTTGTAAAGGATTTCAACATCTAAGTCTAACCAGATTGAAACTGAATTTTTTTTAATTTCATCTCTTATATTTTCGTTAATAAATGCACCACCGCCCAAAGCTATTATTATATTTGACTTTTTTATAGCGTTTTTACTTTCCTCTTCTTCCTCTTGTCTGAAAGTTTTCTCTCCTCTTTGTTCAAAGATCGCAGATATTGAAAGACCATTTTTCTTTTCAATTATATCATCGATATCTGCAAACTGCATATTTAGTCTTTGAGACAAGGATTTTCCAATTGTTGTTTTCCCCGAACCCATCATTCCTGTTAATACTAGGTTTTTTTTCAATGTATTCACAAAATTTCAATTTGATTTATCACAAATTTGTCTTAATTTTTAAGTTTAAGTATAATCTATAAATTATGCAACCGAGATTACAACGAACAAAAAACAATGTATCATTTAGTAAAATAGTTGTAAAAATGATATTAGTTCTATTATTTTTATTTTTTTCATTTTTCTTTATTGAAAAAATTAATTTTCCATCACCAAAGAATGAAATTAACGAAGATGTTACTGACAAAATTATTAAACTTCGTTAACACAATTTTTATTATTACTCTTTATTTTTGTCTTTTCCTAGGCAATGTAAGCGGGGAAGAAAGTATCGATATTTGGAAAAATCAAAATAATGAAATAAAAAAAAATAATGAAATTAAAGATATTAATCAAGAACCTAAAATAAATATATTAAAAAAAAATAACACAACACAACAAATTTTAATCACAGAGGAAAAAGATTCCGAAATTAATCCTGTTAAGCTTTTAGGACTTCACGATCCTGGAAAAAATGACTTAACACTTAATATGTGGGTTAACACAGATGGAGAAATTATAAGAAATACATTTAACAGAATTGCAAAAATAGAGCTGTCCGATTTTTCAGAAGAGCTTTTTGAGGAGGTAATTTTTACTTACTCATATCCACCAAATAAAAATCTATCTCAAGAAGATTTTTTAAAATTAAAGATCAATTGGCTTATAAATAATTCTAAAATAAAATTGATTGAAGATTTTTTAAATAATAATTTGGAATTTTCTGGAAGACCAAAACTAATTAAATACTTAGTGGACCACTATATAGCAACAGCAGATATTTCCAAAAGTTGTGAAAATGCAAATTTTATCAATATAGAAATTAAAGATGACTACCTAGACAAATTTAGAGTTTATTGTTTGATATTAAATAAGAAGACAGAACAAGCACAAATTAACTTTGATTTATTAAGAGAGGAAAATAGATCCGATAAATTTTTTGATGATAAAATTTTATTTCTTTTAGGCATTAATACTAAATCAGATAATAAAATTTCGGATAAAAATTTACTATATTTTTATTTATCATCTATAACGGTTGATGATTTTAAATATGAACCAACAAATAAGACCGAAAAAAATATATGGAAGTATTTAACAGCATCAAATCTTATTTCTACAAATGAAATACAAAATCCTGAAATAATAAATAAATATGAGTATGCAGCAAATGAGGGAAATTTTGATAAAGACAAAATTTTTGAAATTTATTTATCATTACCATTTAATATTAATCAATTAATAAATGCCAAAACAGTACACCTTGGTTTAAGCGGATATGAGGCAAGAGCATTAATTTATCAAAAAATTCTACTATCTGAAAAAGATGAAAATAAGTTGGATTTACTTTTTATTTTAAAAGACTTGTTTGAAAAAGATAAATTAAGCAATATTTATAAAGATTATTTAAGTAATACGCTTAAATCCATCAACCCAGAGGAAATTCCTAATTCACAAAAAAAACTTGTCTCTCAAAATATTATTTTAGAAAAAAACAATAATTTAGGTAAGATAAAATTTGATGATAAAATTTTACATCGTTCGAAAGCAATAAAATCTTTTACAGAAGAAAGTCCAAGCAAAGATAAAGTAAATAAAGAATTTTTAAGTATATATAAAAAAATAAGCAAAAATAAAAAATATTTCTTTTCTACTAAAGACGTAATTCTTTTAGAAACCTTAAATTCAGATGGTTATATCATGCCAAAAGAATTGGATATTTCTTCCCTCTCGAAAAATTTAACCATCCCTTCCAACATCAATGATCTAATAAAAAAAGAGGAAATAGGTATGCTTATGCTCAAACTTGTTGAGATAATAGGCAGCGATGATGTTGAAAATTTAGATCCAGAAACATTGTACTTTATTGTTAGTCTTTTAAATAAAGCAAAAATTAAAAAAGTAAGAAATAAAATTTTAAATCTCACTCTACCTTTAAGAGTATAATTATAATATAAGTTTCAAATGGCTATTAAAAAAATTTTAACCATTCCCGACTCTGTTTTAAGAAAAAAATCATCTATTGTTGAAAAGGTTGACAAAGAAATAAAAAAATTGATGGATGACATGTTAGAGACAATGTACAAAGCACCAGGAATTGGTTTGGCAGCAATTCAAATAGGCGTTCCAAAAAGGGTTGTTGTAATTGATATTTCAAAAGAAGAGAACAAGAAAGATCCTTTATATTTTATAAATCCAGAGTTAACTTGGAAGTCAAAAGAAAAAGCAACTTACGAGGAAGGTTGCCTATCTATACCAGATCAATTTGCAAAGATAGATAGACCAGAAAAATGTATTGTAAAATTTTTGGATTATAATGGAAGCCTAAAAGAGATAAAAGCCGAAGGGCTGTTAGCTACTTGTATACAACATGAAATAGATCACTTGAATGGTATTTTGTTTATTGATTATTTATCTAAACTTAAAAAAGATATTATTTTAAAAAAACTATCAAAAAATAAAAAAGAATTAGAAAGAATAGTAGTTTAACTTCAAAAATTTAATGTCAAAAAAAATAGTTTTTATGGGGACCCCGGAGTTCGCAGTTCCATCTTTAAAAGAGATAAAAAATTCTCAGTATGAAATTTTAACAGTTTATTCTCAACCAGCAAGCAAAGCCAATAGAGGACAAAAGTTAACTAAATCAGAAATTGAAATAACTGCAGAAAAATTATCCCTAAATTTAAGAACTCCATCATCACTAGATAATGATGAGGAGTATAATTTTTTAAAGTCTATTAAACCAGAAATAGTAGTTGTTGTAGCATATGGAAAAATTATTCCAAAAAAATTTTTAAATTTACCGAAATTTGGTTTTATAAATGTTCATGCATCTTTATTACCTAAATGGAGAGGGGCAGCGCCAATGCAAAGATCGATAATGAATTTAGATAGCGAAACAGGGATAACAATTATGAAAATTGTGGAAGAATTAGATGCAGGACCGATTATTCATCAAGATAAAATCAAAATAAATGAAAGTGTAGATACTAT
>CACFZK010000019.1 GCA_902570785.1 uncultured Pelagibacteraceae bacterium | reverse complement strand
GAAGGAAAGGTTCATTAGAGCTTTCAGGTCTTCCAGGAAAGCTAGCAGACTGTCAAATATCATCAATGGAAGGCACGGAACTTTTTATAGTTGAGGGAGATTCAGCTGGGGGCTCAGCTAAACAAGGACGAAAAAGAGAATTCCAAGCTGTTTTACCCTTAAGAGGCAAAATTTTAAATACTTACGTAAATGAAAACAAAAAAAGGAACGGTGCCAATGGAAGTCACGAAAATAAAACTTTATCTAAAATGATGTCTTCAAATGAAATTGTTACTTTAATAAATGCTCTAGGGACTGGATCAACTAATTTCAATATGGAAGACTTGAGATATGAAAAAATTATAATTATGACAGATGCGGATGTTGATGGATCACATATTAGAACACTACTTTTAACTTTTTTCAATAATAAACCATTTAATGAGTTAATAGAAAAAGGACATTTATATTTGGCTCAGCCCCCATTGTTTAAAATAACTAAAGGAGCAAAGACATATTATATTAAAAATGAGAAAGATTTAGAAAAATACATTCTTAAGTCAGTAGATGGTGCAAAAAAATTAAGCAAAAAAGAATTAGAAAAAATTCTTGATGAAGAAAGACAAAAATTAAATATTCAAAGATTTAAAGGTTTGGGAGAAATGAACCCAGAAGAACTTTGGCAAACCACTTTAAATCCAGATAATAGAGTTTTGTTAAAGGTTGAATACTCAAAGGGAACGAAAGAAAAATCTAAAGAAGATCAAAATATTATAAAAATATTAATGGGAGATGAAGTGGCCCCGCGAAAAGATTTTATTACTGAAAAAGCCCTAGAGGTTGAAAACTTAGATATCTAATTAACATGAAACCTTTTGACTTCCTCAAATATGATGAGGATTTGACGCTTCAAAAAAAAACTGTTGTTATCCTAAGATGGATAGCTTTAATTGGTCAACTTATAACCATTTATGTAGTTCATTTCTTATTAGGACTAAATCTTCCAATAATTTTATGTTCAATAACTATTTTTTGTGGAGGACTGACAAATATTTTTATACAATTTACATTTAAAAAAAACCAACTAAGCAATATCGAGTCAACAATACTTCTTTTTTATGATGTAATACAATTAGCTGTTTTGATTTATCTAACTGGTGGAGTAACGAATCCTTTTGTTATCTTTTTAGTTGTTCCTGCGATAGTTTCATCAACATTACTAAATTTAACAAGCACTTTCTTTTTATCATTTATCACAATTGTTTCTTTAGTTCTTTTAACATTTAATTATTTTCCATTACCAAGCGAGGGGAATATACACTTTCATGTTCCTGATTATTATTTATATTCTATACCAACGTCGCTAATCATTGTTCTTATTTTTCTTAATTATTTTGGATTTCGTTTTGGTCATGAGGCACGAAAAAGAAGTGAAGCATTAAATAAACTTGAAAGTGTTCTAGCAAAAGAACAAGAATTGGATTCAATCGGGCACCAAGCAGCCGCAGCAGCCCATTCTTTGGGAACACCGCTCTCAACTATAACCGTAATTGCAAAAGAATTAAAAAAAGAGACAAAAGATAATCCCAAATATTCTGAAGATGTTAATACGATTCTATCGGAAGTAAAAAGATGTGGAGATATATTAAAAAAACTTTCTAGAAGAGAAATAGTAGATGATATCTATGTTTCAAATATTGCACTTGAAGATTTATTATTTGAAATTAAAAATTCTTTCGAAGAAATTTCTGAAAAAAAAATTGAGCTATATCTTGACAAGAAAAATAAAAAAACACCCATTAAAAGATCTCCCGAACTTACTTATGGTATCCGTAATTTTGTTGGAAATGCAGTTAAATTTTCTAAAAATAATGTTTTTATAAATTTAATTAATAATAAAGATGAAATAAAAATCAGAATAACAGATGACGGTCCAGGATTTCCAAATGATGTATTTAAAATAATCGGTGAACCATATATTGCTTCAAAAGCAAAAAAATTCAAAAATAAATCAGGATTGGGCCTTGGAACTTTTATAGGAAAAACACTTCTAGAAAGAAAAAAAGCTATTATAGAATTTTCAAATTTAGAAAAGGGTGGTGCGTCAGTCGAGATTTCCTGGAAGTATTCCAATATAGTATCGACTAAATAGGTTCTTGCTGTGTTAAGCAGTGTATTGTTCCGAAACCCCATACTAAAACAGAACAGTCTACAGGTATAATTTTTCTACTTTTAAAATGTCTTTTAAAAATTTTTAAGACCATTTTGTCTTTACGATCTTTAAATGTAGGAACTAAAACTATTTTATTAGCAATATAAAAGTTCAAATAGCTTGCTGGGACTCTTACACCATTAATTTTTTTTGGTTTTGGCATAGGAATATGAACAATTTTTAATTTTTTTTTATTTTGCTTTTTAAAATTTTCTAAAATTTGAATATTTTCATTTAAACTTTTAAAATTCTTTTCATGTTTATTGCTCTCTTTTGCGATAAAAATCTTGTTCTTATCTACAAATCTGGCAATGTCATCTATGTGACCATGCGTATCATCGCCCTCGATACCATTATTAAGCCAAATTATTTTATTGATACCTAGAAATTTATTAAATATTTTTTCATAATCTTTGGTCTTAAATCCTTTATTTCTTTCTTGTATTTTACTTATTAGACATTGCTTTGTCGTCAGAAGTAATCCATTTCCATTTACGTCTATAGATCCTCCTTCGAGAACAATTTTCCTGTTTTTAAATTTAGGCTTAATTACTTTAATCTTAATTGTTTTTTTAATTTTTAAATAAGCTTTATTATCTTTTTTAAAATTCTTATATTTTGCCCAAGCATTAAACTCCCATTTTGATAGAATTTTCTTATCATTTTTAAATTTTAAAAAAATAGGCAACGAATCTCTTGTCCAAGATCTGTCAGTTTTGCAATTAATAAGTCTAATATTATTAATTTTTGTACCAAACTTTTTTAAATTGATTATCACCCCACGACGATCTGACTTGTTATTGACTAGGATATTTACTAATTGTACCTTCGATAAAGCTGAAATTATAACTGCAAAAACATTTGGAATACTCTGAAATTTGCCTGGCCAATCCTTTTTGTTATGGGGCCACGCAATCCAGGTAGACTTTTGAAGCTCCCATTCCGCAGGCATCCTGTATGACCCATATCTTATTAAATTAGGCATCTCTGGGATTATTTAATATGCCTCTATAATAATCTATCCTTCGGTCTCTAAAAAATGGCCAGTGTCTTCTTGCAGTTTCAACCTTTTTATAATCAATATCACAAATTAAAGTTTTTTCTTTTTGCTTGGAACTGACAACAACATTTCCACTTGGATCAAATACAACTGTATTTCCCCAAAACTCTAATTTTTTTGATCCCTGTTTTTCTATGCCCACTCTGTTTACTGCAGCAACATAGACGCCATTAGCAATTGCATGAGATCTTTGAATTGATAGCCAAGCATTAAGTTGAGATTTACCAAATTTCTTTTTTTCTTTAGGGTGCCATCCTATAGCAGTTGGATAAAAAAGTATTTCAGCACCTAATAATGATGTCAATCTAGCAGCTTCAGGAAACCATTGATCCCAGCATACTAAAGTTCCAACATTACCCTGATTTGTTTTAAAAGATTTAAATCCTAAATCACCAGGAGTAAAATAAAATTTTTCATAGTATTGAGGATCATCTGGAATATGCATCTTTCTATACTTTCCAATTAATTTACCTTTTTCACTTATAACAACACACGTATTGTGATAAATACCTGATGTTTTTTTTTCAAAGATTGATCCTATAATTATAACTTTGAGATCTTTTGCTAACGAACAAAGAATATTACTACTTTTCCCAGGAATTTTTTCAGCCAAATCAAAATTCGAATGTTTCTCTTGCTGGCAAAAATAATTTGTTAAAAATAGTTCAGGTAAACATATTATTTTTGCTTTTTTTTTACTAGCCTCTTTTATTTTTTTTATTGCGGTATTCATATTCTTTTTCTGTTCAGAAGACATTTTCATCTGTATTAAAGCTATTCTTGTTTTTGTCATTAAATTAAAATAATTTTTGGAAATTTCTTCGCTCTCTATTTTTCCAATTTTGACGATGATATGCGTCACTAGCAATTAATGGTAAAACGCTAGTTGCTTCGGCAAAAACCATTTGTTCTTTTGATGTATCCACTTTGCCCCATGAACTTGCCTCTTTTAAGGTCGAACTACTGCAAGCACCATCTCTAGTGTCAGCAACAGTGATTTGGATTGCATATTTATGCATATCGACTTTTTTTCCTAAAAGCTCAGCACATACTACTGTATCTTGTACAAAGTTTTTTGGAACACCTCCGCCGACCATTAACAATCCTGAAGCTTTAGACCTTAATTTAATTTCAGTAAGTTCTCTAAATTCTTTAATTGAGTCTATTGTGATGTGTTTTGATGGATTCTGTTCTTGATGCATAACCAATCCAAAACCAGCTGAACTATCTGTAAATGCAGGACAGAATATAGGAACATTATGATCATAGGCTAATTCAATAAGAGAGTTCTTTTTTTTTGCATTATTTTTCAAATACTTACCTATTTCTTTAATAAATTCTCTAGATGTATATGCTTTTGGAGTTAATTTATTTGCAATTTCACAAATAGTTTTATCACAAGCCTGTAACTGCTCTTCGTCAATATAGGTATCATATATTCTATCTATATAGTTTTCTCTCAGTATTTTATCATCTTGGAATTGATCGCCTTGATAATGCTTGAACCCCAATGCTTCAAAGAAATCCATGTCAATTATAGAGGCACCAGTCGCAACTATGGCATCAACCATGTTAAATTTAATTAAATCAGAATAAAGCTTCATACATCCCGCAGCAGAAGTAGAACCTGCAATTGTCAAAAATATTGAGCAATTTTTATCTTTAATCATCTCATTATAAATTTCCGCAGCTTTGGCAGTGTCTCTTGAAGTAAAAGACATTTTTTTCATAGAGTCGATTATTTTTCGTGAGTCAAAAGAGGTTATATCTATGTGTTCGACTTCAGATTTTAATAAGGATTTTTTATTGTGACCAAGTGTAGGCCCATTTTTTTTATTCATTACGCAACTAAATATTTAACCTTTATCTCCCCATCGTACATGGAAAGAATCGGCTTATCATCCAATTGATAAATTTCGTCTGAATAAAAACCATTAAATTTTGTTCTAAAAGTTGTTCCATAAGCACCAAGCTGACCAAGCTCGATATAATCACCCTCTTTAATATTATTTGGTAATAGGAAAGGGCCTTTCATATAATCCAGACTGTCACAAGTTGGACCATAAAAATTAAAAGCAGTCAATTTTTTAGAGAGTACTCTTCCATTTGTAATCATTTTAGAAGGCAGAATAAAATTTGGTACCCCAGCATCAAATAACGATCCATAAGTTCCGTCATTAATGTATAATTTTTGTTTTTTTCTTAAAATCACTTTAACTATAGTCGATCCAGCCTCAGCAACTATTGCACGACCAGGCTCACAAAAAATTTCAGGCATTTTCTCTAATTTTAATTTTTCTAATCCATTTTTAATTTCTGCCATATAGTTCTCCAATGGTTCCGGAATTAAATCTGGATATATTGATGGAAAGCCGCCACCTATATTTATAACATCCGGTATGATCTTCGTTTTTTTAATAATATTTCCAATTTCTTGTATTCCTTTTGAAAATGAAATTTTATCCATACACTGAGAACCGACATGAAAACTCAAACCAACTTTTCTCCCATGTTCTTTGCAAAGTCTCAAAAGCCCTAAAGCTTCACTTGCTAAAGCTCCAAATTTTCTGGACAAATCAATTTCAGCATGTTCATTTGAAATTGCAACTCTTACATACAAATTTAAATCCCTGGCATTGTTTGTTGCATCTAAAATCTTTAACAATTCCTCTTTAGTATCTAAAGCAAAATCTTTAACATTATAATTAAAATATGCATCTCTGATATTTTCTCTACTTTTAATTGTATGCATAAAATAAACTTTTACTTTATCATCTATTTTTTTAACTAATTTAATCTCATTAATTGATGCAACATCAAAATTTTGAATTCCACTATTAATAATAGTTTTAATAACTTTTTCGTTTGGATTTGTTTTTACAGCGTAGAGTATTCTGCCGGGAAAGTTCTTTTTAAAAAACTCAACGGACTTTTTTATTGATTTAGGTCTGATGCAATAGACCGGATAATCTGGCTTTAAAGTGTTAACTAATTCGTTAACTTTATCAAATTTTCGCATCTCATGTGTCCCCCAATTATTACACAATTAAGCTTCTAAAAAATTTACTAAAAAAGCTTATATATTTTTTCCAAGTAATAGTTTTTTTCCTTTATGTAAAGCAAATAATTCAAGATTGTCGCATTGTAATATTCACAATAGTGACTATATGACAACTATATATGAGAGCAGACAAATCACCCCCAGGTTTAAAAATTACTGACTTTGAGGACAGGTCCCTCTTAATAGTCGATGACGATGATCCTTTAAGAATGAGGCTAGCTAGAGCAATGGAGAAGAAAGGTTTTCAAGTTAAAGACTCAAAAACTGTTGAAAATGCTATCAAAATGGTCATATCTGCCCCTCCAAAGTTTGCTTTAGTTGATTTAAGGCTCGAGGATGGAAATGGTTTGGATGTAGTAAAAGAAATTAATAAGGCAAAAAAAGATAGCAGAATTGTAATGTTAACAGGTTATGGTAACCTTCCAACAGCCGTAGCAGCCGTCAAATCTGGTGCTATTGATTACTTGGCAAAACCAGTAGATGCTGATGATGTAGAATCAGCTCTCCTAGCAGACCCAGAATCAAAGGCAAAACCTCCCGAAAACCCTATGTCAGCAGATAGAGTAAAATGGGAACATATTCACCGTGTATTTGAACTCTGCAATCGAAATGTTTCTGAAACCGCAAGAAGGCTAAAAATGCACAGAAGAACCCTTCAGAGAATTTTATCCAAAAGATCTCCTCGTTAAACTTTAAATCTCAAAATTTTAGGGATTAATATTGTTAAAATAAGAACTTTAAATAACTCTGCCAAAAGAAAAGGTTTTGCACCAAGTTCAAAAACTGGCTTATCCCAACCAATTAATGATCCTAACCAAAGCAGTCCAAATAAATATATGAAAGATACTGCAAAGCTTAACTTCACAAAGTTCCTTAAGAAATTATTATCAAATTTTAAAAATCCTGTTAGATAAACAGTAACTAAAAACCCAATCAAGTAACCCATAGTAGGGCCGGTAAAATATACTATACCCATTCCTTTTTCTGGAGTTCCAGCAAAAACTGGTAAACCCACTATTCCTTCCATAAGATATAATGATACCGTGAACAATCCAAGCTTCCAACCAAATAAAATGCCAATTAGCATTATGACAAAAGTTTGCATAGTCATGGGAACCGGCCAAAAAGGTATTTTTATTTTTGAAGAAATAGCCAAAATCAATGTAGCCAAAATAGCTAAAAATAGATTTTTAATAATAGCATTATCTTTAAAGTTTTTAATAAGTTCCATATCTTTATTATTACTTTTAAATTAAATAAAAATCTACCTATTTGTTAGTTTTAAAAATATGTCTTCAAGATCGCCATCTTCTGTTGAAATATCAACAATTTCTGCACTTTTTTTGACAACACTTATTATTTGATCAAATTTAAATTTATTTTTATCATAAGAAGCTTCAATCTGGGTACCATCCTTTGAGAATTTTACGCCATTGAGTTTAATTTCGTGAAACTTATCTAAATTTTTTACTTTAAACTTAATTTTTTTAGTTTCAATTCTATCTAATAATTTTGAAGTACTGTCTAACGCTACCAGATTTCCTTTGTTTATAATTCCAATTCGATCACACATGTCCTGTGCTTCATATAAATTGTGAGTAGTCAATATTATAGTAACACCAATTTTGTTAAGCTCTGAAACATTTTTCCATAAATTTTGTCTTAATTCTACATCAACACCCGCTGAAGGTTCGTCCAAAATTAAAAGCGGAGGTTGATGAACCATTGCTTTTGCTATTAACAACCTTCGTTTCATACCGCCAGAGAGACTTCTTGCATAAGAGTTTGCCTGTTTATCTAATGAAACCATTTTTAAAATTAAATCGGTAATCCTATCTTTTTCTTTTACGCCAAACAGACCAGCTTGAAGCTCCAACAATTTCTTTGGACTAAAAAAAGCATCTAAATTAACTTCCTGTGGCACTATCCCAATTGAAGCTTTCACTTGTCTTGGATTTTTGTCTAAATCAAAACCCCAAACATCAACTTTACCACTAGTTTTTTCAACTAAACCACCAAGAATATTAATAAATGTAGTTTTTCCCGCACCATTAGGACCTAAAAGTCCAAAAATTTCCCCTTGTTTCACTTTTAGATTTAATTTATTTAGTGCCAAAATTGAATTATTTGCTGAACTTTTTTTTGAATAAATTTTAGTAAGATTTTCAGCAGATAGAATAACTTTCTCCATAATATATTATTATTATATCATGAAAAATATTAGGATATCATTAATTGATGAACAAAATTAAAAAAACTGATCATTTCTATTTGGTAGATGGATCTGGATATATTTTCAGAGCCTATTACGCATTACCTCCTCTTTCAAGAAAAAGTGATGGTCTACCAACTGGAGCAGTAATTGGCTTTAGTAATATGCTTTTCAAGCTTCTAGAAGATTCAAGATCAGATGACTCTAAAAATAAACCAACACATTTTGCTGTTATATTTGATTCAGCAAGAAAAAATTTTAGAAACGAGATTTACAAAGATTATAAAGCCAACAGATCTGAGGCGCCAGATGATCTTGCGCCACAGTTTGAATATATAAGAAAAGCTGTTGAAGCTTTCAATGTGCCATCTATTGAACAATTAAATTATGAAGCAGATGATCTTTTAGCCACTTATGCTAAACAAATTTTACGAGCTGGTGCAAAAGTTACAATTATTTCTTCTGATAAAGATTTGATGCAATTGGTTTCGAAAGAGATGAGATTATTTGATCCAATGAAAAGTAAAGTCATTGGAGAAAAAGAAGTAAAAGAAAAATT
>CACFZK010000018.1 GCA_902570785.1 uncultured Pelagibacteraceae bacterium | reverse complement strand
GCCCCCATATCCTGTATAGATATAATAGAGTTGTCTTTCATTAATTCCAGACAAGCTTCTAAAAGTAATTTTTCAGTAAAAGGATCTCCAACCTGAACGGTAGGTTTTTTTTCCTCTGAATTTTCATCAAATTCTGCTGATGCCATTGTAGCCCCATGAATACCGTCCCTTCCAGTTTTTGATCCCACATATACTACAGCCTTATTTAAACCTTTTGCTTTTGAATAGAAAATTTTATTTTTGTTTGCCAAACCAATGGCCATGGCATTGACCAAAATATTTTCATTATATGTATCATTAAATTTAGTTTCACCTCCTACGGTTGGTATCCCAACAGAATTACCATATCCACCAATTCCTGAAACAACGCCACTTAATAAATTTTTAGTTTTATGATTTTTAGGTGATCCGAAGTGGATAGAATTCATTAAAGCAATTGGTCTGGCACCCATAGTAAAGACATCACGCAATATACCGCCAACACCAGTAGCTGCGCCCTGATACGGTTCAATAAAAGAGGGATGGTTATGACTTTCTATTTTAAATACAACAGCGTCATCATCTCCTATATCAATAACACCAGCGTTTTCACCTGGACCTTGAATTACAATATTATTTTTTGTAGGAAGTTTTTTGAGATGTACCTTAGATGATTTATAGGAACAATGCTCATTCCACATTGCTGAAAAAATTCCAAGTTCTAATAAATTTGATTCTCTTCCTAAGTATTCTTTAATTTTTTTATATTCATCAGGCGTTAAACCGTGAGCTTCTATCTGATCTTTGCTAATTGTCATACTAATTCATTAAACTTAAAAATAATCCCAAACCGTCCTGATTTGATAAAATTTTATCTGACATCCTTTCAGGGTGGGGCATCATTCCTAAAATATTTTTTTTATCATTAAATATACCCGCAATATTATTTATCGAGCCATTTGGATTACTTTTAATATTAATATTTCCAGTTTCGTCACAATATTTTATTGGTATTAATTCATTATTCTCAAGTTCATCAAGATGCTCTTTACTAGTAAAATAATTTCCTTCATTATGAGCGATATTCAATTCTAACAGTTCACCAGTTTTGTATTTATTAAAAAATTTGCTTTTATTAGATAAAATTTTAACCCTAATATCTTTTGATATAAACTTTAGTCCAGAATTTCTTAATAATGCTCCTTTTAATAATCCACACTCAATTAAGATTTGAAATCCATTACATATTCCCAAAATAAGAGAGCCTTTTTTACCAGCAGATATGACCTCAGATAAAATATTTGATTTAGCCGCTATTGCGCCAGATCTTAGATAGTCACCATAAGAAAATCCACCTGGCACAACAATTAAATCTGATTTTGGAAGCTCAGTTTCTTTGTGCCAAATCATTGAATTTTTAAACTGTAATTTTTTTAAGGCTACAGCAATATCTCTATCACAATTTGAGCCTGGAAAAACTATAACAGATGATCTCATCATATTTTTTTAATTTGAAAATCCTCAATAATTTGATTTGCTAATAATTTTTCGCACATTTCTTTTACTTTCGTTTCACCTAATACTGGATCATTTTCATCTAAATCTATTTCAAAAAATTTTCCTTGTCTTATAGAATTAAGATTTTTAATACCTATGTTTTTTAAAGTTTGACCAACGACTTTACCTTGTGGGTCAAGCACATCTTTTTTCAACGTGATCGTTACAGCAAATTTCAATTTATTTTTTCTTAATACTTATTGATGTAGGTTTTTTAAAATTAACTTCACTTACATTAGTTGTTTCTGGAACTATTCCTAATCTCCGAGCCACTTCTTGATATGCCTGAATAATATTTCCCAGATCTTTTCTAAATCTGTCTTTATCTAATTTTCTCTCACTTTTAATATCCCAAAGTCTGCATGTATCAGGACTAATTTCATCTGCTAGAATGACTTCTTTCTTATCCCCATCCCATATTCTTCCAAATTCAAGCTTAAAATCTACCAATTTAATTCCAATACCTCTAAACATCCCAGACATAAAGTCGTTTACTCTGAAAGTCATCTTTTCAATTGTTTTAATTTCATCTTCTGTTGCCCAGTTAAAAGCATAAATATGTTCTTTAGCAATAAGTGGATCACCAAGTTCATCCTTTTTATAACAAAACTCTATTAATGGCTTTTCTAAAATTGTACCATCAGTTACTCCCAACCGTTTAGTTAATGAGCCTGTAGCAATATTTCTAACAATGATTTCAATAGGTATAATCTCAACTAACTTTATTAGCTGTTCTCTCATATTCAATCTTTTTATTAAATGATTTTTAATACCAACTTGATTTAAATTTTGAAGAATGTGTTCTGAAATTCTATTATTGAGAACGCCTTTTCCTTCAACTGTTGCCTTTTTTTGATTATTAAAAGCTGTTGCATCATCTTTAAAATGTTGAATTGCCAAACCTTTTTCTTTGGTTTCGTAGATGATTTTGGCTTTTCCTTCGTAAAGTTTTTTACCTTTATTCATTTTTTTCTTAATACTCTTGAGAAAATTACATTAATTTTTCTCGTGTGGTAACCAAAATCAAATAATTTTTTAAGAGTATTAACAGGTATTTTGTCTGTAATTACTTGGTCTTTTAATAAGCTATCGTAGAACGGGATATTATTTTCAAGAGATTTTATCGCACATTTTTGAACTATTCTATAAGCTTTATCTCTTCTTAAACCTTTGGATGTTAGTTCAAGCAATACTCTTTGCGAAAAGAATATTCCTTTTGTTAAATCAAGATTTTTTTTCATATTATCTTTATTAACTTTCATTGATTTAACAACATTGTTTAAGCGATCTAGAGCAAAATCTAAAGTTACAGTTGTGTCAGGACCGATATTCCTTTCTACACTAGAATGGGAAATGTCTCTTTCATGCCAAAGCGCTACATTCTCTAAAGCCGGAATTACTGATGATCTAATTAATCTAGCCAATCCTGTAAGATTTTCTGTAAGAACAGGATTTTTTTTGTGTGGCATAGCCGAAGATCCCATTTGTTTTTTATTAAAAAATTCTTCTACCTCTGAAACTTCAGTTCTTTGTAAGTGTCTTATTTCTGTTGCAAATCTTTCAACAGAACTTGCTATTACACCAAGAACCGAAAAAAAATAAGCATGTCTGTCTCTAGGTATAATTTGAGTTGAAATTGGCTCTATATTTAATTTAAGTTTGTTAGCAACATATTTTTCTATTCTTGGGTCCACATTAGCAAAAGTTCCAACTGCACCTGATATTGCGCAAGTTGATATTTCTTTAATAGCACTCTGAAGTCTTTTATGATTTCTTGAAAATTCCTCATAAAAAGTTAATAGTTTTAAGCCAAAAGTAGTTGGTTCAGCGTGTATCCCGTGGCTTCTGCCAATACATAAAGTGTATTTATGTTTAGTGGCTTGCTTTTTTATTGAGTTTAATAAAATTTCAATATCCTTAGATATAATTAAACCAGATTGTTTTAATTGAATATTAAAGCAGGTGTCTAAAATATCAGAAGAAGTCATTCCTTTGTGTAAAAAGCTTGCTTCCTTACCAACTTTTTCAATTATAGATGTTAAAAAAGCAATAACGTCATGTCTTACTTTTCCTTCTACTTTCAAAATTTTTTCTACGTCTATTTTTGATCTTGATTTTACTTTTTTAACAACACCTCTAGGAATTATTTTATATTTTTCCATTGCTTCAGCAGCAGCAATTTCAATTTCAAGCCACAAACTATATCTATTTTTATCAAGCCAGATTTCTCTAATTTCTTTTCTTGAATATCTTTCAATCATATTTTGTAAGGCGGATAATCTAATCCTTTATTTGAAATTGTAAATATTTCATAACCATCATCAGTTATACCAACAGTGTGTTCAAATTGTGCGGATAATTTCTTATCCTTTGTAACTGCTGTCCACCCATCATTTAATACTTTAGTTTCATAATCACCTTCATTAATCATAGGTTCAATTGTAAAAATCATTCCAGTCTTTAATTTATCACCGGTTTTTTCTTCTCCGTAATGTAATATATTTGGATATTCATGAAATTTTTTACCAACCCCGTGCCCACAAAAATCTCTCACAACTGAAAAACCTTTTTTTTCAACATAATTCTGGATAACAGAGCCTATATCTCCAAGATAAATATCATTTTTTAAAATTTTAATAGATTTAATCAAAGCATCATAAGTAGTTCTTACCAACTGATTTGCTTTTGTTGAAACTTCACCAACAAAATACATTCTACTAGTGTCTCCATGCCACCCATCCTTCAAGGCTGTGACATCCACGTTTACAATATCTCCTTCATCTAAAACTTTATCTTTTGGTATCCCATGGCAAACTATATGATTTGCTGATGTACAACATGATTTTGGATAGCCTCTATAAAATAGTGGAGCCGAGTAAGCTTTATGATCGTTAATAAAATCATAACATAATTTATCAATTTTTTCAGTTGTAACACCGGGCTTAACTATCTTTGCTACTTCATCCAAAGCCGCAGATGCAATAGAACCAGCTTTTTTTGTCCCAGCGAAAGCTTCTAACATTTTATCAGTCATTTAATAAAATTTTTATTTTATTATTTATTTCTATGCTTTTGTCTGAAAATTTACAATCATAACAAAGTATTTTTATATTTTTTTTTACAGCTTCTTTGTAAAATTTAGAATATTCAGGGTCTATATCTTCAGCTATACCAAAAGATTGACAATTTTCAATCTGAACTAAAAATAACAAGTAACAATCATAACCCTGTTTGTTTGCAGAAATTAAACTTTCAAGATGTTTCTTGCCTCTAGAGGTTACAGAATCTGGAAACTCGGCGTGTCCTTTTTTTCTACTTAGTGAAACACTTTTAACCTCAAGAAAAGCTTTTTTATTTTTTTTTGTACTATTCAAAAGGAAATCAAATCTAGTACTTATCCCATATTTTTTTTCTGGCGTTATTTGATTATATATAGCTAGATCTTCAATATAATTGTTTTCTAATGCTTCTTTTACTATTTTATTAGTAATGTGAGTGTTTACACAAAATTTTGAATTATTAACTTCTATAATTTGAAGTGTGTGACTGAGTTTCCTTTTTTCATTGTTTGATTTTGTAATCCACACCTTATTTCCTTTGGTCAAAAGTTTTTGCATAGATCCGGGGTTTGGACAGTGAGCTGTAATTACTTTATTTTCCATTTTAATATCAACAAAAAAACGCTTATATCTTTTTATTAAAACACCTGATATTAATTCATTTTCAAAATCCATTTTAAATAGTACCAAATTATGGCTAGAAAATATAAAAAAATTTCCGCATCAATTTTAGTTATCGGCAATGAGATTTTATCAGGAAGAACAAAGGATCAGAATGTCTCTTATTTGGCATCATGGTTAAATACAAATCTTGGAATAAAAGTACACGAAGTTCGTATAATTCCAGATGAGGAAAAAAAAATAATAAAAAATCTTTTAAATCTTAGCAAAAACTACAATTATGTTTTTACAACAGGGGGAATTGGGCCAACACATGACGATATAACAGCTAAATCTATTTCTAGAGCCTTTAAAAAAAAATATATGTATAACAAAGAGGCCTATGAAATTTTAAGTAAATATTATGGTAAAAAAGAATTTAATGACTCTAGAAAAAAAATGGCAAAAATGCCAGAAGGTTCAAAATTAATATATAACCCCTCAAGTGCTGCACCAGGTTTTATGATTAAAAATGTAATTTGTCTTCCAGGTGTTCCCTTAATTCTACAATCAATGCTTCATAATTTAAAAAAATATTTAAAAAAGGGTTCTAAAATTTTTAGCCTTTCAATAAGTACTCAGACAGTAGAGAGCAAAATTGCAAATAACTTGGAAAAGATACAAAATAAATACAAAAAAGTAGTTGATATTGGAAGTTATCCTTTTTTTAGGCTTGGAAAAATTGGTGTATCGGTTGTTTTAAGATCTGAAAAAAAAACAAAGTTACAATCTTGCCACAAAGAAATTATTAAAATGTTAACCAAAAAGAAATTACGAATTTTGAAAGGTATTTAATGTTATATTTTGCTTACGGTAGCAACTTACATCAAAAACAAATGAAACGAAGGTGTAAAAACTCAAAATATATAGGTTGTTATACACTAAAAAATTTCAAGCTTTCATTTAGAAATTATTATTTAGGTGGTGGTGTTGCTGATATTGAAAAAAAACAAAACAGTTTTGTATTGGGTGCTATTTACAAAATAACAAAAGGGGATGAAAAAAAATTAGATGTTTATGAAAATTATCCTGTAACTTATGTAAAGAAATATTTCACCCTAAATGGCACAAAAGTCATGTACTATTATATGCCAAAAAAAACCAAACATTTTCCCCCAAGCAAAAGATATTTAAATATCATCATTCAAGGTTACAAGGATTGTGGATATAGAGATTCATTCATTGTCATCTCTAAGAATAAAAAAATAAAAGTAAAATGAAAATCTTTGATTGTTTTATGTATTTCGACGAAGATATACTTCTTGATCTTCGTTTAAATTATTTAAATAGCTATGTTGATAAGTTTGTAATTGTTGAAAGCAACTATGCTCACAACGGAAAAAAAAGAAGCTTGAACTTTAATATAAATAATTATGAAAAATTTAAACATAAAATAGTTTATTTAGTTTTGGACAAAGAACCCACTGGAATTGCAAGTTTTGATGACAAGGATCATATTGATATAACTAATTCAAAATATTTTCTTAATGCGTCTAAACGAGAAAATTTTCAAAGAAATTATATTCAAGAAGGACTTAAAGATGCAGATCCTGATGATATTGTTATGATCTCAGATTTAGACGAGATTCCTAATTTAGAGCAAAATAACTTCAGCGATATAAGTAATAAATTAATTTTTTTTAAACAAAAATTATTTTATTATAAGTTTAATTTAAAGCTCAATTCTTTTGAGTGGTTTGGAACAAAAGCTTGTAGAAAAAATAATCTTTTATCTCCTCAATGGTTAAGAAATATTAAAGATAAAAAATATCCTTTTTGGCGTTTGGATACACTTTTTTCAAAAACAAAATATCAAGATATTCATTTTGTTCCAAATGGAGGGTGGCATTTTTCATATCTTAAAACAGCAAAAAATATTGAAAAAAAATTAACATCTTATCTTCATCACAGAGAATACGATTTAGAACCAATCGGTGAAAAGGGAATACAAAAAATGATAACAAGTAAAAAACCTGTGTATAATCTCAAAGTTGATTCTAAAAAAAATAAATTTGATGGTGGAGAAGAATTACAAGTTGCTTCCACAGATGAGTTACCTAATTATATAAAAAGTAATTTAGATAAATATAAAGATTGGCTCGAATAAATTATGAATTCTAATGCGATTGTAACTTTAGCGGACTCAAACTATTTTGAACTTTTAAAAGAATTAATAGACTCAATAAAATTTCAGAACAAAGAAAATAATGTTTCTATTTGTGTTTTGGATGCTGGTCTGACTGAAAATCAAATAAATACAATTAAATCAAAAGTTTATTCGATAAAAAAAGCTAATTGGGACATAGACGTTCCGGGCTATAAAGTCATAAAAAAAGAATGGTTAAAGAGCCAAGTTTCAAGAGCTTTCTTACCAAATTATTTTCCAGAATTTAAAAAGTATCTATGGATAGATTGTGATGCTTGGGTAAATTCCTGGAAAGCAGTTGAATTATATTTTAAAGCCTGTGAAAATGGAAAGTTAGGAATAACTCAAAGTATAGGACCAGGTTATAGAATTACTACTAAAGTCAAATGGTTATTAGGAAAAATTGCTTTAATTAAATCTCAAAATTATAAACATGCTAAGTCGTCTGGTATAAACGAAGAAATTGCCAGAAAGTTAGCTTTTGCTCCACATATAAACATCGGAGTTTTTTCGTTAGAAAAAAATTCTAAATGTTGGGATGTATGGCAAAAAAATTTAAAAAAAACACTTTCAAAAGGAAAAATTTTCGGATCTGAGGGTTTAGCAATTAATATAGCAGTTTATCATGATAATGTTGATGTTGAATTTTTGCCTTTAAAGTGTAATTGGATAACAAGTCATTTGTTACCAAAGTTTGACGAAAAAAAAGATACATTTGTTGAACCTTTTTTGCCCCATGATGAAATTGGAATCATTCATCTGGCCGCAGGTATTTGGAAAGATAAAACGGATATGAGATTAAATAAAGATATAAAGATCAATATTAAAACAATTGAAGGAAAAGAAATCCAAAAAAGTCTTAGGTTTGGTGTTGCATAAAATACTGTTTGATTAATTTTTAAAAATTTTAAGAATTTTATTTAAAATAGATTTTTTTTCTCGATATCTTTTTTTTTCTTCATTGAAATTCAAATTTTGTTTTTTACAATCGTTATACCAATCATCATAATTATATTTTGGTTCCCAATTTAAAATATTCTTTGCTTTTTCTAAATCATATACTCCTGAAAAAACAGTTTTTTTATAACCAAGATCAAATATAAATTTACTCTTTGTGGGCCAATACTTCAAAACAAGATCTTTCATTTCACCTTTTCTACCAAAAAGTTTTTGATCTCCATTTTTGTATGGCAATTTATTTGTAACAAATATTGACTCAAATTTTTTTATATTTTTAATTTTTTCATCATTAAATAAAGTCTTAATAGCAGCTACATGAGCGTTTGCAATGTCATCTAAAATTGCATATGAGCCCGTCAATCTAAAACCTAATTCTGGATTATCTAAGTGAAAAAAAGAGCATGGGCGCAAACATATAGTTTGTATATTATGATTTTCAGAATATTTTTTTGCTATAAGTTCCTGATCTTTTTTACTTTGTCCATAAATATTATTTGGCTCTCCTACATAGTTTTCATAAATAGGCCATTTTTCATTTTTTTTATCCATTTCCATGACAGATGTGCTGCTAGTTAAAACTACTTTTCTAATATTTTCTTTTTGCGCGATTGAATAAATATTTTCTGTACCTAACACATTTGTATTTTTATAGTCCGCTTCATTATATAAAGGCGAATCTATTAATGAGGCACAATGGCAAATTAAATCTATATTTTTGAAATTTTTACTTAAATTTTCCAATTTAGAAATATCTATATTTAAAAATTCAATTAAATTTTTAAGGTTTTTATCAGGCCTGATGTCTAATCCAATTATTTTAAATTTTTTGAGGTCATGAAGTTTTAAAATAATTTTTTTTCCAAGATTTCCACTAGCTCCAGTTACTAAAATACTAGGCAATGACATAAAAACTTACCAAGGTTTTTCATCCATTCCAAAAATTGTTAAATCAAATATATTTACATTTTTAGGAGCAGTCACCATATGTAAAACAGAATCAGCTATAGTTGATGGTCTCATCCAATTTGGTTTTTTATCTTTACCCGGATTTGTCAAGGTAGTGTCAACAACGCCTGGACAAATTAAACCTACAGCTATATTTGAACCTGATCCATGAAGTTGACGCGCGATAGACTCAATCATCCCATAGACAGCATACTTACTTGCTGAGTAAGAACCATCACCACCTCTACCAGTCCATTTTGAAGCAATTGAACCAATTGTAATAATTTTTCCTTCATCTCCATTACTTCTCATAATTTTAATTGCCTCTTGTATACAACTAAATACAGATTTGACATTTAGATCCATAATTTTTTCAAATTTACTTAAAGGAAAATTTTCAATTGAACCAAAATCAACTGTTCCTGCACAATTTATTAAAATATCCA
>CACFZK010000017.1 GCA_902570785.1 uncultured Pelagibacteraceae bacterium | reverse complement strand
AAAGATGTAGAAAAAAATAATATTTTTACAGGAGAATTTTGGTCAGGCTCTGCTTCTTTAAAGCTGGGTTTAATTGATGGAATTGGCAATGCAGAACAAATATTAAGAGAAAAATTTGGAGAAAATATTGTAATAAAAAAACTTGAGAAACCGAAAGGGTTTATTGCAAGAAAATTATCTTCATCATTTGACAACCAAATTGATAGTATAGCAAATGCTATAGAAGAAAGAGCGATGTGGCAGAAATACGGTTTATAAATGCCAAAACAAATAAAAAATAAAAATAACTTTTTTACATTTCAAGATGTTGTTTTTAATTTACAAAAATATTGGAGTAAATATGGTTGCATTATACTACAACCTTACGATCTAGAAGTTGGTGCAGGTACTTTTCATCCAGCAACTACCTTACGTTCTTTAGGACCAAAACCATGGAAAGCAGCATATGTTCAACCTTCTAGAAGACCTACAGATGGAAGATATGGAAAAAATCCAAATAGACTTCAACACTATTATCAATTTCAAGTTATAATCAAACCTTCCCCTAAAAATATTAAACAAATTTATTTAAAAAGTTTGTCAACTATTGGAATAGTAGCCAGAGATCACGATATCAGATTTGTAGAAGATGATTGGGAAAGCCCAACTCTTGGTGCAGCAGGGCTCGGTTGGGAAGTCTGGTGTGATGGTATGGAAATAACTCAATTTACATACTTTCAAAAAATGACAGGGATCGAATGTAAACCTATATCTGTTGAGCTAACATATGGTTTAGAAAGAATAAGTATGTTTGTGCAACAAAAAAAAAATATTTTTGATATTGACTGGAATAGGGACGGTGTAAAATATAAGGATGTTTATTTACAATCAGAAAAAGAATTCTCAGCGTATAATTTTGACCATGCTAATACAGATTTTTTGCTCAAGAATTTTGAAATAGCCGAAAGCGAGTGTAAATCATTGTTAGATAAAAAACTTTCTCTCCCCGCATATGATCAATGTTTAAAGGCAAGTCATATATTTAACTTATTAGATTCCAGAGGGGTCATTTCAGTTGCGGAAAGAACAGGATATATAAATAGAATAAGGGAACTTGCAAAAGGATCAGGATCGGTTTGGTTAAGTAGTCAAATAGAAAAATAAATGTCAGAATTATTCGTTGAATTATTTAGTGAGGAAATTCCATCTAATTTACAAATTAATGCAAGAAAACAATTAGAAGATTTATTAAAGCAAAATCTTTCTTCATCTAATCTCAAACCTAAAAGTCTTGAGGTATTTTCTACACCAACTAGGCTTACAATTTATGTCACTGGATTACCTAAAATAATCAAAATTCCAGCAGCAGAAATTAAAGGTCCCAAGGTAGGTGTCCCCGAAAGTGTTATTAGTAATTATGCAAAGTCTAAAAATTTAAATGTAACCGACCTTCAAAAAAAGGAAACTGAAAAAGGAACTTTTTATTTTGCTAAAGTAAAAGCAAAAGAAATAAGCACTGATGAAGAGCTTGAAAAAATAATACCCCAAACTCTGAAGGATATTAATTGGAAAAAATCAATGAAATGGTCTGATTTCGAGATGAATTGGGGTAGACCATTAATATCTATATTAGCTATTTTTAATGAGGGGTTGCTCAAATTTAATTTTGCCCATTTAGAAACGGTCAATTTTACAATGTTAGAAACTGACGATCAAATAAAGCAAGTAAAAGTAAAAAACTTTCGATGATTATCTTAACTTATTAGGACGAAATGAGATTATTTTAGACCACAATAAAAGAGAAGAATATATTTTAAAAAAAATTATCTCAATATGTAAAAAAAAATCTTGTAAAGAAATTATAAACCATTCTTTACTCACGGAAGTTACCAATCTTGTAGATAAACCAAATATAATTACAGCAACTTTTGATAAATCTTATTTGGATCTACCTGGAGAAATAATTAAATCAACCTTACAAACCCACCAAAGGTATTTTACTCTAATTGATTTAAAGGACAGAATGCTTAATGAATTTATTATAGTAGCAAACAATAAAGATAGAAAAAAAACTAATAAAAACTGGAAACGAAAGGGTTGTGGAGGCAAGATTATCCGATGCTAATTTTTTTTGGAATAGGGATAGGTCATTTAATTTAATCAAACAAATAAATAAATTAAAAAAAGTGGTTTTTTATGAGAATCTAGGTTCGGTTTATGACAAAACTCAGAGATTGAGAAAAATGGCATATTTTATTTCAGATCAATTAAACATAAATAAAGAGAAATTAGAAATAGCTTCATCAGTATCAAAATCTGATCTTGTATCAGATCTAGTTTCTGAATTTCCTGAGCTTCAAGGAGAAATGGGAAAATATTTTGCACTCAACCAAGGTTTTGAACAAGATGTTTCAAATGCAATAAGTGAACATTATTTACCTACTGGCAACTCATCAAGTATCCCGAAAAAACCTATTAGTTACTCTTTATCAATTTTGGATAAATTAGATAATTTAGTAGGTTTTTATTTGATAAATGAAAAACCAACAAGCTCAAAAGACCCTTTTGCATTAAGAAGATCAGCCATTGGATTATTAAGAACAATAATTGAGAATAATTTGGTTATTAAATTATCAGATTTAATTGATTACTTTACTAGAATTTATTTAGAGCAGGGCGTTAAAGAAAAAAATCCTCAATCAAAAAAAGAATTAATAATTTTTTTAAGAGAAAGAATGAAAAATATCTTGAAAGAAAAAAGAATTAGAACTGACATCATCGAGGCTTCGATCAGTTCTCACACTAATGACAATTTTTTAGAACTTTATAAAAAAACTTTAATAATGAATAAATTTATCTCTAAAGAGCTTGGAAAAAATGCTGTTTCAACTTATAAAAGAGCCTCAAGTATATTAGAACAGGAAAAATTAAAATCAAAGGATGGTCCTGATGCAGTTCTTTTTAAAGAGGAGGAAGAGAAAGAACTGTTTGAAAGAATAAATGTAATTCGCAAGGCTTTTACAATCAAAGAAGACAGAAAAAATTACGAGGAACATTTGAAGCTTTTATCAGATACAAAACTATCAACAGATAAATTTTTTGAAAAAGTAAAGGTTAATGATGAAAATAATGATCTTAAAAATAATCGTTTAGAACTGTTGCAAATACTATGCTCAACGTTTAATACTTTTGTAGACTTCTCTAAATTAGAAGGATCTTAATGTCTAAATACTTATTTAGTTTCGGTGACAAGAAAGCAAAAAAAATATTAAATTCCAAAAATATTTTGGGTGGTAAAGGAGCTAATTTAGCTGAAATGGCCAGACTTGGTTTACCTGTTCCACCAGGATTTACGATTTCAACTGAAATGTGCTCTATCTTTTATAAGAATAAAAAAAAACTTACACCGAAAATATTCGGAGAAATAAAGAAAGAGCTAAAAAAAAATTGAGTTAATAACCAAAAAAAAATTTGGTGATAATTCAAATCCATTACTGGTATCAGTCAGATCTGGTTCAAGAGTATCCATGCCAGGCATGATGGATACTATTCTTAATCTAGGCTTAAATGACAGGACAGTTGCAGCTTTATCAAAAAAAACCTCTAACAACAGATTTGCAAAAGATAGTTATAGAAGATTTATACAAATGTATGGAAATGTAGTTTTGGGAATTGAAAGCCATCTTTTTGAAGAAATGATTGATAACTATAAGTTAACCAAAGGTGTTTTGATGGATACCGAATTAAACTCTGACGATTGGGACGGCCTTATAAAAAATTTTAAAGTTTTAATATTCGAAAAAACAAAGAAAAAATTTTCCCCAAGATGTTTATGAACAACTATTCGGAGCTATAAAGGCAGTATTTTTATCTTGGGAGAGTAAAAGAGCAAAAAATTATAGAAAATTTAATCATATACCAGGAGATTGGGGGAACAGCAGTTAATATTCAATCCATGGTATTTGGAAATATGGGAAATGATTGCGCTACTGGAGTAGCATTTACAAGGAATCCATCCACAGGTGAGAATAAATTTTTTGGAGAATATTTAATTAATGCGCAAGGAGAAGATGTTGTGGCTGGTAGTAGAACTCCAAGATATATAACAAAAAAAAGCAAAAGAAGAGGCTGAAGCAAAAGACGAGTCCATGGAAGAAGCTATGCCAAAAGTTTTTAAAGAACTTAAAAGTGTTTTTGTAAAATTAGAAAAACATTATCGGGATATGCAAGATATTGAATTCACAGTAGAAAATAACAAACTATGGATGCTGCAGACAAGAAATGGAAAGAGAACTGCAAAAGCAGCAATTAAAATTGCAGTTGATATGGTTAAAGAAAAATTAATTTCTAAAAAGGAAGCAATTTTGAGAATAGACCCAAACACTCTAGATACCCTTCTGCATCCAACATTAGATGAAAAAGTAAATAAAGAAGTAATAGCAAAGGGTCTACCAGCTTCACCTGGTGCAGCAAGTGGCAAAGTAGTTTTTAGTGCTGACGAGGCTGAGAAAATGAATAATCAAAAAGAAGATACAATTTTGGTTAGAGTAGAAACGTCACCAGAAGATATTCATGGAATGCACGCTGCTAAAGGAATATTAACCGCAAGAGGCGGAATGACAAGCCATGCTGCTGTAGTAGCAAGAGGCATGGGGAGACCGTGTGTTTCAGGCTCTGGAGAAATTAATATCGATTATGAAACAAAAGAATTTAAAGTAGGAGATTTAAGCATCAAAGAGGGAGAAGTTATAACTATTGACGGAGGAACAGGTAGAGTAATGAAAGGCCTAGTTCCAACAGTCAAACCTGATATTTCAGGTTACTTCTCAACTATAATGAAATGGGCAGATGAGTTTAGAAAACTCAAAATAAGAACGAATGCTGAAACACCACAAGATACTAAAATGGCTAGAAATTTCGGCGCAGAAGGGATTGGTTTATGTAGGACTGAGCATATGTTTTTTGATGACGAGAGAATTCTATCAGTTAGACAAATGATTCTTTCAAAAAGTCTAGATGACAGAAAAATTGCTTTAGAAAAACTGTTACCTCACCAAAAAAATGATTTTAAAGAAATTTTTAAAATTATGAAGGGTTTGCCAGTAACTGTAAGACTTTTAGACCCACCTTTACATGAGTTCTTGCCTAAGACAGATAAAGATATGGAGGAAGTAGCAAGATCATTAAATCTAGGAGTTAAAGAAATTAAAAACAGAGTGGCAGAATTACACGAATTAAATCCAATGCTAGGCCATAGAGGATGTAGATTGGGTATTTCTTTTCCAGAAATTTATGAAATGCAATGTAGAGCAATTTTCAGTGCATTAATTGAATGCAAAAAAGAGAATATCAAATCAGTTATACCAGAGATAATGATACCTTTAGTTTCAACAGAAGACGAGCTTGGGATAATGAGAAAATTGGTAAATAGGGTTGCTGATCAACTTCAACAAGAAAATAAAGTTAAAATAAATTATTTTGTAGGCACGATGATCGAGCTTCCAAGAGCAGCTCTGAGGGCAGCCCCAATATCAAAATATGCAGATTTTTTTAGCTTTGGAACTAACGATTTGACGCAAACTACATTTGGTATCAGCAGAGACGATTCAGGAAAATTTTTAAATGATTATATTGATCATAAAATTTTCGATGAAGATCCATTTGTAAGCATCGATAAAGACGGCGTTGGCGAACTTGTCAAAATTGCATCACAAAGAGGAAAAAAACAAAACAAAAAACTTAAATTAGGGATCTGCGGTGAACATGGAGGAGATCCTAGAAGTATCGAATTTTGTTCTAAAAATGGATTGAATTATGTTTCTTGCTCACCATTTAGAGTTCCGATTGCCAGACTTGCTGCAGCACAAGCTGAGCTTAGAAGATAATCTAATAAAAATTAATTTTAAAATCTACAACAGGCGCACTATGAGTTATTTGGCCAATAGAAACACGATTGACACCAGTTGCAGCAATCCGTCTTACATTTTTTAATGTAATTCCACCTGATGCTTCTGTCTCATAAAATCTTTTGGAGATTTTAACTGCTTTTCTAAGATTTTTTAGACTCATATTATCAAATAATATTCTATTAAATTTAAGGCCCTTAATTTTTTTTAGTTGATTTAAATTATCTATTTCTACTGTAATCTTCTTACCTTTTTTACTCTTAATAGCTTTTTTAACTAAATCATAAATATTTTTTCTAACAGCAATATGGTTATCCTTTATTAAAATTTCATCACTCAGATTAAATCTATGGTTAGTTCCACCACCCAGTCTTACTCCATATTTTTGTAGCAATCTCAAATTAGGTAAAGTTTTTCTCGTACAACATATTTTACAGGATTTACCTTTTACTTTTTTAACAAATTGATTTGTAATCGTTGCTACACCTGAAATTAAACCAATAAAATTAAGCGCTACTCTTTCACTTTTAAGAATACTTGAAGCTTCGCCTTTTAAAAGAGCGATTACTTTACCTCTATTAACTTTTCTTCCATCTTTTATTTTAGTTTTGAATATTATTTTTTTATTCGAAATTTTAAAAGCCTCTTTTGCAAAACCTAAACCTCCAACAATACAGTTTTGGCCAGCAATTATTTTCGCAGTTATATTTTTATTTATAATATTTTTAGTTGTTATATCTCCAGACGGGTTTAAATCTTCTCTCAAAGCTTGATAAACTACTGATTTAATATATTTCTGATTAATTTTTTGCACTCAAAATTATCTACCAATTTCTGCCATTCTCAAAACAGATTTTCTGGCCATTTCTGCAATATTATGACCGATTTTAATTTCATTGGTTTCATTTTTTAAGCAATCATAGATTTTATTTAGAGTAATTTTTTTCATATGAGGGCAAAGGTTACATGGTTTAATAAATTGAACGTTTGGATTTTCGACTTGAACATTGTCGCTCATAGTACATTCCGTAACTAATAAAACCTTTTTAGGTTGGTTTTCTTTTACATATTTTACCATACTAGAAGTTGATCCTGCAAAGTCAGATGCACTAATAACATCCGGCGGACATTCAGGGTGGGCAATTACTTCTATCCCTGGGTTTTCTTTTTTAATATCTTCTACCTCTTTACCTGTAAATTTTTCATGTACCATGCAAGTACCTTGCCATGAAATTATTTTAACTTTTGTATTTTTTTGAACGTAATTTGCTAAGTAATGATCAGGAAGAAAAATAACTTTTTCAGTCCCTAAAGATTCTACTACTTTAACTGCATTAGCAGATGTGCAACATATATCTGTTTCTGCTTTTACATCTGCAGAAGTATTAACATAAGATACAACTGGAACGCCTGGATATTTTTCTTTTAACATACGAACATCTGCACCAGTAATTGACTCAGCTAGAGAACATCCAGCTTGCATATCTGGTATTAAAACTTTTTTACTAGGGTTCATTAATTTTGCAGTCTCAGCCATAAAGTGGACACCACATAAAACTATTATTTTAGCGTCAGTTTTTTCTGCTTCCAAAGCAAGTGCCAAAGAGTCTGCCGCTATATCCGCAACCCCATGATAAATTTCTGGAGTTTGATAGTTATGAGCAAGTATGACTGCGTCTTTTTCTTTTTTTAATTTATTAATCTTGTCGATTATTGGAGCATGAAATTTCCACTCTATTTCAGGCACTACTGAAGAAATCTTCTTGTAAATCTCATCTAAATTTTGTGAAGTCATATAAATAATTTATCAACTTGAAGATAAAAAGTCATTCATTTATTGTCGCATATAATTAAATCGCGGTCGTGCTGAAATTGGTAGACAGGCACGGTTGAGGGCCGTGTGGGATTCCCATGAGAGTTCGAGTCTCTCCGACCGCACCATTATTGAATAATTTTAGATTTACTATCATTAATTAACAAATCTTTATCTTTATATTCAGAGAAATCTGGATCAACAATTTTAATCAAACCAAATGGATAGGGTTCATCAATTACGATCTGACCGATTTTAATACTATTAAAATTTATGTCACTGCCAATTTTTAATTTATCATTTGATTTTATAGCAAATAACTTTTTCCTTATTTTATTTTTCAATTTCATTCTAGCAGTATTCTCCTGTCCCACATAACAACCCTTCTTAAAATCTATACCGTTTAGTTCTTCAAAATTACATTCTAGACCAAAAACTTTTTCCTGAAGATTTTTTGTATTTATTTGCGCAATACCCAAATTGTAACTAAGCTCATAGTAATTTTTTGAATCTTCCAATTTTAATTCTAATTTTTTTATGGATAAATATAACTTTTCTAAATTGACAATACCTCTTGCTCCAAGTTCTTTATTTCGTGGATCAATAAAAAAAAGGATCATCCCTATAAGCTATAGTAGCACCTTCTTGATTTTTAGAATTATTTATTGAAAGAAATTTTTCATTACTTATAACCACAACTTGAAATTTATGTGATAAATTTGTGATCTCAATTTTTGAGTTTAATTTATAAACATTCAGCCTGTTAATTAGCCCATTAATTTGGTTAAGCTCACAATCAAGAAAATAACCATCCTTGTGCTTAACAATCATAAAATCAAATAAATATTTTCCTTGAGGCGTAAGCAATGATGAAAAACAACTTTGAGTTTTAGTCACTTTATTAATATCATTTGTGACTAAATTCTGAAGAAAGTCTTTAGAATCTTGACCTGAAATTAATAGAACCCCTCTGTCTTTTAAAATAAATATTTGATCTTTTTTTCATATTTGAAGTTTATATTGTATATTAATTTTAACAAAATATGTCTGATAACTATAGTCTCATTATAAAGAACGGATCTTGTTATATTGATGGCAAATTTAAAAGTATAGATTTAGCTATATCAGGAAATAAAATCAAAAAAGTTGGAAAAGTAGATCTTAATAGCGGTAAAGTTTTCGACGCAACAGGTAAGATTGTTTTGCCTGGAGCAATAGATACCCAGGTACACTTTAGAGAACCAGGAGCTAATGACGCTGAAAATTTAGAAAGTGGGAGTAGGGCTGCAGTAGCAGGGGGCATAACCTCTGTATTTGAAATGCCGAATACTAATCCACCAACATCAACATTTAAAGAATTTAATAACAAACTTAGTGCAGCGAGAAATAGAATGTTTTGTAATTATGCTTTTTATTTTGGAGCTACTCCGGACAATATGAAAGAGTTAGCATCGGTCAATACTCTTGAAGGATGTTGTGGGGTAAAACTTTTTGCTGGTTCATCAACAGGAAACCTATTAGTCAGCCAGGAAAAAAGATATAGAGAAAGTAATATCTAATAGCAGCAAGATTATTTCTGTGCATTCAGAAGATGAAAATATTCTGTTATCTAGAAAAAAATTTGTTAAAGAAGGTGATGTTACCTCGCATCCTGTTTGGCGGAATGAGGAATGTGCACTAGAGTCCACAAAAAGAGTAGTAAGATTAGCTCAAAAACATAAAAAGAAAATTCATATTCTTCATGTTTCAACAAAAGAAGAAATTAATTTCTTTTCAGAAAAAAGGGATGGGGTAACTTTTGAAATTACACCACAACACTTAACTTTGTATGCCCCTGATTGTTATGAAAATTTAAATACTTTTAGTCAAATGAACCCACCTTTAAGATCCAAAGACCACTATGATAGATTATGGGATGCAGTAGACGAAACTTTAGTGAGCACCATAGGTTCTGATCATGCCCCGCATACAAAAGAGGAAAAAAAATAGAAAATATCCTTTGTCTCCATCTGGAATGCCAGGGGTGCAAACTTTACTACCTATTATGCTTGATCATGTAAATAAAGGAAAACTAAAAATAGAAAAACTAATAAAATTAGTTTCTGAGAATCCTTGTGATTTATTTGGTATTAAAAATAAAGGATATATCAAAGAAAACTTTGATGCTGATCTGACAGTTATTGATATGAATAAAGAAGTTATTATTAAGGACGATTGGATTGAAAGCAAATGTGGATGGACACCTTTTAATAATTATAAAGTAAAAGGTTTTCCTGTAGCCACAATAGTTAATGGAGAAATTGTGATGGAAAATAATAAGATTTTATCACCTGCTAAAGGCAAGCCATTAAATTTTAATTAACAAAAAATTATAAAGAGTTTATTAGCTCTTCAGCTATTTTAGTAGATTTACCGTAGAACTTTAGTTTTTTTATAACATCTAAGTTAGATTTATCATTTCCCACAACTACAAAACCTATCATTCCCATACTTTTGTGTGGTGTACACCAATAAGCGTATATCCCAGGAGTTTTGAAAGTATAACTAGTATCTTTATTATACTTTGATTTAAATTTTTTCTACTCCTTCAGGAATTCCACCTTTTATAAATTCCACATTGTGACCAGGATTAACAGATTTCCAATTTACAGTATCGCCCACGTCTACATTAACAATTTTTTTTGAATAAACATTAATCTCTTTACCCAATCTATTTAGCATATCAATGTTTTCATCTGCACCAAAAGCTGGACTGCAAATCATAAGAATAAATGTAAATTTTAAAACTATATTTTTCATAAATTTTTAATTTTATATTTTGTTAAGGCGTGTTATCAAACACGCCTCAAACGTTAATTTAACTTTTAAAAAGATCTAAAGCTTTATTTAATAATTCCTCAGATTTTTTATGGTCTCCATCTTGATGTGCCTTTAAGCCATCAGCATGAAATTTTTTTGCTTCTTCAATTCTCTTTTCAACTTTATTTGCCATCATTGGACATGATCCAGCAAATACGCTAGTTGAAAAACTTAAAAGTGCAAAAATTAAAATAATTTTTTTCATATTTTCCTTTCAAAAACCCATATTTGACCAATTATCTTTTTTGTTAAACCTCTTTAATTCTTCCTTGGATGTAGGACGTAAGAGATAAAAGAGAAAGTAAAAAACAATTAGTAAAACTAAAGTTATTTTCATAGCTGTTTATAAATAAAAAAATCCCTTTAATCTCTGCGACAAGTTAATAATTAGAGTGGTGCGACAAGTTGATGATTCTTCCATATTTTAAAATTTGATATTTTGTATTTATGAAGTTATTAATATTTATACTATTTTTAATTCCAAACATTGTCTTTGCAGGATCAATGAAAATGATAGGTGAAAAAGGTAAACCTTCCGAGGTAACAAGGACTATCACTATTAAGATGCACGACAATTACTATGAACCTGCAGAAATAAATGTAAAGAAAGACGAAACAATTAAATTTATAGTATTAAATGTTGGAGGACTAGTTCACGAGTTTAATATTGCAACAAAAGAAATGCATATAAAACACCAGCCCGAAATGATGATGATGGTTGAAAATGAGATATTATTATCAGATAAAGTAGACAAAGAAAAAATGAGAAAGATGGCTAAAAAAAAATCCATCCATGGGACACTCCCACTCAAATAGTGTTTTACTTTCACCTGGTGAAAAAGGCGAATTAGTCTGGAAGTTTAGTAATAAAGTAAAAATAGAAGCAGCTTGCAACGTGCCCGGACATTATGAAGTTGGTATGGTTGCTAAAATAAACGATATCTAATTTATTTATTAATGAACCCAACAGATATTTTATTGAGTATAGCCATAGTCGGTATATACACGATAATTTATCTATACCTGCAATCACAATTTAAAAATAATAAAATTAGACTTAAACTTTTTGGAAAGGGCTTTATTTATGCAACAATAATTACCGGAATTCTTTACTATCTTATTAAATTTATAGCGTCTTAGCCTTTTAAAACATTATTGTCTTTAAGATCTTTTTTTATCTCATCTAATATTGCTGGATCATCTATAGTTGGTGGCACTTTGTAAGTTTCTCCATCTGCAATTTTTCTAACAGTTCCTCTTAAAACTTTTCCTGATCTAGTTTTAGGCAATCTTTTGACCACAATGGCTAATTTGAAAGCAGCAACAGGACCAACTTTCTCTCTCACCAGTGCTACACATTCTTTTGTGATTTCATTATTGTCTCTATCAACTCCAGCTTTTAAAGCTATTAATCCAATTGGAAGTTGTCCTTTTAATTTATCAGCAATTCCTATTACAGCACACTCTGCAACATTTTTATGTTCCGCTAAAACTTCTTCAATTGCTCCTGTAGACAATCTATGACCTGCTACGTTAATGATATCGTCTGTTCTAGACATAATCCAAACATAACCATCTTCATCAATATGGCCTGCATCATACGTTTGATAATATCCATCATAAGTTGACATATAAACTTTTTTATATCTTTCATCTGCATTCCAAAGTGTTGGAAAAGTTCCTGGTGGCAAAGGTAATTTAACTACAATGTCACCCATTTGACCCGCTTTATTTTCTTTTCCTTCACTATTTAAAACTTTTAAATCATAACCGGGTACTGGTTTAAAAGCTGAACCATATTTAATTGGAAACTTTTCTATTCCTGCACAATTTGCGCTTATTGCCCAACTAGTTTCTGTTTGCCACCAATGATCAATCACAGGAGCATTTGAAAGTTTTTCAAACCACTTTATTGTATCTGGGTCAGCACGCTCACCAGCTAAAAACAAAGTATCAAATTTAGATAGATCATATTTTTTGAAGAATTTCCCGTCAGGATCTTCTTTTTTAATTGCTCTTATTGCTGTTGGGGCAGTAAAAAGTGATTTTACTTTATATTCTGAAATTATTCTCCAAAAAACACCAGCATCAGGAGTTCCTACTGGTTTACCTTCAAATAAAACAGTTGTGCAACCATAAAACAGAGGAGCATAAACAATATAAGAGTGACCAACTATCCAGCCTATATCACTTGCAGACCACCAAACATCATCTTGATCTATGTTATAAATATTTTTCATAGTCCATTTCAAAGCAACTATGTGTCCACCAATATCTCTAACTATTCCTTTTGGTGTTCCTGTTGTTCCAGATGTGTAAAGTATGTATGCATAATCATTAGCATTCATTTTTTCGCATTCAGCAGGTTTAGCTCCTTTTAAAGCTTCTAACCAATCAATATCTTT
>CACFZK010000016.1 GCA_902570785.1 uncultured Pelagibacteraceae bacterium | reverse complement strand
AAAGGCAAAAAGGCTAGCCAACTATTAAAAGTTTTTAAACCTTTACCTCAAATTTTAGAGAATGTATTAGTTAGAGATAAAAATATTGTTGGCAAAACAAAATGTAGAAATGCAATAAAAAAAGCTAACAAGTTAATGGGTCAAAAAGGAAGAATTTTAGTAAGAAAATCTGGAACGGAACCAAAAATTAGGATAATGGCAGAGTCATATGATAAAAGTTTAATTTTAAAATGTATTAAAATAGTAAAAAGATCAATTAAATAAAAATTATAAAAATTGAAACCAAAATCAAAAATTCTAATAATTGCAGGATCAGACTCCTCTGGTGGAGCAGGAATACAAGCTGACATTAAAACAGTAACAGCACTAGGTGGATACGCAATGACCGCTATCACTGCGATTACCGCTCAAAATACAACAGGAGTCAGTTCCGTAATTCCTTTACAACCAAAAGAAATTGAAAAGCAAATTTTATTTACATCTAAAGACATTAAACCAGACGCAATTAAAATTGGTATGTTGCACTCCTCAGAAGTAATTCTAGCAGTTATGAAGGCTTTAAAAAAAATTAAAACAAAAAAAGTAATTTTAGACCCGGTTATGGTTGCCAAAGGAGGATTTAAATTAATTAATGATAATGCGATTAAAAATCTTAGAGATAAGCTGATCAAAAAAGTGTTTTTAATTACACCTAATATTCCAGAGGCTGAAGTTTTAACAAAAATAAAAATTAGAAGTCTAGAAGATATGATCCATGCAGCAAACATTTTGCTTGAAAGTGGAGTTAAAAATATTTTAGTTAAAGGTGGTCATAGAAACACAAAAACTATGCAAGATGTATTTTTAAATAGCAAAGAATTAAAGGTTTTCAAAAATAAGAAAATTATAACTAAAAATACTCATGGCACAGGATGCACTTTATCAAGTGCTATCACAACTTTTTTTGCATGTGGAAAAAGTTTAAATAAATCCTGTGAGCTTGGAATTAAATATGTTAATCAATCTATCAGGTCTAATCTTAATTATGGAAAAGGCCATGGCCCAATTAATCACTTGAGCTCAATTAAAATAAACAGGATGTTTAATTAATGAAAAATGTTGTCGTCGTTGGTTCTCAGTGGGGTGATGAAGGCAAAGGAAAAATCGTTGATTGGCTTTCGAGTGAAGCAGATGTTGTGGTTCGTTTTCAAGGTGGCCACAACGCTGGACATACTTTAGTTATAGACGGAGTTACTTATAAACTTAGATTGTTGCCATCTGGTATAGTCAGAAAAAATAAAATTTCAGTAATAGGTAATGGAGTAGTTGTGGATCCATGGGCTTTGCTTGATGAAATTAAGGAAATTAAGCTAAAAGGCGTAAACGTTGATGAAAATAATTTAATTTTGTCCGAGTCAGCAAATCTTATACTTCCTTTCCACAAAGAGATGGATGAAATTAGAGAAGACGCAGCAGGTAATACCAAAATCGGAACAACAAGAAGAGGAATTGGGCCTGCTTACGAAGATAAAATTGGAAGAAGATCAATCAGAGTAATGGATTTAGTCTCTGAAAGTAATTTAGATCACAGATTAGAGACAGTTCTTATCCATCATAATGCAATAAGAAAGGGTTTAGGCAAACAGATTTTCAAAAAAGATCAGTTAAAGAAAGATCTTTTAAAAATTGCACCAGAAATTTTAAAATTTTCCAAACCAGTTTGGAAAAAAATTGATGAATACAAGTCAAAAGGCAAGAAAATATTATTTGAAGGTGCCCAAGGTATTCTCTTAGATGTAGATCATGGCACATACCCATTTGTTACTTCTTCAAATACAGTAGCCGCAACAGCTGCAACAGGATCTGGATGCGGTCCCAACACAATAAATTATGTATTGGGTATTACAAAAGCTTATACTACTAGAGTAGGCGAAGGCCCTTTCCCAACAGAACTTAAAGATAAAACTGGAGAGTTTCTCGGAACTAGAGGCAAAGAGTTTGGAACAGTTACTAGTAGAAAAAGAAGGTGTGGTTGGTTCGATGGTGTTCTTGTAAGGCAGACAATTAAAATTTCAGGAATTGATGGAATAGCACTTACAAAATTAGATGTCCTTGACGAGTTAGAAGAAATTAAAATGTCTATTGCATACGAGCTTAATGGAAAAAAAATAGATTATCTTCCTGCAGCTGTGGACGATCAACTTAAAGTAAAACCTATATATAAAATTTTTAAAGGATGGAAATCTTCGACAAAAGGAATTAAAGATTTTGAAAAATTACCAGAAAATGCAAAAGTTTATATTAAAGAGCTAGAAAAATTTATTGAGACAAAAATATCGAGTATATCAACTAGTCCAGAAAGATCTGACACAATTCTTATAAAAAGTCCTTTTTAATTTTTTATTTTGCTGGCAGAAGGTTTTTTGAGTTACTTGAATTTATCATTGCCTTTTGAAGTTTTTCGAATGCTTTTGTTTCAATTTGTCTTATTCGTTCTCTACTTATTTTATATTTCTTGCTAAGCTCGTCTAAGGTTTTTGGCTCATCTGATAGTTTTCTCTCTTGTATTATCTTTTTTTCTCTATCATTTAAAATTTTTATAGCATCTTGGAGTAAACTTTTTTTCTCATCTAACTCTTGTTTTTGAGAAACATAAAGTTCTTGATCTAGATTGTCATCAACCACCCAATCTTGCCACTCACCTTTTTCATCAGATTTTATTGGTTCATTCAACGATTTTTCCTGACCCATCATTCTTCTGTTCATTGAAATTACTTCATCTGATTTTACACCAAGTCTTTTTGATATCTCGTTAACTTGTTCTTTTTTTAGATCCCCCTCTTCACTCGGGGCAATTTGTTTTTTTATCTTTTTTAAATTAAAAAATAATTTTTTTTGTGCTGCCGTTGTTCCCATTTTTACTAAGCTCCACGATCTAAGAACATATTCTTGAATTCCAGCTTTAATCCACCACATAGCATAAGTTGCAAGTCTAAAGCCTTTATCTGGATCAAATTTTTTAACTGCTTGCATTAATCCAATATTACCTTCAGATATTAATTCACTTACTGGGAGGCCATATCCTCTGTATCCCATCGCAATTTTTGCTACTAGTCTTAAATGGCTTGTTACAAGTTTGTGTGCTGATTTTAAATTTCCACGATCTTTCCAATTTTTTGCGAGCAAATATTCTTCCTCAGCATCAAGCATAGGAAATTTTTTTATTTGAGCAAGGTAGAGCGACAACCCACCTTCCCCAGATAATATAGGTAAATTTGATATACTAGTTTTTGTACTCATTTATATTTGTATATATATTTCTAAATAAAAGTTTTTCAATTGGTTAATTTTTCAAGTATATCTAGTATTTTTGTAAAATCATTGGGTAATTTTGACACAAATTCAATTTGTTTATTTTTTGAAGGATGCGTAAACCCTAAACTTACCGCATGAAGTGCTTGTCTATCAAAATTTTTTAAAACTTCTTCAAATTTTTTATTTATCCTTTTAAATTTAGTTTTTTGTTTACCGTATTTTTTATCTCCAATAAGACCATTACCTTTATGGGAGAGATGAACTCTTATTTGATGAGTTCGACCAGTTTCTAAACTACATTCTACAAAACTAATTTTTGGTATTTCGTTGTTAGCAAATACTTTTAATGTTTTATAATTAGTAACAGCTTTCTTTCCAGAAATTTCACTTACTGACATAAGTTGCCTATTTTTTTTGCTTCTTGAAATTAATGTTACAATTTTTCCGTTTAAAGGTCTTAGTACACCCCAAATTAATGCAACATATTTTCTTTTTATACTATGTTGACTAAATTGATTTGAAAGTTTTACGTGAGAAGAGTTGTTTTTCGCAACCACCAGCAAACCACTTGTACCCTTATCTATTCTATGAACTATACCAGGTCTATGCATCCCATTTAAATCTGAAAGGTTTTTTTTATAATGATAAACTAGAGCATTTACTAAAGTCCCACTTTTATTACCAGCACCTGGGTGTACGACTATTCCGGCTGGTTTATTCAAAACTATTAAATCATCATCCTCATAAACAACATCAACTTTAATTTTCTCTGGCTTTATATATTCATTTTTAGTCTCTAAAATTGAAAACTTAATTTTATCACCAATTTTAACTTTTTGTGATGGTGAGGAAATAATTCTATCGTTAACTGATAATTTTTTTGAAATAATAATTTTTTTTATTTGCGTTCTTGTTATGGTTTTAAGCTTATCAGCTAAAAATTTATCTAATCTAGAATTATTTCCTATTTCTTCAACTGAAAATGTTTTTATTTTAGTCATTTATAGTTTAAAACATCTATATGCGTTCGTAGCTCAACTGGATAGAGCGTCTGACTTCGGATCAGAAGGTTGAGGGTTCAAATCCTTCCGGGCGCACCAAGAAATCAAGCAATCCAATTTTTTAATTTATCCTTATTCTTAATAATATACCCAGGATAACTTGAGTCTATTTCAATCTTTTTAATTTTATATCCTCGACCCAACACATCTTCGCCCCGATTAATTCTTAATTCAATATTTTTCTCATTAACAATTTCCTCTTGATTAAACTCACCATGAGCAAAAGACTTTATTTTTTGTGATATATTTTTTACATCTTGAAGGTATGCAAAATGCCACCCACCTCCATCAATAATTTGAAGATTTTTTCTTTTATCTATTCTCCAAAATGGATACTTTTTAAACTTTAAATTCCTTAGCCACTGAGGAGATTTAAAATTTTTTCTAAGACAAATTTTAGATCCATGCCAATTATTTTCATTTAAATTTAAAAGATTAAGTTTATACATGAACATTTTTTGTGAAAAAACTGCGTATTTATTTTTATCAAAAATATTTAATTTCTTTAAATTTGGTATTTCATCAACATCAGATAAAATAATTAAGTCATTATCTTGTGATCTCTTTAAACCTTTCATAATAGAATTTCTTTGATGTTGCTCAACCAAAGACTCTCCCCCTGTATGTGGTTTTTTTATACTCTCAGGTGTGTCGTCAACTTCTATATAAATAATTTTTTTTTGGAATCTTTTATATTTATTTTTATCAAAATGTAGTTTTCTAGATTGACCCTGATGATTAACCGTTGACTCAACTATTACAAAAAAATCGACATCCTCATTCAGAATATTAAATCTTAAATCAGCGATATGTTCCTCGTTAAAGTATTGAAAACAGTCAAAAATTGCCATACTTCTTATTCAAAATAATTATCCTGAATTTTTGTATAAAATTCAGGATAACTTAAGTTTATTGATTTAGATATTTCGTTCAAAAGTTTTATTTGCCCCGATATAAGCATTAAAGCAATAAATTCTTTTTCTCTTTCTTTAATTAATTTTTTTCCCAATTCTTTTGAAAAGTTTGGTATAAAAATCATGTCCATTTCTACGGGAGTTCTTGTTGCATGAGAGCCTATCTTTCTCCAGTCACAAATCATATAACCTAGTTTAACTAATAAGTTTACTGTTTCCGTCCAGCTAGGAACATTCCTGTACATTGGGAACAATTGGACCTCGCACTTTATTAATAAAGGTCTATAGTTTCCTAGTCCTTTTAAAATTTCTAATTCTGCACCTTGAGTATCAATTTTTAAGTAGTCTAAATTATTAATTTTTATATTGTTAAGACACGACGATAATGTATCGCACTCAACTGTTTCTGTTTTTGTTACATCAAAAAGACCAAAATCTTTTTCTTTAAATCCATAAATCTTTAAAGCTTTTTTGTCAGGCTCATACATTGATGAGCTACCAGGTCTGTTACCTAAAACATAAAGTTTCCGGATGCCCTTTGAACTCCAAAAACCTTTATTTATAATATATTTATCACTTTCATTTATTAATGAGTTACTTAATGGATCAACTAAGACCGCTTGGAAAAAACGATTGTATTTTTTCGGAAAAAAATCATCTGAATTAAATCCCCCTTGAGCACCAATATCTAGACCAACTAATTTTTTATTTTCTAAAAGTCTATTAATTTCTTTTTGAAAATTGTAGACGTTATTTGAAAAAATTTTTTTTTCATTAAGGAAATTTATAGCCCTTGTATTACCCTTGAGTAATTGCAGAATTTTATAAATTAATGGAAGTATTATTTTTGTTATACTTTTACCCACTCTTCTAAAAAGCATTAAATTTTTTATTTCCTTGTAAAAGTTGCAATCCCAATTTTTTTCCCCTCGATAACAGAAGACGAGCAATGTAGATGTGATCTGTCAAAAATTAACATAGATCCAACCTCCCATTCATAAATTATTTCTACTTCTAAGCCTTTTAAGTTATCTATGTTCTCGTGTTTTAAATATTTTTCGTGAATTTTTTTATCAAATGGTTTTTGCCCATACAACTTTAAATGTTCTGATGACCTTTTATTTTGACCATAACTTAAGTTTTTTTTCTTTAATTCTTCTGGGTCTTGAGTAAAAGAAGTCGATCCACCATAGTATCTATTTTTAAAAATCACTGTGCTACCTACAGGAGTAAGAGGAATTAAACTCTGTTTGTATATTTGATTCTTTATCTCAAAACCTGCATCAACATGTAGACCAATTGGAGCATAGCTTTCTTGAATAAGACCGTAAATATCCTTACCATCTTCATCCTTGAGGTTATCCATTTTAAAATCCCCAATTTCTTTTTCAAGTTTTTGACAAAATAATTTTTCCAAATCTTGATCGTAACCTTGAAGCCATCTCTTTTTTATAACATTTTGTTTTTTATTATGAGTTGTAACCGGCAACTTCTCATATAGTTTGAGAAATTTTTCTATTTCACTTTTACTATAAATATTTTTGATAACTTTGGGGGCCGACTCAGTTTTTTTTATCTTTTCAATTTTTCCATCCATGATCTTTCATTCGCCCATGTTAATGAGCGTTCCTCTTACTTTTGCACCTAAAAATGAAGCATAAAAAATTACTACACCTAAAACAAAGTAAACTATAGATATAGATATAGATTTAATTATGTCAAAATAATTCACATTTCCAGTCATCAAAATACTTCTCATTTCCTCAAATATATGAACCAAAGGCAGCCCTTTTGCAATAATCTGTAATGAATTTGGAAGTATCTCTATGGGGTAATAAATACAGCCTAATGGAGCCAAAAAAAATAAACTTGCCCAAGCAATATTTTCAAATGATGGACCAAACCTTAATAATCCTGAAGTGACCAAAAGACCCAAAGTAATTCCAAAGAGATATAAGGCCAATAATAGAAATAACAAAGGAACACCTAACTTAAAAACTGATACACCAAATAAAGGTATTGCTATAATTGCAGCAGGCACCATTCCAATTAAAGCCCTTAAAATAGCTGTAAACGTGAGAGAAGCTACAATTTCACTTATTTTTATAGGCGCAATAAATAAATTAGTAAAATTCCTGCTCCAAATTTCCTCTAAAAACATCATATTGAAACTAATACTTACTCGAAACAAGAAATCATACAATATTGCTGCAGTTAAAATTATACCAACTGTATTACTATAGTACTCCGAATTCATTGTAAAAAACTTTGAAATAAAACCCCAAAGAAAAATTTGAACAGTTGGCCAATAAATTAAGTCGATAATTCTTGGTAGAGAATTGCTAATTAAATACATATGCCTTAAACCTAAAGCATAAATTTTGTTAAAATTCATCTTTGCTCCTAGCTAATTTTAAAAATGTTTCTTCAAGATTGTCTCTTCCATGTTTTTCTATTATTTGTTTACATGTACCTCTATCTATAATTTTTCCATTCTTCATCATAATAATACTATCGCAAAGCCTTTCCACTTCAGCCATGTTGTGCGATGCGAGAAGTATCGTTACTTTATTTTTACTCCTATAGTTTTGAATATAGGTTCTAACAAAATCTCCTATATCAGGGTCCAAACTTGCAGTAGGTTCGTCCAAAAGTAAAATTTCAGGTTTATTTATCAAAGACTTTGCTAACGAAACTCTATTTTTTTGTCCAGATGAAAGTTCTCCAGTTTTCCTTTCAAAAAAATCTCTAATATTTAAATCTTCAGATATTTCGTCAATTCTCTCTTTTCTGTTTTTTATTCCATAAAGTCTGCTGTAAACTTCAAGATTTTGTCTGACAGTAAGTTTTTTGGGTAATTCAATATAAGGTGAGGCAAAGTTAATTCTTGCTAAAATCTGATCCCGTTTAAAAGTATCTAAATTTTTATTATCAATTATTATTTCACCACTTGTTGGTTTAATGAGACCCAAAATCATTCCTATAGATGTAGTTTTTCCACAACCATTCGGCCCCAATAAACCAAGTGTTCTATCTTTATCAATTTCAAAATTTATACCGTTTACAGCAAAATTATTATTAAATTTTTTTTTTAGATTTTTAATTTGTATGAACATTTAGTATGCTGCTTTTTTTAGTCTATCGTTTATAGCTATTCCTATCTTACTTTTTGGAATTTTAACTACTTTAATTTTTTTGAAACCTTTTTTTTTAATTTTTCTCAAAGTTATATATAAGTTTCTGGCCGCTTCTTCCAGACTGCCTCTCCTACTCAAATTAAATATATTTTTCTTATTTTTATACCTTTTACCAAAAACTATACATGCGGCTATATCATCCATTTTTTTACAGTTTAATTCTATAGGGATACCAGGCGAGTAATGTTTTTTAATCATACCTGGCGAGATTACTTTATTCGATTTATTTGAAAAAAAAACTTTTTGTTTTAAAGTTTTGCTAATTTCTTTGGCGCTTATCGCTCCAGGGCGCAGAATTCGAATTTTTTTGTTTAGATTTACTACAGTAGACTCTAATCCAATTTTACATTTTCCTCCATCTAAAATAAAAGAAAGTTTATTGCCGAATTCATCCAAAACATCATTAGAACATACTGGACTAACTGCAGATGATAAATTTGCACTTGGAATTGCTAAGGGAAATTTTAAACTTCTTAATAATTTTCTTGTAAGTGCACTTTTTGGAAATCTAACCGCAATGGTTTTTAAATTTGCATTTGCTAAAGATGAAATTTTTGAATTTTTTCTTTTTTTTAAAATATATGTAAGTGGTCCAGGTGAAAATTTTTTATATAGCTTTAAGAACTTTTGGCTTACAACAGCATCTTTTTTTAATAATCTTAAGTTGTAATAATGAATTATCAACGGGTTGATTCTAGGTCTTTTTTTTAATTTATAAATTTTTTTAACTGAAATATTGGAATAGGCATTTCCTGCTAGTCCATAAACAGTCTCTGTTGGAAGGCCAATAATATTGTTTTTCATTAAAACTTTTTTTGCTTTAACTAAATTTAGTGAAGAATTTTTATAGATATTTTCCATTTAAAGATTATTATAAATTTAATGAAAAGGAAAAATATTCCAACTGATATCAAAAGTAAATCATTAAACGAAACAAAATCAGAAATATCAGATATTCTTGAAAGATTAGAAAATAATCAAGTAGATCTTGAGGCTTCAAAAAAGGATTATGAAAGACTCCTATTATTAAATGACCATATTGATAGTCTCTTTAAAGAAAAACTTAATAATATTAAATCTATTGAATTAAAAAATAAAACTTCTTGATACAATGTTGAGTCAGATTAAAAAAAATTCAAAAATAATAGACGAATTTCTTAAAAAATATTTTAATAACCAAGAATATTCTAATCTAATAAGACCAATGAAGTATGGGATTCTTTTTGGAGGCAAAAAAGTTAGATCGACTATAATTTTAAACGCAGGAAAAATTTTAAACGTTAAATCAAAGAACTTAATAAATATTTGTGCAGCGGTTGAGTGTATTCATTCATACTCACTCATTCACGATGACCTACCATGTATGGATGATGATAAGTTAAGAAGAGGGAAACCATCGACTCATGTTAAATTCGGTGAGTCCACAGCAATACTCGCGGGAAACTCCTTATTAACTTTAGCATTCGAGATGATTGTTAACAAAAATTACAATATCGAACCTAGTAAAAAAGTTGAACTTATAAAAAAATTATCTGAATGCTCCGGTCACACTGGTATAGCTGGAGGTCAATTTCTTGATTTGAGTTATGAAAAAAGAAAAATAGGGAGTTCAAATATTATAAATATGCAAAAAAAGAAAACAGGCAAATTATTTGAATTTTGTTGTTTGGCACCTGCGATAATTTCTAATAAAAATAAAAAAATTAAAAAGGATATGAGTTTTATTGGTGAGGAATTGGGTTTTTTATTTCAAATTGCTGATGATTTATTAGATGTAAAAGGAAATAAAACTTATGTTGGAAAACCTGTTAATAAAGATAAAAAAAAAGGTAAATCTACCCTTATCAATTTAATGGGGTATAATAAGACATTAAAGTTTGCTTTAATGAGAAAAAAAGTGATAATTAAAAAATTAAAAAAATACGGAACAAAATCTAAAGAGCTTATAAATATAACCAATTTTATATTAGACAGAAGTTATTAATGACTGAAAAATTATTAGACAATATAAATTTTCCATCTGATTTAAGAAAGTTGAAAAAAAAACAATTAAATCAGGTTTCTGAAGAATTGAGAACAGAGTTAATAGAAGTAGTTTCAGAAACAGGCGGGCATTTAGGTGCTGGTCTAGGCGTTGTTGAAATGACAGTCGCACTCCATTATGTCTTTAACACCCCAAAAGACAAACTTGTATGGGATGTTGGGCATCAATGTTATCCTCACAAAATTATCACTGGAAGAAAAGAAAAAATAAGAACTTTGAGAAAAGGTGGCGGGCTATCAGGATTTACAAAAAGATCCGAAAGCGAATATGATCCTTTCGGTGCAGCACACAGTTCAACTTCAATTTCCTCAACACTAGGAATGGCCACAGCAAAAAAATTATCAAATGATAATAACAATGTAGTTGCTGTTATAGGAGATGGTGCGATGAGTGCTGGCATGGCTTATGAAGCAATGAATAATGCAGGTGCAATGAAATCTAAACTAATCGTGATATTAAATGATAATGATATGTCGATAGCTCCCCCAGTGGGTGCTATGAGTAAATATCTAGCTAGACTGCTATCTGGTAAAATTTATTTTAGTTTTAGGGAGACGGTAAAATTAATTATTTCAGCTTTTTCAAAAAGATTTTCAAAAAAAGCCGGTAAGGCAGAAGACATACTTCGTAGCATGGTAACTGGTGGTACACTATTCAATGAGCTTGGTTTTTATTATATAGGCCCAATTGATGGCCACGATGTAAATAATTTAGTGACTATTTTGGAAAACGTAAAAAATTCTAAATATGATGGCCCAATTCTTATTCATGCTTTAACAAAAAAAGGTAAAGGATATAAACCAGCAGAAGAGTCAGGAGATAAATATCACGGTGTTTCAAAATTTAATGTAATGACAGGTGAGCAATCAAAAGGCAAATCGAAAACCCCTTCTTATACTAAAGTTTTTGCAAATACTCTAATCAAACATGCTCAAAATGATACTAAGATAGTGGCAATTACTGGAGCTATGCCATCTGGAACAGGACTAGACTTATTCGAACAAAAATTCCCTGAAAGAATGTTTGACGTGGGTATTGCAGAGCAACATGGCGTTACTTTTGCTGCTGGATTAGCAACTGAAGGGTACAAGCCTTTTGCAGCAATATACTCTACTTTTCTTCAAAGAGCTTATGATCAAGTAGTCCACGATGTTGCGATACAATCTTTGCCAGTTCGATTTGCAATTGATAGGGCAGGGTTGGTTGGTGCTGACGGACCAACTCATGCAGGATCATTTGACATTACTTACCTATCAACATTACCAAATTTCGTAGTTATGGCAGCTAGTGATGAAGCAGAATTAGTTAGAATGATAAATACATCTGTAAACATTAACGACAGACCTTCAGCTTTTAGATATCCTAGAGGAAATGGAACAGGAGTTGTACTTCCTGATATTAAAGAAATTTTAGAAATTGGCAAAGGAAAAATTATTACGCAGGGTAAGCAAATTGCAATTCTCAATTTTGGTGCAAGATTAAATGAATGTAAAAAAGCTTCAGAGGTTTTACAAAAAAAAGGTATTACCACAACTATTTTTGACGCAAGATTTGCAAAACCACTTGATGAAAAAACTATTATAGAGCTAGCATCGAGTCATGAAGTTATTTTGACAATTGAGGAAGGCTCAATAGGAGGTTTTGGATCTCATGTTTCAAAACTATTATCCGAAAGAGGATTTTTCGACAAAGGTTTAAAATTTAGATCAATGTTTTTACCAGATAAATTTTTGGATCAAGATACACCAGAAAAAATGTACAAGTCTGCTGGTTTAAATTCTGAGAGCATCGTTCAGAAAATTGAAAACACTTTAAATTCTAATATTGTTATTGCTAAGAATAAGAATCTTTCTTAACCACACTGAGCTCTATTCATTAAGTAGTGATCTAATATTACACAAGAAAGCATCGCCTCACCTATTGGAACAGCTCTAATTCCAACACATGGATCATGACGACCTCTAACCGATATTTTAGTATTTTTACCTTTTTTATTAATTGTTTCACGGCTATTGATTATTGATGAAGTGGGCTTTACAGCGAAAGATGCAATAATTTCTTGACCAGAAGATATTCCACCTAAAATTCCACCTGCGTTGTTACTTTTGAATTTAATTTTACCTGATGAAGATCTTATTTCATCAGAATTTTCCTCGCCTGATAAGTAAGCCGATGACATACCTGCACCAATGTTAACGCCTTTTACCGCATTTATACTAATCAGTGCAGCAGCGATATCGGTATCTAATTTAGAATATATAGGAGCTCCTAATCCTGCAGGCACACCATTAGCTCTTAATTCGATAATTGCACCACAAGACGAACCGGATTTTCTAACTGCCATTAAATACTTTTCCCATAATTTCACAGATTTTTTATCAGGACAGAAAAATGGATTTTTATTTATTTCTTTATTATTCCAATTATTCCTATCACAACCCATCAAACCTAACTGTATAACACCACCAACTATATTAAATTTTTTTCCAATTATTTTTTTCAGAACTATTTTTGCTATAGAACCAGCGGCAACTCTTGACGCGGTCTCCCTTGCAGATTGCCTACCACCTCCTCTAAAGTCTCTAATCCCATATTTTTTAAAGTACGTGAAATCAGCATGTCCTGGTCTGAATTTATCTTTTATAGACTCATAATCTCTTGATCTTTTATCTTCATTATGAATTATCAATGAAATTGGGGTTCCAGTTGTTTTACCCTGAAATACTCCTGATAAAATTTCAACTTTATCAGACTCTTTTCTTTGAGATACAAACTTGGAATTTCCAGGGCGCCTTCGGTCCATATCTTTTTGAATATCTTTCTCAGATAAGCCAATATTTGGTGGGCAACCATCGACAATACAGCCAATAGCGGGACCATGTGACTCACCCCACGTGGTAAACCTAAATATTTTTCCAAAAGTATTAAAAGACATAGATAATTAATGTATAAATTATTTTATATAAATTATGAATCAAAAAAGTGGCCAAAATTCGTTAGGTTTAGATGCTTGTTTTGAAGACGAGCAAAATCCTATTGTTTTGTTTAAAAAATGGTTTGCAGTTGCAGAAAAAAGCGAGATTAACGATCCAAACGCTTTATCATTAGCAACGTCAACTTCTGGAGGCATGCCAAGTGTTAGGATGGTTTTACTAAAGGGTTTAAGTGAAAAAGGTTTTGTTTTTTATACAAATTTTAACAGTAAAAAAGGGAGTGACCTTAAAAAAAATCCTAAAGCATCAATGTGTTTTCATTGGAAAAGTTTAAGAAGACAAATAAGAATATCAGGCAATGCTGTAGTTATAGACGACAAAGAAGCAGATGATTATTATAACTCGAGAGCCTACGGAAGTAGAATAGGAGCTTG
>CACFZK010000015.1 GCA_902570785.1 uncultured Pelagibacteraceae bacterium | reverse complement strand
AAGAACATTGGTTCAGAAAAATCATATGCTTTAGGCGCTGGCTCAGGAGCTATGTCTTGTTTAAATGGACATTGTGGTGAGTTAGTTATTAATGAAAATTTTATTACCTCAGAGTCAAAATCTGTAATCGCAAGAGTTGGAAAGAATAAAGAGTGTATAGTTAGTAAATATACCGAAAAGAGGCATGGAGGTTTATCAAATATTTATTACTCTGATGGAAAAAAAGGAAAGGTAATTCAAATAAAAATAAAAAAAAGAATTGGCAAACAAGGTTCTTTATCCCAAGCGATGAGAAATTCACTAAAAACACATCTTCCAGTAAAAGGAAATAATCATGTGGCTCTAGCAGGTGTAATTAGAATTCTTAATGGAAAAATAAAATCACATGTTCAGCCAGACTATGATGATATTAAAATAGATTACTATGATCCAAATCAAATGAAATGTATAAAAGATTTTTTACAATTCTATGAACCTGTAGGACCAGAGTTGCAATGTTATTCAGTTCTTTGGACTGGAGACCCTACTGGTGGGAATTTAAATCTTAGAGAGTCGGGCGAACATACCCATTTTCATTCTTATAAACATTTAAAGGATGCTGGACATTATCACTTTGATGTTACCCCAGAAGAAATTAACTATATTGGGTATTTTAATATTCCAAAAGAAGTGCACAGGGTTAACAATATTTATAAGGAATTGTCTCAAAAAAATAATCAAATGATTGATAAAATATAAAGTCTTCTAATTGGTTGCGGGGGAAGGATTTGAACCTTCGACCTTCAGGTTATGAGCCTGACGAGCTACCAGACTGCTCCACCCCGCGATAATTATTTTTTGGGTCTTTTTAAATTTATTGCCTGCAATTTACCTCGTTCTTCCTTGATTTCAAATTGAATTATTTGATTTTCTTTTAAAATTCTAAATTTAGATTTTTCCAGTGCAGAAACGTGTAAAAATACGTCTTTTTGATTCTCTTCTTCAAGCGTTATAAAGCCGTAACCTTTTTTTGAATTGAACCATTTAACCCTACCTAATGGCATAATACTCTCCTAATATTTTTCGGAGGCTATAATCGATTTCTTAGACGTTGATTTTTTTTAACCCTTTTAAGATTTTCAAGTTTAATTCTTTTCTTTTTTTCAGATGGCTTTTCATAGTTGCTCTTCATCTTTATAATTTTAAAAAAACCTTCCTTTTGAAGTTTTCTTTTAAGAACTCTCAAAGCTTGTTCTACATTGTTATCTTTAACGTCTATTTTAATAAATCCTCCGTAATTTCAAACAGGTAGTTATCACGATGTATGGATATTGTCTATATTAGTTTTAGTATGGTCTTTTGGGAATATTACTTTCAAATTCAGATCTAAATTTTTTAAGCTTATCATTAATTTTAGGATATTTACGACTTAAAATGGCAATCGCGAATAAAGCAGAATTTTTGGCTCCAGCTTTACCTATTGCTAAAGTTGCTACTGGAACTCCAGCTGGCATCTGTACAGTTGAATAAAGGCTGTCCACACCATTAGTTACACTCGGCATTGGCACACCTAAAACAGGTATGGTTGTTAAAGCAGCCGTGACACCTGCCAAATGTGCTGCTCCTCCAGCTGCTGCAATAATTACTTCGTAATTTTTTTTTTCAGCTTCTTCAATAAATTTTTCTAATCTTTTTGGAGTTCGATGAGCAGATATTACTCTTGCATCGTGATTAATTCCGAAATCTTTAAACACTTCACTACAATGTTCCATAACACCTTTCCAATCAGACTTGCTACCCATTATTATTCCAACTGTAGGCTCTTTAGTTGTTTTCATTTACAACCTCTGCTTTCTCTTCATCTTCTTTTTGAACTTCTTCTTTTACCTCTTCTTTTACCTCTTCTTTTTTTTCCTGCATTCTTAATTCTTTCTCTTTCAATTTTTTTAATCTTTTAACTCTTCTATCAGCTTTACCTACAGCTTTTTCAAATTGTAATTGACTACAAAGACCTAAAATTACCGGATCTTTTGCAGTAAGATTTGAAAGATTCCAATATGATCTATTTCTTATCAAGGCAACCGTAGCTTTTGTACTTCCAACAAGTTTGGCTATTTGTCCATCAGATAGTTGAGAAAAATTTTTAACCATCCATAAAACAGAGTCGGGTCTATCTTTTCTTTTAGACAGAGGAGTGTATTTAGCTTTTTTTCTTTCTTTAGAAACTACAACCTCTTGAGTTTTCTTTGTAAGAATTAATGGCCTTCCTTCATCTTTTGAACTTAAATCGATTTCCTCTCTTGTTAATTGACCAGCTAAAATTGGATTGTAAGCCTTTATCCCTTTAGCAACATCTCCATCAGCAATACCTTTTACCTCAAGTTCATGTAGATTGCAGAAATTTGCTATTTGTTTAAAACTCAATGTAGTATTTTCTACAAGCCAAACAGCAGTTGCTTTTGGCATGAATGGTGCTTCAGTCATAATTATTTTAATTCTTCTTATCTCTTAAATTAACAAATTTTTTATTATATTTACTTACTCTACCTTTATCTAAAATTTTTTGAGTACCACCCGTCCACGCCGAATGGGATTTAGGATCAATATCAAGCTTTAAAGTATCTCCTTCTTTTCCCCAAGTAGACATAGTTTCAAATTTTGAACCATCAGTCATAACTACGTTTATCTTATGATATTTTGGATGAATTTTCTTTTTCATTTTAAAGATTTCTATAATAATATGGTTTCCTGCTCAATATTTTTTTATAATAATTTTATTAAATCTTCGTGTATTTTTGTGTTAGTTGCGATAATATCAATTTTTTCAGCTTTAAAACCATTTTCTTTGATAGGGTTAATGAATCCGCCAGACTCTTTTACTAATATAATTCCTGCAGCTATATCCCAATAATTTATCTCTCTTTGCCAATAACCATCGTACCTTCCGGCTGCCACATATGCGATATCTAAAGCAGCACTTCCAGATTTTCTAATATGTGAATTGGTTTTCATAGACACTTTTTTATATTCGTCCAAAATTCGCTCTTTTATTTTGCTTGTGGATTTAGGACCACCTGTCACCAAACAAGAATTTTTAAATTCAGATTTATTTGAAACCCTCATCCTTGTATTATTTAAATATGCCCCTGATCCTTTGTGAGCACCAAACATTTCATTTTTGATTGGATCGTAAATAATACCGCTTATGATTTCTCCATTTTCTTCGTACGCTATGGAAATTGAAAAATGAGGAAGACCGTTTAAAAAATTAAATGTTCCATCTATAGGATCTATAATCCATCTTTTATCTTTATACTTGCCATCTATCAAACCACTTTCCTCAGTTAAAAATGAATATTCAGATTTTTCAAGTTCTTTCATGAGAACCTTTTCAACACGTTTATCTGAGGCTGTTACAAAATCACCTGGACTTTTTTCTGATACTTGTAATTTTTCAATTTCTCCAAAATCTCTAATTATAATTTTAGACGCTTTCATACAAGCTTTATGCATTAGATTAAATTGTGGGGAGTTGATTTTCATCAATTTATTTTTTTAACGTATTCAAGGGTTCTACTATCAAGTATAATTTTATTTCCTTCTTCAATAAATGGAGGAACCATTATATCTAATCCATTATTTAGCCTTGCAGGTTTATAAGAAGAGGCTGCAGTTTGACCCTTTACAACTCCCTCAGTGCTTTTTACTTCACATTCTATGTTAGTTGGCAAATCTACTGAGATAGCTTTTTCATCAAGAAAAGATATTGTGACTTGTAAATTTTCACTAAGTAATTTAATTTTTTCATCTAAAATATCTTTTTTAATAGATATTTGTTCAAAGTTATCGGGATCCATAAAAAAACATACTGAGTCATCAGAATATAAATAATTAAAATTCTTTTCTTCAACAACAGATCTCTCAATATTTTCACTAGATCTGAATCTTTGATTAAGCTTTGTGCCTTTTGTAATGCTTTTAAGTTCTACCTGATTGAAAGCACCACCCTTACCAGGTTTTACATGTTGAGCCTTAAGAACTGTCCAATGGTCATTTTTAAATTCAATGATCATTCCAGGTTTAATTTCATTTCCTTGTATTTTCATTTAATTAAATTTTTTAATAGCTTCTTTCGGTTTTAAGCGAGGGTTATTCCAAATAAAACTTGATATTGCAAGATAATTTAATCCAAATTTTATTAAACTTTTATAATTTTTATTATTTATACCTCCAATTCCAACTATTGGTATTTTACTTTTGCGCTTACACCACACAATCAAATTTCTTTTTGCTCTTTTTGCATTTGGCTTAAGTTTTGATTTGAAAAATGAGCCTATAGCCAAATAATCAGGTTTATCTTCAAGGGCAGCTGATATTAATTTTTTAGAACCATGACAGGTAACACCAATAATTTTATTTGTTTTTAAAAACTTTTTGGAGTTTTTTATAGAACTATCAGATTGTCCTAAATGACAACCATCAGCTTTTATTTTATTTACTAAATCTGGAAAATCATTAATTATAAAATTTACTTTATACTTTCTTGTTATTTTTCTTATTTTTTTTCCAATTTTTATAATCTTTGATTTTGGATATGATTTAAGTCGAAGCTGGAAATATTTAACTTTTTTGGTAGCTAAAACTTGATCTAAATCTTTATAAAAATTTTTACTTATCTTATTGGGTGATATTAAATATATAAATTTTCTCAATTTTAAGCTGCAAAATTTTGCTCGAGCTTTTCATCCCATTTTGCTTGTGTCGATGCACCATTCATATTTGCTCGATGATCAAAAACTTTTTGAACTTTTTTGGTATCGCTCATTGATTTTGACCAAGTTTTCAAAGCAGACTGTTGCAAGGCTCTACCGTAAGAGAAAGTGAAATGAAAAGTTGTATCATTGATTTTATTAATTTCATTTAAATTTTTTGTAGCTTCAACTTCACTTTGCCCCCCTGATAGAAAAGCAACACCAGGGACTTCCTTAGGCATATTTTTTTTCAAACAATCCAAAGTCTTTTTTGCTATTTCTTGGGTAGAAACCTTTTGTTTGCAATTTGCACCAGGAAGAATCATGTTTGGTTTAAGAACAGTTCCTTTTAAATTTATGTTGTGTATTTTAAGTTCTTTATAACATTCAATAAGCACTTTGCTTGTAACTTCATAGCATTTATCAATTGTATGTTCTCCGTCCATTAAAACTTCAGGTTCTACAATTGGAACCATGTTTGCTTCTTGAACTATTGCAGCGTATCTTGCCAAAGCATGTGCATTAGATTTTATGCATTGATCACTTGGATGTGATGAGGAAATAGAATACACAGCTCGCCATTTTGCAAATCTTGCTCCTAAATCATAGTACTCCTTCATTCTATCTCTCAAACCATCTAAACCTTCTGTAATTTTTTCTTTATTCGAACCAGCTAAACTTTTTGCACCTTTATCGACCTTTATTCCCGGGATTGCTCCACTTTTTTTAATTAATTCTGGAATAGAAATGCCGCTACTAGATGTCTGTCTTAAAGTTTCATCAAATAATATCACACCGCTTATAGATGTTTTCATTGAATTCGATGAAAATAAAGTTTCTCTAAAATTAAGCCTATTTTTTTCTGTACATTCAACATTTACACTCTTCAATCTCTTTTCCATCGTCCCAGTGCTTTCGTCTGCTGCAAGTATTCCCTTGCCTTTAGCTACCATCTTTTTTGCTATTTCTTCTATATTCATAAATTTTAGTTTTTTTTTAATACTTGTATACCAGGCAGCTCTTTCCCTTCAAGAGATTCTAAGAATGCACCCCCGGCTGTTGATAAATGTGTAAAAACCTTTTCAAGTCCAGTATTTTTGATTGCCGCAACAGTATCTCCGCCACCAACAATAGATATTAAAGATTTAGATTTTGTATTCTCAGCAATTTTTTTGGCTATTAATTCTGAACCAACCGAAAAATTTTTATTCTCATAATATCCTGCAGGTCCATTCCAAAATACAGTGTTTGAACTATCTATAGTTTTACTAATTAATTCTATAGTTTTTTTACCAATATCTAAAATCATATCCTCAGAACCAACATTATCCAATGACTTATATATTGAGCTTCCATCAACATTTATAGAAGTATTACAATCAACAGGAATTATAATGTTACATTTATTTTTCTTTCCCATTGCGATTATATCTTTAACTATATTTTCCGAGTCTTTTTCTACAAGTGAGGCGCCAACTTTTAAGCCATTAAATTTTAAAAAATTATTCGCCATAGCACCCACAATCACAATATTATCTGCATTTTTTGATAAACTTGATAAAATATTTATTTTGGTTGAAACTTTCGAACCTCCGATGATGCAGGTAACTGGTTTTTTTTTATTCTTTAGTATTAGGTCAATAGAATTTATTTCTTTATCTAAAGTTGGCCCCCCATAACTGTCAATAAATTTAGTTATTTTATGTATTGATGCTTGCTTTCTGTGAGAGCAAGAAAAAGCTTCATTTATAAAAATATCTCCAAGATCCGCAAGCTTTTTTGCAAAGGTTTCCTCATTACTTTCTTCTTCTTTAAAAAAACGAATATTTTCAAATAGAAGCATCTCGCCCGAAGCAAGTTTGTTGCTAGCTTCAATAGCCTTATCATCAAAAATATTTTGATAAAAATATATTTTCTCTTTAAAATTTTTTTTTAAATAATTAAATATTGGATTAAGAGACAATTCCGGCACCACTTTTCCCTTTGGTCTCCCCAGGTGTGTAATTAAAATAACTTTTGCTTTTTTCTTAAGAAGTTTATTTAAAAAAAGGGATGACAACCCTAATTCTTGTATCATCCTCTATTTTAAAATTTTTGATCGGAACATTTAAATCTAATCTAACAATTACTCGTTTATTATCAATTTGAGTAGTATCAGAGAAAATTTTTAAATCAGACATTTGTCTAATTATTTACCAACCTTAGATTTTGCAATTTTTACTATCTCATCACTGGTTAGGTTAAATAATTTATAAATATCTTTGTATGGAGCACTTTTTCCAAATGTAGTGAGACCGAGAGATGCACCATCTTTTCCTACTGTGCTTTTCCAGCCAGACGTAGTTGAAGCTTCAATTGATATTTTAAATGTATTTTTTCCAAGCATTGCATCCTTGTATGAAATTGTTTGATTTTGAAATATATCATAGCAAGGTATCGAAATAACTTTTGAATTGATATTTATAGCCTTAAGTTTTTCTTGAGCTTCTAAAGCAATCTCAACTTCTGAACCTGAAGCCAGTATAGATACTTCAGCATTCTCTGAAGTTTCTTTTAATATGTAACCGCCTTTGGAACACATATTTTCCCCTGACTTGTGTTCACTCACGTAAGGCAGTTTTTGTCTTGATAAAACAATTGCACTTGGATTGTTTTTGCTCCTTAAAGCAATTTCCCAACATTCAAGAGTTTCATTTATATCTGCAGGTCTAAAAACATTTAAATTAGGTATTGCCCTTAAATGTTCTAACTGTTCTATTGGTTGATGAGTTGGACCATCTTCGCCAAGACCAATAGAATCATGTGAGAAAATATAAATCACTCTTAAATTCATTATTGCTGATAATCTAAGCGAAGGCTTAAGGTAGTCTGAGAAAATCAAAAAAGTGCCACCAAACGGTATAATACCCCCGTATAAAGCAAGCCCATTCATAATTCCTGCCATTGCATGTTCTCTAACGCCATAATGAATATAATTTCCGTTAAAATTTTTAGATGTAATAACTTTAGCTTTATCAGTTTTTGTATTGTTAGAACCGCTTAGATCTGCAGACCCTCCAATAAGTTCTGGCACATCGTTTGAAATACTATTTATAACCGAAGACGAACATTGTCTTGTTGCCATTTTAGGCTTTGATTGAAAATATTTTAGCTTTTCATCGCCGAATATTTTATCTAAAGATATGGGAAGTTCTCCTTTTAATAACCGTTTAAATTCATCTTTAATTTTGGTATTTTTCTTTTTTAAAGCATTATTCCACTCATCTTCTATTTTCTCACCCTTATTCCCGATTTCTCTCCAAGAATTCAATAATTCAGCAGGTATCTGGAAAGGATCATGTTTCCAATTAAGTTTTTTTCTAACTAATTTTATTTCGTCATCACCAAGAGGAGCGCCATGAGAAGATGCTTTACCCGACTTATTTGGTGATCCAAATCCAATTATTGTTTTACATGAAATTATCGTTGGTTTTTTTGACTTGTTAGCCTTTTTAATTGCATTGAAAATTTGCTTATAATTGTGACCATTAATTTCCTGAAAAGACCAACCATAACTCTCAAATCTTTTTTTATAATTGTCCGAAACACTTAAAGATGTTGAACCGTCAATTGAAATTTTATTATTGTCGAAAAATACAATTAAATTTTTTAAATTTAAATGTCCAGCTAAACTCATAGCTTCATGACTAATTCCTTCCATCAAGTCCCCATCACTGGCAATTACATAAGTTTTATTATTTATAATATCTGATCCAAATTTTTTTCTTAAAACTTCTTGAGCTATTGCCATCCCAACAGAATTTGCCAAACCTTGACCTAATGGACCGGTTGTTGTTTCAATCCCTGATGATTTTTGATATTCGGGATGACCGGCACATATTGAATTAAGTTGTCTAAAATTTTTAATATCTTCAATTTGAACTTTTGTATAACCCGTAAGGTAAAGCAAAGAATATAAAAGCATCGACCCATGACCAGCAGATAAAACAAATCTGTCTCTGTTTAACCAATCGGGATTTTTGGGATTAAACTTCAGGTAGTATTTATATAATACAGTTGCAACATCTGCCATACCCATAGGCATACCGGGATGCCCAGAATTTGCTTTTTGCACAGCATCAATAGATAAAAACCTTATAGCGTTTGATAAATCTTTTAATTTTGGATCCACTTATTAAATACCTATATAGACTTCAATTCATGATAGCAATAATATGATATAAAAATAATTCAATGGAAAATTTATACATTAAAGAAAAAAGACTTCAAAGCGTGTTAGAGAAACTAAAAAATCTTAGTAATTTACCTAATGCGCACACCCAAGAAGCAGACAGAATTCTTGTTGAAAAAAATCAATTACAAAGCGAAAAAATAGAAATTGAAAAAAAATATAATGATTTACTACTTAAATATGATGATCTTAAAAACCATTTGAAAAAAATAGAAAATGATCAAAAAAAAAATAAAAAGCTACAGGAACAGTTTAATCAAGATATAGATGAATTAGGCGAAGAAACAAATTCTTTAGTTGAGGAGATAGAAAAATGGCAAATATAAATGTAAAATTCAATAATAAAGATTATTTACTTTCCTGCGATGATGGACAGGAGGAAGATTTAATTAACTTAACAAAGTTTTTGGATAAGAAATATTCTGATTTAAAGGATAAACTTGGTAATATTGGTGAAAATAAACTTTTGCTCATAACATCAATTCAAGTAATCGATGAATATTTTGATTTAAAAAAAAGAGTTACATCTCAAAAAGACAGTTTTGAAAATTTATCAAAAAAGTTTAAAGAGATGAAGTCCCTTGTTTTAGATTATAAGGAAGGTAAAGAGGGAGAAATATCTAAATTAAATGATGAATTAGAGAAATTTAAAAAAATGGTTGAGGAAAGTCAAAATGTTTATGAAAGTTTACTCGATAAAACAACCAAATCTTTAGAGGAGATTATAAAAGATACTGAATCTAGTTCTAAGGTTCAGTAGATGCTTTCTAAAGAAAAAATAAGAAAAAAATACGTTAATATAAGAAAAAAGAAGTACTTTAGAACAAAAGATAAATGTTTTAAACCTTTACTAAATTTTATTGCAAGAAAAAAAATAAAAAAAATATCTATATATTATCCATCCAATTATGAATTTGATACTTTAAGATTATTTCAAATTCTTAAAAAAAGAGACAGAACTGAAATTTTACTACCTGTTATATTAAAGAACAACTCGATGAAATTTGTCAGCTGGAAGTTCTCTGATCCTTTAATAGTAAATAAATTTGGATTTCTAGAGCCTGAAAAAAATAAAAAAAAAATTATTCCAGATTTAATCTTGGTTCCAACTGTTGCATTTGATAAATTTAAAAATAGATTAGGATATGGAAAGGGCTATTATGATAAAACTTTGACAAAATATATCTCAAAAAATCCAAATATAATAACCATTGGTCTTGCATTTTCCTTCCAAAAATATAAAAAAATTCCAATTTCAAAATATGACGTGAAATTAAATAATATTTTTACTGAGAAAGGATTTTATTAGCTTAATATGAATATTTTAATTTTGGGAGATATATTTGGTATTCCAGGCGTAGAAGCAATAAAAAAAAATTTACCTAAAATTATAATTAAAAAAAAAATTAATTTTGTGATTGCTAATGGTGAAAATGCTGCAGACAACGGTTTAGGTATTACAAAAAAAAATGCTGAGGATTTTTTTAACGCTGGTATAGATGTTATTACTTCAGGGAATCATATTTGGGACCAAAAAGAAACACAAAATTTTATAGAAAAAGAAAAAAGATTGCTAAGACCAGAAAATTCCCTCAAGCCCGTTCCTGGAAAGGGAAGCAACATTTTTGTTGCGAATAATAAAAAAAAAATTGCTGTTATTAATTTAATGGGAAATGTTTTTATGAAAAAAAGTGATGATGTTTTTGTTGCAGCAAAAAAATTTATTTCAGAAGTAAAACTTAAAAAAAATGCAGATTTTATTGTAGTAGATTTTCATGGTGAAATCACAAGTGAAAAAATGGCTATTGGATATTTTTTTGATGGCAAAGTTACAGCAGTTGTTGGAACACATACACATGTGCCTACATCTGACAATAGAGTATTAAATAAAGGAACTGCCTATCAAACTGACCTTGGCATGTGTGGTGTTTATAATTCTGTAATTGGCATGAATGGAGAAAATTCCTTAAAAAAATTTTTTAAAGACACATCGGCCCAACGTCATTTCCCAGCCGAAGGCGAAGCAACGATATCAGGTTTATTGGTCGAGGGTGATCATGAAAGTGGTTTAGCTAAAAAGGCCGAACAAATTATTCTTGGAGGGTCTTTGCAAGAAAGATCTTAATAGATGGCAGGTCATTCACATTGGGCAGGTATAAAACACAAAAAGGGGAGACAAGACAAGTTAAGATCAAAAATATTTTCAAAAATCTCTAGAGAAATAACAGTTGCTGCTAAACTTGGATCAAAAGATCCAGATACAAACCACAGATTGCGAGCAGCAATCGAAACAGCCAAGGATGCTAACATGCCTAAAGAAAATATCACTAGAGCCATAAGCAAATCTGAAAACCAAAAAGGTGCAAATTTTTATAGTTTAAGATATGAGGGTTTCGGTCCAAATAATATTGCATTAATTATTGAGACACTCACAGATAATAAAAATAGAACCGCAGGAAATGTAAGAAAAAATTTACAAAAATTTGGAGGAAGCCTCGCAAGCGATGGATCTACTACTCACTTTTTTGATAATTTTGGGGTTATACAATTTTCAAGAGATGGAATATCTGACGAAAAAGCTTTAGATTACGCAGCAACGTTAGGTGCAAAAGATTGTTTTAGTTATGAGGATTTTCACGAAATTATCACTATCAAAGAAGATTTTTACAGAGTAAAAAATGAGAGTGAAAAGTTAATAAAAAAATTTGATTATTCAGGTATAGAGTGGAGGCCTAAAAACAAAGTAAGTTTAAAAAAAGATGATGAAAAAAAATTGATAAATCTTTTAGAAATATTAGAGGAAGATGATGATATTCAAAAAATTTTTCACAACTGTAACTTAATTTAAAATATAAATGAGAATAATTGGTATAGATCCTGGTCTAAGTGGCGGAATTGCAATTCTTGATGATTTAAAAATATTTGATATCTATGATATGCCTATAATGTCCGAGGGTAAAAAAAACAAAAACCAATTAAATAGTGCACAATTAGTTAATATTATTAGAAAAAATTTAATCCCGAACGGAGATACTTTTTTAATAGTAGAGCAGGTAAGTGCAATGCCCGGTCAAGGAGTTACAAGCATGTTTAACTTTGGTCAAACTTTTGGCTCAATAAAGGGAATTTGTGCAGCATTAAATCTTCCTATTTTCTTCGTAAGACCAGCTAAATGGAAAAAACATTTTGATCTAATTAATTCTTCTAAAGATGCCAGTAGAACAAAAGTTATAGAAATGTATCCCTCAATATCACCAAGATTGAGCAAAAAAAAAGATGTAAATAAAGCCGACGCAATTTTAATTGCTAGATATTTCAGAGATTGTCGAGCACAATTTAATGAGCAAACTAAATAAAACTTATTAAAATCAAGTGCCAAATTGATGACACATTCTCCACGTAATTAACCTTAATGGAGACAGAAATCGCAAATCAAGTAGTTGGTTTAGGTGGGGCAAATGATTTTTCACTCTGGCAACTTTTCTTAAGAGCAGACTTTGTTGTAAAAGCAGTTATATTACTTCTGATTGCAAGCTCAATTTTTTCATGGGCTCTGATATATGACAAAGTAAGATTATTTAGAAGAATTGATCAATCCACAAAATCATTTGAAGATAAATTTTGGAAATCAAAATCAGCTGAAGCATTTTATAAAGGTCTACCGATGAAGTCAGAAGATCCTATGACAATTATATTCAAAAATGCAATGTCAGAATTAATAAAAACGAAATCAAAATCTTCATCTGTACAAAGCGCAAGAGTAGAAAGAGTTTTAGAAGTTTCCATAGATAACCAGCTTAAAAGTGTCGAAAAAAATTTCACCTATTTGGCAACTATCGGCTCCACAGCACCTTTCATTGGTTTATTTGGAACTGTATGGGGAATTATGAATTCTTTTCAATCAATCGCGATTTCAAGAAATACAAGTTTAGCAATTGTTGCGCCCGGTATTGCAGAAGCCTTGTTTGCAACAGCACTTGGTCTTCTTGCCGCCATCCCTGCTGTGATAGCTTATAATAAATTTAATAGTGACTCACAAAGATATTTTGCGAGAGTTGACAATTTTTCAAAAAGATTTTTATCAATAATTTAATCAAATGGCATTTACAATTAATCGCTCAAAAAAAAAAGAACCAATGAGCGAAATAAATGTTACGCCTTTCGTAGATGTGATGTTAGTTCTTTTAATTATTTTTATGGTAACTGCACCTCTGTTAACTGTTGGTGTACAAGTTGATCTACCCGAGTCAGCAGCAGATTCTTTACCTGATGATCAAGAACCACTTACAATTACAATTAATTCAAAAGGTGAAATATTTATTCAAGAACATCAAGTCACCTTTAAAAAAGTAGTTCCTAAATTATTAGCCATATCAAAAAATAGAACTGATACGAGGATTTATGTAAGAGGCGACAAAACCATAAATTATGGAAGAGTTTTAGAGGTAATGGGAAGATTATCGGGTGCAGGTTTCTCAAAAGTAGCACTAATATCAGAGCCATATAAAAATTGATGTTTTATGAGCAGAGGTTTAATATTTTCTTTTTTATTTCATACTTTAGTCATTTTTATAACAGCGTTGACCTTACCCTTTATGATGCGTGAACCTATTGATGTACCACCAATCGTTTCAGTCGAACTGATACAAATAAAAGATAAAACTTTTATACCTTTTGCACCCAAAGCAAGAAAAATCATTGAAAAAGTAAAAGAGGAAACTAAAAGAGTTGTATCCGAACAGGCGCCCCCGTCGGCAAAAGCTAAAGAAAAACCTGACAGGATTCCTTTGCCAGAAGATAAAAAAGAAACTAAACAAATAGTAAAGAAAAAACAGAATCCTGAAGAGATCAAACCTCAAATTAGACAATCATCTGAATTTGAGAAGGAAGAGTTGTTTGATACTAACGAGATTGCTGCTTTAATAGATAAAGCTAAAGAAGAGCAAGCAGAAACACAAAAAAAAAATAGCCATATAACTCAAAGCAATGTTAAGACACCTTTTGCTAAAGCATTATCTTTGTCTGAAGAAGATGCACTGAGAGCTCAGATATTTGGATGCTGGAGTGTTCCGCTTGGCCTCCCTTACGACAAAGATTTGTTAGTAAGAATTAAACTACAATTAAAACCTGATGGTAGAATACTCAAAGCAGAAATTTTAGATCATGCAAGAATGAATACTCCAGGTCAAAGTTTCTACAAAATTTTAGCTGAAAGTGCACTAAGAGCAGTAAGAATTTGCCAACCTTTAAAAGTTCCACCTACTGGTTATGATAGATGGAAAGATTTACAATTAAATTTTGATCCAACAGAAATGCTAAAAGGGTAGGATTATGAAAAAAATAATTATTATCTTTATATTTTTTGTATTAAATATTGAAAATGCATTTAGTTTAATAAAAGTAGACATAACCAGGGGTAATCTAGATCCATTACCGATTGCAGTCTCACCTTTACATATTGATAATAAATCTGAAGATTTTAAGTCATTAAAGGAGAAAAAATTAGGGGAGGAAATTTCAAAAATAATTGAAAAAAATTTTAAATCTACCGGTTTATTTAATCCTTTAAAAAAGGATGCATTTGTTCAAAAGCCAGATATAGCTCACCTTAAACCAAGGTTTGAAGATTGGAGACTTATAAAGGCCCAAGCATTAATTACTGGAAAAATTGTTGTTAAGGACAAAAAGTTAAAAGTAGAATTTAGGCTTTGGGATCTAAC
>CACFZK010000014.1 GCA_902570785.1 uncultured Pelagibacteraceae bacterium | reverse complement strand
ATTTAATTGTAGATGGATATAATTCTCCTCATGGATTTGCACTAAAACCATCGCACGCTAAAATGTTACAAAATGCTGACCTAGTTTTTTGGGTTGGTGAAGACTTAGAAGCTTTTTTAGAAAAACCATTAAAATCATTAGCAAAAAAAGCTGAAAAAATAGAATTAATGGAAATTAAAGGATTAAAAAAATTAGAATTTAGAGAAAGAAATATATTCGAAGACCACGATGATCACAAAGAACATGGTCATAAGGAAGATAAACACGATGATCATAAAGAACATGGTCATAAAGAAGATAAACACGATGATCATCACGGACACGGTCATGGTGAACACGATCCACATATTTGGCTTGACCCAATGAACGCAAAAATAATTTTAAGTGAAATGGCAGATCATCTAATTGAAAACGATCAAGAAAATGCATCCAAATATAAAGCTAATTTAAAAAAAGCACACAAAGATTTAGACAAACTTACAAAAGAAGTAAAATCTGAGCTAAATAAAGATTTCAAATCAATTGTTTTTCATGACGCCTACCAATATTTTGAAAAAAGATTTGGTGTTAATGTCTTGGGAGCTTTTACAGTAAATACAGATGTATTACCTGGTGCAGAACAATTATCAGAGATTAGAGAAGTAATTGAACATGAAAAAGTAAGCTGTGTGTTTTCCGAACCCCAATTTAACCCCGATATAATCAAAGCAGTAGCAAAAGACACAAATATTAAGACTGGAGTTATAGATCCTTTAGGAGCTACATTAAATCCAGGGAAAACTTTGTATTTTGATTTAATTAAGAATATGTCTTCCTCTTTTAAAGGCTGTTAAAAACCTTCTAATTATAAATTATCTCCCAAATAAATTCCTAGTGAAAGAGCAGTTTCAACTAATGAATCTTTTCTCTCGACATTTTTATAAGTTTTAATTCCCTCGTCAATCGGGACATCTATTACCCTTCTATCTTTCCAAGCAACCATACGATCAAATTTTTTTTGATTTAATAAATCCACAGCATAAACCCCAAACGCACTTGCTAAAATTCTATCGCTTGCAATAGGTGGTGCTCCTCTTTGAACGTGACCAAGTGATGTAACCCTGCACTCTACGTCTGTTTTTTTCATAAGTTCTTGTGCTATGTAGTCTCCTATACCACCAAGTCTTTGTTCGCCGTCAATATATTTGTGTACTACTTGAGACCCATCTTCTTTTTTAACAGCTTCGGCAACCACTATTAATGAATGTTGAATATCGTGTTTTTTCATTGAATTTAATTTTTTAATTATTCCATCTATCGAATATTTAATCTCTGGAATTAAGATAATATCTGCTCCGCCTGCAATTCCTGCATTAAGTGCAATATGTCCTGTATCTCGACCCATAACTTCAAGTATCATTGATCTTCTGTGACTAGCAGCGGTAGATTGAAGATTGTCTAGAGCTTGCGTTGCAACATCTACTGCAGTATGAAAACCAATTGAACTTTCTGTTGCGCCAACGTCATTGTCAATTGTTTTTGGTATAGCCACTATTTTCATGTCACCATCTTTTGCTAGTTTCTTTAGGATTTGCATACTTCCATCTCCTCCTATAATTACTAAACCATCAAGTTTCATTGAGTGATACCCTTCAATTATTTCTTTTGACTTATCTACGTGTTTGCCATCCTCTGTAGGAATTTTAAAAGGATTTCCTTTATTTGTTGATCCCAAAAAGGTTCCACCTTGTCTTAACAGATATCCTGCGAAAGTTTTGTATGTTAATTGTATTGCATCTACCGGTCGTTTAATTAATCCAGCCGTTCCATCTCTAATTCCATATACTTCCATATTGTATTTATTTTTTGCTCTATAAAATATTGATCTAATCGCTGCATTTAGACCTCCGCAGTCTCCACCACTTGTCAAAACTCCAATTTTTTTACTGCTCATTAAAATTAATTTTTCTTAAATATTTTTTTTTATAGGAAGTGGTGTTATAACATAAAAATCTTTAAATGGAAAAAAAAGCAAAAATCATAGCCACTTTAGGGCCAGCAATATACAGTGAAAATAAGTTAAAAAAGCTTGTAGATCTTGGTGTAGATGCATTTAGAATTAATTTTAGTCATAACACTAATGGGATTAATAAGATAGTTTCAAAAATTCGTAAAGTTGAAAAAAAAAATGGAAAAAAATTATCTCTTATAGCTGACCTTCAAGGTGTAAAACTTAGAATAGGTAAAGTTAAAAATGAGAACCAACAAATCAAGTTTAATCAACGATTTATATTTGATAGTAAAAAAATTCCTGGTGATTCAAAAAGAGTAAATTTTCCACATCCCAAAATAATTAAAAAGCTAAAAAAAGGTAATAAGATTTTAATCGATGATGGAAAGTATTTATTTACGGTAATTAATAAAAAGGGAAATGCAGTAATTACAAAATGTCGAAGTCGAAATTGTATATTAAAAAGCAACAAGAGTTTTCATGTCCCAAATTTAGATATTGTTTTTAATAAACTAACAGGCAAAGACAAAAAAGATATCAAAACTGCGATTAAACTTGGTTGCAATTGGATTGCTTTGTCTTATTTACAAAATGAAAAGCTGATACTTGAAACAAGGCGATTAATAAAGAAAGATATGGGTATTATTTCAAAAATTGAAAATAAACATGCTCTTAAAAATATTAAAAAGATTATCCAAGCGACAGATTCAATAATGATTGCCCGGGGAGATCTGGCAATTGAAATCGGTCATAGCGAAGTTCCAAAAGTTCAATTAAGTCTTATAAAAAAAAGTTCTCAATTTTCAAAATCTGTAATTGTTGCTACTCAAATGTTAGAAAGTATGATTAAAAATACTACAGCTACACGGGCAGAAATAAATGATATTGCAACTGCGATATTTCAAGGTGCAGATACATTAATGTTGTCTGCAGAGACAGCTATCGGCAAATTTACTACTCAAACTGTTTCTATTATGACTCAAACTATTCAATCTACTGAAAAATACAAAAGAGAGCATATAGAAGATTTCAAAAATTCTATTATTACAAATAAAGATCCAGTTAAATCTATTCTTCGCTCTGTTAAGGATATTGCTTACAACCCAAATGTTAAAGCTATAATAGTGTTTTCTAATTCTGGTAAGTCTGCAAAACTTGTTTCATCAATGCGTCCAGCTGCGAAAATAGTAACGATTTCACCTAATATAAATGTAAGCAGACAAGTATCATTGCTTTGGGGAGTGCAATCTATAAATAGTAGAGATGCAAATGGATGGAAAGATATGATGTCTATTTCTAAGGAAATTATAAAAAAACTTAAATTTATTAAAAAGAATGACTTTGTTATTATAACAGCAGGTTTGCCTTTTGGTAAAGCAGGCATGACTAACATGGTTAGGTTATATAAAGTTGGTTCTTAATGAAAAAAAGTATATTTATATTAATTTTTTTTATAATTTTTAATCCAGCAGCTGCAGAATTAATTGAAATTCATAAGGGTTTAAAAATAAAAATTCCTAAAGATAAAGTTTATTATACTACAAATGCTTTAGAAGATTATAATTTCTAAATTTTGTCCTCTAAAATATGGGAAGCTACTTAATGCAGAAAAAAATCTTAGCGATCGCAGTTTTAGTATTATTTTGGACTAACAGTGGTCTTGCGAGTGTTAAAAATCTTCCTTTTATATGTAAGTATCCAGATAACATGCCAAGTTACATGATAATAGACGCAAAAGATCAGTATATAAAATACTCATTATATCAAGATGAAATTTATAAGACGGTACTTAAGGTTATTGATAATCCTAAATTAATTTTAGAGGAAGATTTTTTCAAAGCACCTGAATATATTGAAAAGAAAAAATGCCCATCAGGAAGAAAAATTAAACCTTTTGACACAAAATATGAACTGGATAAGTTTAAAATTAATTCCTCTTATATAAGAGAACTAAAAAGAAGAATTCATCCTAAAGACGGCTGGATATATAGCACAAAAAATAACGAAACTTCTCATATATTATTTTTAATATATGTTCTAAGCCTTCAAAGTAAGTATGACTTTGATAAATTTAAAATCAATTTACCTTCCTGTAAAGCAGATGAAATAAAACCACCATTGATAAAAAAAGAATTTAATTGCTTGAAAAGATATTTTCACACACTGCAATCCAAAAAAAAAGGTTTAGACTTTGTGATCATAAATGATGTAACAGTTGAAATTATTAAAAATACTAAAATCGATTTAAAAGATTTTTCTTTAGAAATTGCTTTAAAGAATTTACCAAATATTTGTAAATCTAGTAAGCCATTTTTAAATTTAACCAATATGCCTGGATATTATTTTGATGGCTATATAGACCCCAAAGGTAGGAGAACTGAAGGCTTAACAGATTTTAAAAAATTAACTACCTTGCTTTCTGAAAATCCTTCAATTTTCTTTACAAAAAAACTTGGTTTTGACAATTTATCATGCAGAAATCCCTATTTGCTCAACTCAAACAATTTAAGAATACAGATTAAACCTGTTAAACAAATCGATTTAGAGAAAGGTAAATTGAGATTAAATAAAGCCTACCTAAATAATGTTAAAGATTTACCGAAAGAACAAAAAGAACATTTAAAATTTTTAATTAACTTAATACTACTTAATAATAATACTAGCTTGGATTCTTATGTAGATGTTTCAAAGGAAAAAAAGAAAAAATTTACTATTTCTTTTTCAAAAGTCAGAAATGAATATGAAAAATTAAGCAAGAATCCCTCTATAAAATTTATTAAAGATGTTAACACCGCAAGGACTGTTTTAAAGTACCTGCTTATATTACTTTAATTAGTTTTAAATTTGTTAATAATGATCCTACAAAATATAGGAAGACTGGACGCAGACTGGACGATAGAGACGGAAAATAAATTATTTTTACTTCTTTAAAACACTTGTGTATTAATATATTAACAATATCAACAAAATATGACTAAAGCCCTCGTGGTGAAATGGTAGACACAAAGGACTTAAAATCCTTGCCCGTATGGGAGTGACAGTTCGAGTCTGTCCGAGGGCACCAAGAGCTATTTATTTTTTCTATAAACTTTAGAGAAATGCTTTGTACTTGATCTTAATTTAATAAACTTTAAAATTTTTTTGTTACCTTTTTGTTTATTAGTAGGAGCATAAAGCGCCCTACTTCTGTTTAACAAATCCTTTTTGGAAGGATTAATCAAATAATATACTGCCATACTATTTCTAATTACTTTTCTCTTTGGTTGAAGAACCCCATGCCAACTGTGGTTTGACACATCAAAAAAGACGGCCCTATTAAATTTTGGATAAATTTTTGTAGATAAATCTCCAGGAATCTTATTATTTTTTTTATTTTTATTATAAAAACAAATTTCACCACCCCAATTTTCTTTCCATCCTTTTGACAGAAAAACAATTAAATTGTATTTTCTCTGCAAATTAGCTTTAGGATGAATAAAATAATCTAAATGCGGATTTAATTTACCTTTGTGATGCATCAAATGCCAACCACCACCATGAAGACCATAATCTGGTATCACTTTTGGTATTTTAAGTTTTTTTGATAAGAATTTTGTTGTTTGGCTTGAATTTAAAAGTGAAAAAATTTTATAGGTCAGGGGAGGGAAAAAGTTCCAATTATTTGAGGTTTTTTTTACTTCACAATAATTTTTGTATTCGTGTAATCTTTTATCTTTATATTTCGGAAATTCTTTTTCTAATTTATTTGCAATAGAGGGTTTAAAAAAATTATCTATAACAGCATATGGAAACGGACTTTTATTATAAAATTCCTTCATACTTTTGCCTAAATTCTTTAAGTTAATATAGTCACGCATAGATTTATGAATATTCAACTATTATTTATAGCTTAATATTGTTAATAGTAAATGTTTTAATTTGTATCACCTTATGAAAGTTTTTGATTGCACAACATTTTATAATGAAAATATGATGTTGGAATTAAGATTTAATATACTTGATCCTTACATAGATAAATTTGTTATTACCGAAGCCAAATATTCTCATAGTGGAGAAAAGAAAAAACTTAATTTTGATATAAATAAATTTAAAGATTTTAAAAAAAAAATTAATTATATTGTAGTTGAGAACGAGCCCGACAATCTTTTCGATGAAAATAAGCTACATTTAGATAAGTCAGGAAATAATCAAATTAGAGAAAACTCTATTAAAAGAATTGCTCACCAAAGAGATAGCCTAATCCCAGGAATTGAAGAGGCAGATGAAAATGATTACATATTTTATAGTGACAATGATGAAATCCCAAGGTTTGAAAATGTAAATTTAGAAAAAAATAAGAACAAAATCGTAGCATTCAAACAAAAACTTTTTTATTACAAATTTAATTTACTTTGTGACAGAATAGAATGGCATGGAACTAGAGGATGTAAAAAAAAACATCTTAAATCTTTTAGCTGGTTAAGAGATCTCAAAATTAAAAACTACCCAATTTACAGAATTGATACACTTTTTTCTCATACAAAATATACAAATATTAAAATCATAACAGATGGAGGTTGGCATTTTTCACAAGTTAAATCACCTGAGGACATTTATATAAAATTAACAAATCATGAAGAACATGCAGAGTTTAAGGATAGCAAGAAAACACTTAAAGACATTAAAGATATGGTAAAGAGGAAAGTAATAAATTTTGATCATCAAGCTAAATCTAGAGATTATAAATATTCTAATGAGTTTAAATTAAAAACTTTATCGGTCAAAGAGATGCCATCTTTTGTACAGAAAAATTTAGACAAGTATTCTGAATGGTTAGATCTTGAAAATAATATATGAAAAATTTTAAGATATCAGTTCATATTCCTCTGTATTTAAAAAAACCATATAATAAAAAAAAAATTAAAAACTTTAAAAAAGTTTGTAAAAGTTTACTCAAATTATCAAATAATTCTCAAATTTTTGTTCATTCAAATCAAAAATTTAAAAATAAAGGTAAAAAAATACAATATTTTTATTACAACTTAAAAAAAAATCATCCATTTAAACTCACTTGGTATTGTAGAAATCTGATGAAATCTCAAAGAAATAATTTTGATATATTTATCTATTGTGAGGATGATATACTTTTTGATAAAAAAAATTTTAGTTATTGGTTAAAGCACAAAAATACTTGTATTAAAAATAATTATAATTTGGGTTTTTTAAGATTTGAAATTAATAAAAAAGATAAAAATTTCTATTCAACTGATCAAGTAGAGCAATCATCAAAATATTTAAATTTATCAAATAAGAAATATTTGGTATTAGCAAATTCAAATTGTTCCTTTTGGATATACGATAAAAAAGAATTTAATGATTTTATTAAAACAAAGTTCTATAATTTTAATTGGAGATGGATATCAATTTCCAATATTTTATTAATTAGGGAAATGGCTGCTGTTGGCTGGCACGGTGAAAATATGAACGGATTAAGTATGAGCAGGTATTTAGCAACTATTGTTCCATTTCAAAAGGATAAGTTAGACAAAGGTTCTTTGATAAGACATCTATCAGATAATTATGCTAATGCGCCCCAAGGCTTATTTGGAACATTAAAGATTAGTCAAATTTCACATAATAATCTTAAAAAATTTTTGCCACCAACATTATTTGAGAGATTTATCAAAAGAATTAGTTATATAATTTATCATATATTAAGATTTAATTTAAAAAGGTATTTTAAAAGGAATACCTTGCACAAAGATTTAAGAAGTGGATTATTTTTAAATAAATAAATTTATGAATAAATGTCATTTTATTTTTGATATAAATAAAAAATCACAGTTATTGAGGAAAAGATTAAAAAATTTCAAAAACTATTCCATTAAAAAATGTAACAGCATTATCGTAGCTGGTGGTGATGGATTTATGTTAAGAAGCCTTAAAAAATTTTATAAATTTAAAAAACCCTTTTATGGGGTTAACTGTGGATCAGTTGGTTTTTTAATGAATAAAAACCAAAAAATTTCTTTACTCAGCAAAAAAATTGCAAAGGCAAATAAATTTACTATCAATCCAATTGAAGTCAAAATAACAAATTCAAAAAAAAAAATATTTAAAATGATCGCAGTCAATGAAATCTCTTTGTTAAGACAGAGTAAACAAACAGCTAATTTACAAATTAAAGTTAATCAAAAAAGTTTAATCAAGGAATTAGTAAGTGATGGAGTGCTTGTATCAACACCGGCAGGAAGCACGGCATATAATTTATCAGTTAACGGTCCTATATTATCATTGGACTCAAAAAAAATTGCACTAACTCCCATTAGTCCATTCAGACCTAGAAGATGGAAAGGCAAATTAATTTCAGACAGATCAAAAATTAATATAATTAATCTTCAAAGTAAAAAGAGGCCAATCTCTGCCGTTGCGGATAACTATGAAATAAGAAATATTAAAAAAATAGAAGTTAAGGTAAATAAAAAAATTAAAATAAATTTACTTTTTGATAAAGGAAGTAGCTTGATTAAAAAAATAAAAGAAGAACAAAAAAAAATTAATTAAATTATGATAAAAATTCTCTTTATATTAATATGTTTATGTATCTTAGCTAATTATATAATTCTTCATTTAAAAGCAATTAGAACAGATAAAGAAAGAGATAACGATGAAAATTACTGGATGTTCACTTACGATTTTAAAGAGAAAAAAAAAGATTCAATTTTTGATAGAGAGCCAGAGGATATTATTAGAGAAAAAAATAAAAAAAATAAGTTAATTGTAATATTGTACTTGCTGTCAGCTTTGATTTTTATATATGCGATGTTTTTTTTTACTAAATTAATATATTTAATTTTAAATTAATAAAAATATTTATTTTGAAAATTTTAATCTCAAAACATTTATTAATGTTCTAAATATTTCAATTCTTTCAATCTTTGATGTTCCTTTATAACGTAGCTTTGCGTGAAAAGGTATCTCTTTAATTGGGATATTTCTTTTATCTAATAAATATATAGTTTCCATAAAAAAACTATATCCCTTAGATTTAACATCTCTTAAATCAAACCCTTCTAATTTCTTTAAATTATAGCCCCTGAAGGCCGTTGTAAATTCATTAGAGTTTATACCAAAAACTATTTTTATAAATTTGTTTCCAAATATGCTTAATGATCTTCTCCAGCCAGTAGTATCTAAAGATCCGCCTTCAACAAATCTTGAACCCAAAACAAAAGGAGCACTTTTTAATTCTTCTATAAATTCTGGAATTTTTTTTGGGTCGTGGGTTAAGTCAGCGTCTATTGTGATTAAATATTCATATTGATTGTTTTTACTATACTCAAATGCCAACTTATGAGCAGTATCCAAACCACTTTTTTTATCCCTTACAATTAAATGAATATTTTTTTTGTTTTTTGAGTATTCTATAATAACATCTGAAGTCTTATCAGGTGAGTTGTCGTCAACAATCAAAATATCTAAATTCAAATTAAGATCTTCAATATATTTTAGTAAAAGTGTTATATTTTTTGATTCATTATAAGTAGCTGAAAAAATTAATATTTTACTTTTCATGAAGTAAATTATAATACTCAAGAAATAGACTGAATGAAATTGAAAAAATGTAGAAATTGCCAAGGAAAAAAATTAACAAAATTATTTTCTTTAGGAAAATTAAGTTATACAGGAAAATTTCCTAAAAATATAAATACAAATATCAAAAAAACTGAATTAACTCTTGTTATGTGTGATAAGTGTTCACTCGTTCAGCTCAATAATAATTACAATCTTAAATATTTATATGGGCCTGATTATGGTTATAGGACCGGAATAAATAAGACTATGACTGATCATATGAAGAACATAATGAAAAATTTAACAAGAAAAATTAAGTTTAAAAAAGGAGATTGTATTTTAGATATAGCGAGTAATGATGGTACTTTATTAAATTTTTTCGATAAAAAACTTATAAAATTTGGTGTTGATCCACTAGTAAATAAATACAGTAAGTTTTATAGAAAAATAAATTATAAAATTTCTGATTTTTTTTCTGCAGGAAAAATTATTAAAAAATTACCAAATAAGAAGTTTAAAGTCATCACAGCTTTATCAGTATTTTACGACATAAATGACCCAAACTTATTTTTTAAAGATATAAATAAAATATTGGATGATGATGGTATTTTTTTAATTGAGCACGCTGATCTAATGTCAATCGTAAAACAAAAAATGTTCGATACAATTTGTCAGGAACATCTTACTTACTATTCGAATAAAATAATAATTAATATGGCAAAAAATAATAATTTAAGAGTTTTTAATCTTAAGACAAATAATATTAATGGAGGAAGTACTCAGTATTTTATTTGCAAAAACAATGCAAAATATAAGACAAATAATAAAACAATCAATAAATTTATAAAAAAAGAAAATATAATGAAACTTACAAACAAAAAAACTTTTTTAAGATTTTTTAATCATATTAATAAAATGAAAAGGAGCACAAAAAAATACATTGATAAAATAGTTTCGCAAAATAAAACAATACATGGTTATGGTGCATCTACAAAAGGAAATGTTTTATTGCAGTATTTTGGTATAAATAGAAAACACATAAAGTATATTGCAGATAGAAATCCCAAAAAAGATAATCATTTTACCCCTGGTACAAAAATTAAGATTATCGCTGAGAGCAAATCTAGAAGATTAAAACCAAATTTTTATTTTGTTCTTCCTTGGCATTTTAAAAAAGAAATTTTAAATAGGGAACGAAATCTCATTAAAAAAGGAAGTAAATTTATTTTTCCACTTCCTTCCTTTAGGGTATATTAATTATTAACAATATCATATAATTATTTTTATGAGTGATAATAGAAATCAAACAGATCTAAAAAAGTTTATAATTAAACTAGTTGCAGTAACTTTTGCAATAATTGTTGTAATCAATGTTACCTACAATCTTATTTTTGCAGATAAACTTGAGAATATTAATAAATTATTACTTTTAAACAAGAAAGAAAATATTGAGTCATTAAAGGACAAAATAAGATCAGAATTAAAACAAGGTCTTGAGAAAGATCAAATACTTAATAAAGAAGACAAGATTCTAATTTATAAATTTTATTTAAAAATAAAAAATGAATTCAAAGATATTGAAAATTAGTAAAGTTAATGGATAAATGTTTAAATCTAAACAAAAAATTATTTTTTATTCCTTAATTTTATTTTCTACTTATTCTGCTATCACTCTTGGGCAAACCTGGGACGAAGGCCATTTAACCAAACAAGGACAAATCACTATAAATTATTTATTATCACTTGGTAGACTTGATGAAAACATATTTAGAAGAGAATATTATTCTCCAATTTACTACTCTTTAAAATATTTGTTCTTACAAACTTTCCCTATGAAATATCAAGTCGAAGCAAACCATCTTGTTAATCTTATTTTTTCATTTGGTGTAATTTTCGGTATTAAGCAATTATGCAAAGAATTATTTAATAACAAAGTTGCAAATATAACTTTTTTAGTTCTTTTCTTTTTCCCTGCTTTTCATGGGCATATGTCCTTTAACAGCAAGGACACAATCATAGCATTTTGCCATGTATGGATATTTTATTCTTTTATAAAATATCTTAAAAATCAATCTACGGATCAAAGTTCTAAATATTTTTATAATATTGGAATTTTATCTGCTGTAGGAACAGGTATTAATTTATTTTTTTTGGGCTCATTAATACCAGTATTTTTATTTACTATTTATGAGGTTTTTTTTTCTAAAAAGATATGTAATAAAAATTTTAAAAAGAAAATTTTTTTTATTGATACCCTAAAAAGTTTTTTAATTTTTTATATTTTATTAGTAATATTTTGGATAGATACTCATCCAAATATACTTATTTTACCATTTAAATTTTTTTTGGAATGGACCTTTACAGATTTATGGAGAGGTTATCCTTTTATATTAATAAATGGTGATTATTTTATTTATAAAGAAATTCCGAAATCTTATTTATTAACAAATTTTATTTATAAATCACCTGAGTTTTTTTTAGTATCATATTTAATTTTTTTTTTGGCACTATTTGGATCCAATAGTTTTTTCTCAAAAAAATTTTTGATTTTTAACTATAAAATTATTTTAATTTTATTTATGATTATTTATCCATTTATTTTATTATATTTTACACCATTTTCAATTTACGATGGATTTAGACATGTTTTGTGGATGATCCCATATGTTTGTATAATTCCAGCTTTAGCTATTTATTTTATAATTGAAAATATTAAATCAATTTATTTTAAAATAGTTGGAGCAACACAACTGATATTATTGGTCTATTTTTTATTTAATTTTATAATGTTAACTCCTTATCATTATACATATTTAAATATTTTAAATGGAAAAAAAGAAAATCTTTATCAGAAATTCGAAAATGATTACTGGGGTTCGTCATTAAGAGAGCTTATCTATAAAACAAAATTAAATAAAAATTCTAGAATCATTTTTTCTAGCTGTGGAATAGCAGAGGATAATGCAAAATATTATTTAAAAAAAGCTGGTTTTTCTAATTTTAGTTTTGAGAGTCTAGATAAATCAGAGTTCATTATTATGACTAATAGAACAACAGCTATAAAAGAAAATATTTACTCATCCAAAAATATCACTAATTGTTTTGATAAATTTAATGGTACAGACATAAGTCAAGTTAAAAGAAATGGTGTGGTTTTATCTGTTATAAGAAAGATAAATTAACTATGAAAGAGTCTAAAACTAATTCAGGTATATTAAACTTCTTTGAAAAAATTGTAAGAAGTCATCCATTACTTTATTTTATAACAAGATATTTTATTAGGTATACAAATATTTTTGAGCAAGACGCTAATGGTGTTGCATATATTAATATGGCACGCAAAGTTAATATTATTGATGTAGGGGCAAGTGACGGGATAGCATCTAAATTTTTTAATAGGAAATTAAATGTAAACAAAATAATCTGTTTTGAACCCTATACCCCATATGTAAAAATCCTTAAAAAACTCAAAATTAAAAATATCAAAATCTACCCGTATGGAATAGATAAATTTAATAAATATTATGATGTTTTTTTTCCAAGATACAGATTCTTTTCAAAAAACTTAGACTTAATTACTTATACTTTTTACGATAAAAAAAAACTGAAAAAACAAATAAATTTAGACTTTATATTTAAAAGAAATATTGAAATTATAAATCAAAAAATTTACTTAAAAAAAGTAAAAAAGATTCAAACAAAAATTCATTTAATTAAAATTGATGTTAATGGACATGAGTTTTCAGTAATTAAAGGGTTAGAACAAGTTATTAGAAGAGATAGACCTGCTTTAATCATAGAAACGGGTGAAGATATAAAAGATATAGAAAAGTTTCTAAAAAAATATAATTTTAAAAAATATTTTTTTTCAAATAAACAATCCAAATTTTTTGAAATTAAAAAGGATTATCCTTTGAATACTTATTTCTTACAGAATAGTCATTTAAGTATTTAAAATTATTTTACGTTCTAAACTTGTTGATTTTTTCTTTTTTTCAGGTAAATAAACAATTAAGCCCTCATAGCTCAATTGGTAGAGCAACTGATTTGTAATCAGTAGGTTCGCGGTTCGAGTCCGTGTGAGGGCACCAAACTATGCCCAAAAATGTTTTTGATATCTTGGTTGTTGGTAGTGGTTTATCAAGTATGATATTTGCAGAAGAATATCTTAAAAAAAATCGTAAAATAAATCTAATTTCACCTGATTTTAAAAAAAAAAATAAAGATAATTTATTAAACAAAATAAATTATAAATCTTTGCCACCACAATTGAAGAAAAATTTTGATAAAATTGAAGATTATTTTGATTACAATCAACTTTCTTTTAACAAAAAAAATTGTAGTTTACTTGGCTCACTTGAATTTGGAGGCTTATCAAATTATTGGGGTTTACAAATAGATAAAGATATCGGTGAAGATTTAAATTGTTTTGGAAAAAAAACAAAAAATGAAATTTTAAAATGTTTTATTGAAATTCTTAATGAAAAATCCTTATCAGGTAAATTTAAAAATTTTAATAATGAATTTAATATGAATGAATTTTATGAAAAAATTATTAACAAAAAAGAAAGAAAATTTAATGATTTAAGTGCTGAAAAATCAATATTAGCAATCAATCAAAAAAAAGGAAACTTCAAGAAATTAGTGCCAGAGTTGATTCTGAAAAAAATTAAAAAAAAAGTAATTTTTCATAATTATTGTGTCGAAAGTATAATAAGAAAAAAAAATTTAATATATTTAAATTGCGTCAATCAAAAACATACCAAAGTCTTTGTAACAAAAAAATTAATATTAGGTGCCGGTACATTAGTTACCACAAAATTATTGATGCAATTTTTAAAAATAAATAGTGAGGTTCCAATAAAACACCATCCAAGATTAATATCAGTTTATTTAGCAAGAAAAAAAATTTCAAGTTCTATGAAATTTACTCCGGGTCTTTTTCAAATTAAAAGTAAAAAAAAAAATGATATATTTTCAGGTGATATTAGACCAGCAAATAAAATGATATTAGATATGTCTTTAAAAATTTACAGTATTTTCAAACCAGCAAAGACTTTGTTGATGTTGATTAAAAATTACATATTATTTTCAAACAACCTTTTAGGAACAGATTTTAGTAATTTATATATTAAAAAAAAGAGAGACAAATTTAATATATATTCAAAAAATAAAATGACCTTAAAAATATTAAAAAACAAACAAAAAAAAGTTTATAATTACTTAAAAGATAATAAAATTATTTTCCCATTTTTTAAAAATTTTTTTCCAGGAATTGGAGCAGATTATCATTATTTTGGTACCTTAAATGTTGGATCCAAAAAAAAATTATCTGTTAATAATATGTGTCAACTACGTAATAATAAATCGATTTATATAATTGATGGCTCGGTTTTTAACTTCAGAAATAACTTATATCCTTATGGTTATGTAATGGCTAATGCAAAAAGAGTAGCAAAAAATTTAAAAAAGTGAAAATTTTCAGAATTAAAATATATTTAACAATGTTGACATTTTTAAAGTCAATTTTTTCTAATAAAATTAATTTTCACAAAATAGATAGAATTTTTTTAAGCCAAAATAAAAAAAAATATTTAGTATATACAAGCCAACTTCGGTCTTCATTTCTCCTAGTACTAATGTATTTAAAGAAAAAATTTAAAAAAAAAAATGAAATTATAATTTTGTCTTACAATCTTAAGGAAATGATTAATATTCCATCAAAGCTAAAACTTAAAGTGATTTTTTGCGATATAGATTTAAAAAATGGTTCTATGAAATTAGATGATTTAAAAAGAAAGACTACTAGAAATACATTATGTGTTGTATTAACAAATATTTTTACTAGTTATAAATCAAGTGTTGAAATAAAAAATTTTTGCAAAAAAAGAAACATTACTTTGATCGAAGATAATGCAGTATATTTTGATAATTTCACACATAAAAAGAGAAAGATTTATGCAGGCTCTTTTGGTGATTATTGTCTATCAAGTTTTAATATAATGAAAAACATTTCAGGTCTTTACGGAGGGTGTGTAACTTTTAATGATAAAGATTTTTTACTTTTTGTCAGAGATAATTTAAAAAACTTTACTTTATT
>CACFZK010000013.1 GCA_902570785.1 uncultured Pelagibacteraceae bacterium | reverse complement strand
CCCTTTTCACTTTCTATAATTGGAATTATATCTGTTTTAAGTTTTTCATTTGGTTTTAAAATTTTATCAATATTTAAAAGCTGTTCTCTACTTTCGGTAAAAGGAAGAAAAATGCCAATAAATTCCTCTTTAACTACAAAGTCTAAATCCCCAATATTGTTGATCCTAATATAAGTTTTATTTTTATCTACATTACAATTTTTAATAATTTTCCTGGCATTTTGTTTTTCATTATCAGGAACAGTAGATTCTAAATCAATTACAACTAGATCAGCGTCTAAAGTATATGCTTTTTTTATTTTTTTTTCCTCATGACCGGGAACAAATAAAACTGATCTATATTTCATATTTACTTAACCTTTTATAGTCTAAGTCAATACCTAAGCCAGGACCTGAAGGTAATTTATATTTTCCATTCATAGCTTTTTTAAAATTTGGATAAAACTCTTGATCAATATCAAGGTAAAATCTCTCTATATATGTTTCTTTTTTCATCAAGGATGCTAGTTGAAGAGTAGCAAGAAAACCTGGTCCAAAGTAAGCGGTATGAGGCATTACAGAAATATTATTTTTTTCTGCATGTTGTATAATTTTATACATCTCGTAAATACCACCAACTTTAATTACAGACGGCTGAATATATGTTGCAGCTTTTTGCTTGATCATTGACTTAAACTCGAATTCTGTACATGCATTCTCTCCACAGGCTATTGGTATTCCAAGCTCTTTATTTAATTTAGCAAGAGTTTCATAATCTTCTGGTGGATATATAGGTTCTTCTAACCAAGTAAGCTTCATATTTTTTAAAAAATCTTTTTTGTCTAGAGTTTCCTCGTAAGTCCACGGACAGTTAGTATCTAACATTAAAGGAAGATTGCCTGTGCCTTTTCTGCCGGCTTCAATACAATTATTTTCTATTTCATGTAGTTTTATAGCTTGGTAACCATCGTCTAATGATTGTCTACATTTTTGTTCTACAATTTTTGGATCTCCATATCTAAAAAGACTAGAATAGGCTTTAAATAAATCTTTATTTTTTTTTCCTAATAATTCGTGGATTGGCTTATTTTTTTCTTTTCCTAAAGCATCCCACAAAGCTATTTCAACTCCAGATATCGCAAACATTGTAATCCCATATCTACCAAATAAGTGTAAAGATTTTTGAAGAGTTAAAAGAAGCTCTGGAATATTGCTTATGTCTTTTCCTATAAGTAAGGGAGCTACCATATCCTCGATAGCAATTTTTACAGCTTTCCAACTTGTATAACCAAAAGCCTCACCCCAACCGGTAATACCTTTGTCAGTTTCAATTTTTACTAAGTTAAATTCTAAACTTTTCCATTCTTTTCCATGAAAAATTACTTTTTTCCCACCATGGCTAAATGGCATACTCAAAGTGATTGCTTTGATTGATTTAATTTTCATTAACGAAATTTTTTAAAGTCAGGCTTTCTTTTTTCTAAAAAAGCTTTAGCTCCTTCAGATTGTTCTCCAGTTTTAAAATATCCTGGAGCAATTTCATCCACCATACTTTTTTGTGTAATTTTTAAAATTTCTTCAAATTGTTTTCTAAAACTGGCCTTTAAAATCTTTATACAAGTGGGTGCCCCTTTTAATATTTCATCGCCATATTTTTTTACTTCATCATCTAAATTTTCTTTTTTTACAACTGAGTTGACTAGTCCCCAGTTCATCATCTCTTTTGCAGAATACCTTTTGCACGTCATCCACATTTCCCTTGCACGTTTGTGACCTAAAATATTTGCAGAGTGAGCAACGATAGCACCTCCTGCTGGCGATCCAACTCTTGGTCCGTTCTGTCCAAATATAGAATTCTCACTTGCTATAGTTAGATCACAGAAATACGCCATATGGTTTCCTCCTCCGATTGCATATCCATCTACTTTTGCAATAATTGGTTTACTACATTTTGTTAAGTGGATATGAAATTCATATTCGTGGTCTTGAAATTCTTTTGAACTTTCCCAGTTCATATCTCCACCTGCACAAAAAGCTCTATCTCCAGCACCAGATAATACAATCACGCCAACATTTTTATCTTTTTCAGCACTATCTAAGGCCATTTTCAATTCTTGAAGAGTAACGGGTGTAAACGCGTTTAATACTTTTGGTCTATTTATAGTAACATGAGCATAATCATTTTTAACTTCATATATAATATCTTTAAATTGCATGTTGTTTTATTTCCTCTACTGACTCTGGATTTAATAAAGTTGAAATATCACCAGGGTCCTCATTTGTTAAACACGATTTTATTACTCTCCTCATTATTTTCATATTTCTTGTTTTAGGTAAATCCTTAACAAATATTACTTTATCAGGCTTAAATGATTTTCCTAAATCTTTTATAATTAAATCAATAAACAAGTTTTCTTTGAGGTTTTTTTCACTTTCAAGAGGAACTATAGATAAAATTATCTTTGATCCTTTTCCTTCATCTGGAATCCCAACAGCTGCTACTTCTTTAGCTTTCCCACTTTTTATAATTACACTTTCTAGCTCCGATGGTCCTATTCTTTTTCCAGAAACTTTAATTGTATCATCTGATCTTCCATGTAAATACCAATGACCATCTTTATCTTTACTGGCTAAATCACCATGAACCCATAAGTTTTTTTTAATAACGTTCCAATAATTCTGAATGTATCTTTCATCATCGTTCCATAAACTTTTGGTTAAACCTATTGATGATTTTCTCATTACTAATTCTCCCATCTGGTCGGTAGATACTTTCTCTCCTTTTAAATCTACAATATCTGCACTCATTCCAGGAATAGGTGCATTAAAAGATCCAACTTTAAACGGTCTGTGCAAACAGCAATGCAAGATAGATCCTGAAACTTCTGTTCCACCAGCAGAGTTCATGATTGGAACTTTTGATTTCCCAATGAATTCAAATAACCACTTCCATGGTTTCTCTGTCCAAGGTTCTCCACCTGTACAAACTATTCTTAAGGAACTTAAATCTAAATCTTCAAATTTTTTTTTGTCTTTAATCATTTGAGATCGAATTAATGCAGGAGATAACTCTACCCAAGAAACTTTATATTTTTCTATTAATTTCCAAAATCTAACTTCATCTGGGAAGTCAGGAACTCCTTCGGCAATAACCATTTTTGCTCCGTGAGAAGAGGCAATAGTTGCTGACTTGGAACCTACCATCCATCCCATGTCAGCCATACACATGTGAATATCTTTTTGTTTAAAGTCAGCTAACACTCCTTCATCAAAAGCCATTTTTGTTACTAAACCTATATGAGTGTAGACGCATCCTTTTGGTTTTCCTGTTGTCCCTGAAGTGAAATGAATGATTGCAGGGTCTTCAGATTCCATTTCTTCAGTTTTTAATTTATCGGATACATTTTTAAAATTATCCCAATTAAATATTTTCTTTCCTTTGTCATTGCCAACCAAAAATATATTTTTAATGTTCTGTATTTCAGTAACTTCTTTCTTGATCGTATCTAACATTTTAATCTCTTTTCCTTTTCTAAAAGTTTTACTAACTGTAAAAATTCCTTTTGCTTTTGCTATTTTTAATCTTTCAACTACTGCACTAACTCCGTATCCTGAGAAGAGAGGTAAGACCACGCAGCCAATTTTTAATATTGCAAAATAAGAAATATAAGTTTCAATAATTTGTGGCATATATAGTGCGATAACATCACCTTTCTTAAAACCGTTTGTCTTTAAAACGTTACCTACTTTTGAAATTTGTTTATTAAATTCCTCATAAGTAATTGATGAACTTTCGCCATTTTCTTTTTCTGAATAAATAAATTGGTTTTTAAAAAAATCCTTATCTTTATGACGATCAATACAATTTAACACAATATTTGTTTTGCCACCGACGCACCACTTTGTCCAAGGTGCTCCATCAGCTTCATCTAAAATTTTTTTGTAATTTTTGAAAAATTTTATATCTGAAAATTTTATTACATTTTCCCATAACCATCCCGGATCCGATTGACTCTTGATTTCGAGTTCATCGTAATTTTTGACTGAACAATACTTTATAAACTTTGTAAGTTTAGAATTTTCTATTAGTTCAGCTGGTGGATTCCATATGACTTTTTTTGTCATCGAGATCTTATACGTACATTCCCTCTTTGATTTTGATAATGTTATACATTAGATCATTTAATGGTGTTTTAATTCCATGCTTTTTACCAATTTTCGAGACGGCGCCACTGATAAAATCTATTTCAGTTTTTCTATTTTTTATAACATCAAAAGCCATAGATGATTTATTTGTTTGTCTTGAATCGACGATTCTATTAAACATTTCCAAACACTCTGTCTCACTAACATCTACCCCATCAGCTTTAGCTACAGCTCGAGTTTCTAAAATAATATTTTTTCCAAGATTTCTAGACATATTTTGATTTTTATTAGAAATGTACAAATCAGTGTGGTGCAAATCAAAAATTGCAGATAAAGGTCCTATGGCTGTTAATGCGAACAGTTTCATCCACTTTCTTTTCTTAATATTATCTTCTGCAATCGTTTCTAATCCGTGAGATGTGAATGTTTCAGCCAAATTTTTTACTCTTTCACTCGATCCACCCTCGTATTCACCAATCCATGAAGGTAGGCTCGCATGATTTTGAATTATACCTGGTCCTTGAATACTTGAGGCTTGTGTTGTTGATCCGCCTAAAACTTTTTCTTTACCAGCGATATTTTGCATTATTTCTTCATGACCAATCCCGTTTTGAAAAGACATGAGTAAAGTATTATCTCCAATAATATTTTTGGCATTTGAGAGTGCATTTTCTAATGCGGTTGCTTTACACATTATTATTATTGCATCGTATTTACCAAGTTTTTTTGGTTCTGTAGTTGCTTTAATTTTAACAATACGATCACCGCCGTGTCCCATCATCTTAAGCCCTTTTTTATTAATCTCATCTACGTGTTCTTGCCAAACATCAATGAGAACTACTTCGAGACCTTTCTCGGCCAGCAAACCTCCGAATAGGCAACCCATAGCACCAGCGCCGAGCACAGCAACTTTTGTGTCTTTTTTAATCATTTAAGCTTTCATTTTAACTTGAACACCAAAGAACCCAGTTGGTTTTATAAGTAAAACAACAATCATTAATAGAAATGCATATGCATCTTTGTGGCTTCCGGAAATGAAAAATGCGCATGATGTTTCAAATAAACCTACAGTGAAACCTCCAACAATAGCGCCAGGTAAACTTCCAAATCCACCAACAACTGCTGAGGCAAATGCTTTTAATAGAATTATGTAACCCATATATACAACTACTTGATAAGTTGGTCCTACTAACGTCCCAGCTAAGCCTGCTAACGCACATGCTATTCCAAATATAATTGATATATAAAGTGGTACATTAATTCCAACTAAGTTGGAGATTACCTTTGAGTGCGCTACGGCTCGAACACCTAAGCCCATTTTAGTTTTATTTAAAAAGAAATATAAAGCTCCTGCCACAGTAAATCCTGTAACCAACATCCATAAATATGTCATTGGCAACGTCACGCCACCTATATTAATTGGTAATCCTAAATCTGCATGAAAAGGATGTGCTGTTGGATTCCAAATTATGTAAGCTAAGTTTAATAAGACAACTGATAAGCCAAAACCACAAATAATAATTCCCATCCCGGCAACAGTATAACCTCCACCTTTTTTTGTGAGAGGTCTTAAAAACACTCTTTCTATTAAAACACCAAACAAACCCATTACTACAAATGCAAAAAATAAACCTATAACATAACCCACCCATCCATATGCATCAGGAAAAATTGCGTAAATTAATTCTCCATCGATTAGAAAATTATAAACTGTTAAACCAGTAAATGCTCCGAGCATGAAAAATTCTCCGTGTGAAAAATTAACTACATCTAGTCCTGTATAAATTAGAGAAATTCCTACAGCTACTAGTCCGTAAATTATTCCCACAGTGATACCGATTATTAATACACCTTTAAGAGACTCTAAATTCATATCAGGACTCATGCTGATGTATCCTAGAAAAATTAATGTAAAAACTAACATCAAAGTATTTTCAAGTTTTCTTGTAAGTTTAAAACCTTTAAACATTTGCTGTTGTACCTCCCCCACCTAGATATGAATCTTTCACAGACTCGTCGTACATCAATTTTTTAGACTCTCCCTCAACATTAATTACTCCGTCCTTTATTACATAACCGTAATCTGCAAGCAAAAGAGCCATTCTAACGTTTTGTTCTACCACTAAAACTGTTAGGCCATCTTTTCTTATTTTATTAATATTTTTAAAAATATCTAAAACAATTTGCGGTGCTAGCGCTGCACTTGGTTCATCTAGCATGATCATCTTAGGATTTGACATTAAACCTCTCCCAATACAAAGCATTTGTAATTCACCACCTGATAAAGTTGCAGCCAACTGGCTTTTTCTTTCATTTAATCTTGGAAAATAATTAAAAACTTTTTCTATATTATCATTTAATGTTTGCTTTGATTTAAGTGTAAAACCTCCTAATTTTAAATTTTCTAAAACTGTCATAGCAGGAAAAACATCTTTTCCTTGAGTGACTTGAACCAAACCTTTTTCTACAATGTTGTGTGGCGGTAAATTTTGAATATCTTCTCCATTAAAATTTATACTTCCTTTCCAAGTTCTAATTATTCCTGAGCAAGCTTTTAATATCGTGGACTTACCTGTCCCATTTCCGCCAAGCAATGCAACTATAGATTGATTCTCTACTTTCATATTAGCTCCGTTCAATATTTGCACTGAGCCGTAGCCTGAAACTAAATTTTTTATTTTGAGCATAGCTGTTGACTTAAAATTGTTTATTTAATCTAATACATTTAATTAAATTAATGCTTAGGCGTCAATTAAAAACGCCGAAGATATATAAATTAATAAAAAGGGGGAAACATGAAAAAAATAAATATAATTTTTTCAAGTTTATTACTTGCTGTTAGTTTATTAGTTACTTCAGTAGCACAAGCTAAAGACATCAAAATTGGTGTTTCATTTAGAATGCTTTCTGACGTTGGCTATAAACATGGTGAGTTAATTCAAGATACTGTTGAGGAGTGGAATTCTTCTGGCGGTATTAACGGAAAAAAAGTTGATTTGATACTTTACAATGATGAATGTAAATCTGAGAAAGGTGTTGCAAATGCTACGAAGCTTGCATACCAAGATAACGTTCACGTTATAATCGGATCTAGCTGTAGTTCAGTTACTTTACCAATGGTACCAGTAATTACTAAAGCTAAAGTTCCACAAATCATTCCGCATTCAACAAGTTCAAAAATCACATTAACAGGAAGTGAATGGATATTCAGAGTTCCTGTTTCATCTAGATTTTACAAAATAGTACAAGCTAAGTTCACAGCAGAAAATGCTGGTACGAAGATAGCTCATATCTATGTACCTGACCAAGCTAGTATGGACTTTTCTAAATCTATGATTGCTTACGTGAAAGATGAATACGGTGTTGATCCTGTTTATGAAGCGCAAGCTGGAGAAAAAGAAACTGACTTTAGATCTTATTTATTAAAAGCTAAAGCAACTAATCCAGATGCACTTGTATGCTCAGGTCTAGTCGATGAAACTGTAAGATGTTTAGTACAATCTTACGAAGTCGGTATACCAAAGAGTGTTGCAAGAGTAGCAAACTCAGTTGCATCAAAAGTTGAAGTTCCAACAAACGCTGGTAAAGCCGCTGTTGGTGTTTCTTACGCTGCAGCATTTGCCGCTTCAGACACAAGACCGATAGCTAAAGACTTTGTGAAACATATTAAGAAAAGATATGGAGTAGTTCCTGGTCACGACTTTTCTCAAATGGAGGATTTATTAACTATGTTAAAACCTGCATTAGAAAAAGCAGAAAAAGGATTTAGCGGTGATCTTGCATCTGACAGGAAAGCTGTAAGAGACTCTATTGCTGGTATAACTAACTTTACTGGTTTAGCTTCAGGACCAATCAGCTTCTGTGCTGCTGGTTCGCCTGAGTGTAGAGATGGTAACAGAACACCTGTTATGATCGAGTACACAAAAGGTGGTAAAAACTGGAAGACTAAAGTAGCTGGTACAGTTACGTTTAACGCTAGCGCTGGTCTTTAATAACTAGAATTTATGAGCGGTAGTTTAATTACTACCGCTCATTTTTTAATCTCAAGGCAATAAAATAATGGATAAATTTAAAGAAATTATAAGACAATATCCTTTCCTAGGTTTTGTTATTGCTTTTATAATTTTAATGTTAGTACCATCTGTTTTTTTTACAGATTTATATCAATCACATTTAGCAAGTTTAATTTGTATCAACATCATTGTTGCTGCAGGACTAAATATTGTGAAAGGGTTTTGCGGTCAGGTTACTGTAGGACATGTTGGGATATATGCAGTCGGTTCATACACCGCTGGATGTATGTTTTTATATTTAGGTTCCGGTTTATGGTTAACCTTGCCTGCAGCAATATTAATAGCTGGTTTATTTGGTATGGCTTTCGCAATTCCATCTTTTAGATTAGAAGGTCCATATTTAGCCTTAGCTACCCTTGGTGGTGGAGAAGCAATACGATTGTTTATTGAAAACGGAGATTTTTTTATGTCAACTTATGGAATTTCCAATATACCTCAGCCAATAATTTTTGGAGTACCTTTTGATACTCCTGATAAATATTACTACATCGCAATGCCTATAATGCTGATAGCAATATATTTTTCATTTAGTGTTTTAAGATCGTCAGTTGGAAGAGCTTTTATGGCGGTTAGAGAAGATCCAATTTCTGCAGCAGCATCAGGAATAAATGTAAAAAAACATAAAATGTTAGCTTTTGTTTTAAGCGCAATGTTTGCAGGAGGTGCGGGTGCAGTATACGCTCATTTACCTCCAGGATATATTCATCCAAACAATTATACTGTAATTGAAATGGTAACTTTCTTAGCCATGGTTGTTTTTGGTGGTTTAGGCCATATTTGGGGAGGAATAATTGGAGCTATTATTATTACGATTGTCTATGATTTAACAAGACCTCTTTATGAATATCAATTATTTATTTTTGGATTAACAATTGTATTAACAATTCTATTTATGCCTAAGGGTATTGGTGGATTTATCGACAAATATTTTATTGATAGAAGATTTAAAACTAAAACAGGAGCAGCGAGTAAATAATGTTATTAAAAACAAAAAAATTAATGAAAGCATTTGGTGGATTAAAAGCAATAAATAAAGTTGATTTTGAATTGCCAGCAAACGAAATTAGAGGAATTATCGGCCCAAATGGTTCGGGAAAAAGTACTTTTTTTAATTTAGTATCTGGTGTTTATGAGCCAGATCCAGGTAGCTACATCGAGTTTGATGGTAAGGATATTACTAATGAGCCTCCACACAAGGTTGGAGAGCTTGGATTAGCTAGAACATTTCAATTACTGAGGTTGTATCAAGATATGTCGGTAATAAATAATGTAATGTCCGGTTATCACACTTTAGTGCCATATAGTTTTATTGATGCTGTTACTGGTAGAAAAAAAATATGGGATCAAGAGAAAAACATTAAAGAGGAAATGATGGAACTTCTTTCTTTTGTAGGCTTGGCTGACTACGCAGAGTTAAATGCAAGTGAACTATCAGGAGGTCAAAGAAGACTTCTTGTTTTAGCTAGAGCTATTGCAGGAAAACCAAAATTATTAATGTTGGACGAACCTGCTGCAGGTCTATCACCAGTGAACGTTGATAATTTGATGAAGATATTAATGCGGTTAAAAGAAAAATACGGCTTAACACTAATTATAATTGAGCACATATTAAAAGTGGTTATGGATACCTGTAGTAAAGTTACAGTTCTTGATCATGGTGAAAAGATAGCAGAGGGTACCCCTACCCAGATCAAGGATGATAATGCTGTAATTGAGGCTTATTTAGGTAAAAAAATGGATGACGAAGAAATGAGAAAGGCACTTGCGGTTTAATACAAAGGGTATATGATTTTAATTAATAAACTAAGATTCTAAGACTGTGAAAAACAAAATAAATAAAGAGCTAAAAGCCAAAGGTTTCATAAGAATAAGAAACGTCCTTAATTTTCAAAAAGATATCAAGCCAGTACTCAATGATTTAGAAGCAAAAGCTGATAAACTAATAGAAAAATACTTTACAACAAAGGAAGCGAAAAGATTATTTAAATTAAAGTTTCAGGATAAGTACTTTGCATTAACTAAAAAATCTGGGTTAACTTTTGAAAAGATTTTTAATAGTAGACCCCCACAAAACTTTAAAAAACATGAAAATGTTGAATATTTTAATCCTGAATCAATATTCAATCTAATTAAATCGGATAAAATTTTAAATGTGGTTGAGAAAATTATTGGTAAAGAAATTTTTTCAAACCCAATACAAACTTTTAGGGTGAAAAAACCAAATATAAATTCAGGCAAAAATTTTATGGATGGTTTAATTGGTAGAACACCATGGCACCAAGATGAAGGAACTATGAATAAAAAAGCAAGATTCAAAACTGACTTGGTGACAGTCTGGATACCATTTACAAAAACTAATGCTAAGAATGGTTGTATGTTGGCTGTACCTAAAAGTAATAAACTAGGTCTTTTAAATCACCATCACGGATCAAAAGGTCAGGTGGAAATAAAAAATTCAGAACTTATCCATAAATATAGCAAAATGGTTCCGCTTGAAGCTGACGTTGGCGATATAATTATTTTAGATAAAAGATTGATTCACTGTTCTCTTCCAAATGTTTCGAAAAATATTAGGATAAGTATGGACATTAGGTTTCATAAAGCTGGTCAAAGTTCAGGTAGAGAACCACTACCAAGTTTTTATGTAAGAAGTGCCAAAAAAGAAAAAATCAAAGTTAAAACTTACCAGCAGTGGGTCGCTCTTTGGAACAAAGCTTACATGAAATCATTAAACAAGGGTTATACATTTAAATATTATTTACCTATTTATAAACATTCCAAGCAAGATTATTCTAAGAAATTAAATTAATTAATGAAATCAGTTACGGAAAGGGTCTACCTTACAGACTTTATTCTTGCATGCTTTGCTTATTTCCTGTTTGTAGGAAGTGACTCTATTGTTAAATATTTAGGTTCAGATTATTCAATTGTTCAAATTATTTTTGTAAATTCCTGGTTCGCTTTAATCCCAATAGTTTTATACACACAAACTTTAAACGGTTGGAGAAAATTAAAAAAAGCTAACTTTACAGTTCATTTTTTTAGAGCTTTAACAATGGCTTTAGCATTATTTTTCGGTTACACCGGTTTTTACCGATTACCAATGGTTACGATGTACAGCATTGTATTTTTAATTCCTTTGTTAATCACTCTTGGATCAGTTTTCTTTTTAGGTGAGGTGGTAAGATGGAAAAGGTTTACAGCAATATTGATTGGTTTTATTGGAGCAATAATTTCAATTAATCCTTTTGGTACAGAGTATGATAATTATATTTTTTTGGCGCTTTTCTGCCCAATATTTGCATCAGCAAGTTATTTAATAGTTAGAAAGTACGGCTTTAAAGAAAATTTATTTTCATTTTTGATTTATGGAAAAATATTAATGCTTGTTTTAACAGGAGTTTTTGCCTTATTTATTTTTAAGCCAGTCTCTTTAGACCACTTAATGTTAAATGGAGCGGCAGGATTAATGAGGGGAATTGCAACAATTTTTGTGGTAAATGCAGCAAGACATTTACCCGGAGCTATTTTTGGCTCAATTCTATATGTACAAATATTTGGTGGGGTTTTAGTGGGTTATTTTGTTTTCTCTGAAATTCCAACACTAAATAATTACATTGGAAACATAATAATTATTGGAGCTGGTTTATATATAGTTTTTAGAGAAATGCAGCTTAAGAAAAATATTGTTACTTCAACAGCGAGACACCCAACTATCCCTATTAAAAAAGATTAAAGTTTCTTTTTAAAATTTTCTAGAATTTCTTCACTAACATTTACTGAATTTTCAGGCCCAGGAAATTTCCCCTCTAAACTATCTTTAATAAATGCTTTTAAAGCTTTAACTCTTTCGATTTCAATTTCATCTTTCATCTTTTTTAAATTTGTATAAGCTTTTGCATGTCTAGGGGACTTTTCTTGCTCACCACAGATATCATTCATGAAGAGATACATAACATCGGCTTTTTTTCCAGATCCAAGAGATACGGTAACAATACTTGTCCTTTTTGATATTTCCCCCATAATATTTTCAGGAATAACTTCACATTCGGCTGAAAAGGCCCCAGCATCTTCTAAACGTTTAAATTTTTTAAATAGTTCGTATGCTTCATCAGCAGTTTTGCCTACAGCTCTTAATCCACCAATCCATGTAGATTTTCTAGGAACTAAACCTAAATGACCCATAACTGGAACATCTTCTTTTGCAAGCATAGTAACAACATCCATACTTCTAGCGGTCATAACCGCATCAGCACCATTCTCTAAAGCTTTAAAGGCACCACGTAACACATCCTCGGCTGTAGGATAATTATGTAGTTCGAGTGCTGCTGTATAAAAAAGAGATTTAGATCCTTCCCGAACCTTCTTAACATTTGAAGCACTTCCTATTATCATGTCAAAACCTGCTTCCTCAGCTGCTTTTGCCTCTAATGAATTATTTGCAGTTACTTGTGTAAGAATTTTTTTTCCTTTAGCTTCTATAATATCACCTACAGTGAAAGTTCTTTTTGCAGGATTAGCCGCCCAAGTATAAATATTTTTCATATTTGTATTTAACCAAACTAATTAGTATTTTTCAATTCCTTGTAAATATTGTTAATTCAGTATCGAGAAACCCAACTATTCCAATTAAAAAAGGTTAACTTAAATAATTATTAAGTTATAATTAATAATGCTTGTAAAAATAAAAAATTATCTCTCAAATAACACTGGAATTCTTATTCGTCTTGATGATATTGCGGAAAATATGAATTGGGAACTTATGGACAGGTCTGAAGCTCTCTTTAACAAATTTAATATTAAACCAGTTATTGGTGTTATACCAAAAAATCAAGATAAAGATCTTTTATCTTATCCAAAGAAAGATAATTTTTGGGATTTAATAAGAAATTGGCAAAGTAAAGGCTGGGAAGTTTCTATGCATGGACATACCCACGTTTATGACACTGAAACAAATAAAAAAGATTATTTTGGTTACGGGGGAAGATCAGAGTTCTTTGGTCATCCACTTAATGTTCAGAAAGAAAGAATTCAAAGTGGTTTGAGGAAATTCAAAGATGAAAATATAGAAATAAAATCTTTTTTTGCACCAAATCATACCTATGATTTTAATACATTTAATGCTTTAAAAGAATCTGGGATCAATGAAGTGATAGATGGTTATGGTTTGATGCCTTATGAGGAAAATGAAATTAAATTTATTCCTCAATTATTTTACAAAGTTTATGCATTACCTTTTGGTATTCAATCAACCCAAATTCACTTAAACTATTGGAAAGAAGAAGATTTTGAAACTTTTGAGAATTTTGTTGAAAAAAATCATGAAGAAATAATAAGTTATGATGATGCAATTAAGAAAGTGAGTAATAAAATAGAGTTTAAATTATTGAATTCTATAACAAAAAATCTTCTAAGAGCAAAACGTACTTTTTCAAATTTTAAATCTTGATTTTTTGCTATCTACGAGAAAAGCCTTTACCGTATCTAAGGTAAGTTGATTAAATGTTTTTCCGAATTTAGATACTTTTTCTATAATTTTTGGTGGCATTGTTATTATCTGGCAATTAAGTTGTCTTGCTTGAATATAGTTATAAGGTTCTCTAGTGCTAGCCCACAAAATTTCAACTTTCTTCTTTTTGTTTGTTATTTGAATTGCTTTTTTCATTATTGGCCAAGGATCTATACCAGTATCCGACATTCTCCCAGCAAAAATTGAAATGATGGATTTACTTTTATTATCTAGGCATTTATTTATTTTTCTAACCTGAGCAACTGTATAAACTGCTGTGATATTAAGCTTAATTTTTTTTTTGTTTAATTTCTTAATCAACTGACCTGTAAATTTACCTTTACTATTTACAACTGGAATTTTCACATAAATATTTTTACCCCATGAGTTTATTTTTAATGCTTGACGCTCCATATCAGCAAAATTATCAGCAAATACTTCAAGTGATATTGGTTTTTTTTTACAAATTTTTAAGAGTTTTTTGGAATATTGCTCGTAACTTTTTGCTCCAGCTTTACGCATCAAGCTAGGGTTTGTTGTGAAACCATCTACTATTTTTTTTTTATTAAATTCTTTTATTGTCTTGCTGTCAGCTATGTCACAAAATATTTTTGTTTTGGCCATTTTATATATTCTTTACAATATCTTCTGTCATTTTTTTTGCATCTGCAAAAAGCATTAGTGTATTTTCTCTATAGAAAAGTTCATTATCTACTCCAGCATATCCTGGTGATAAACTTCTTTTTACAAATAGAACAGACTTGCACTTTTCAACATCTAATACAGGCATTCCAAAAATTGGGCTTTGTGGATCTGTTTTAGCAACAGGATTTGTTACATCGTTTGCTCCTATAACAAACGCTACATCGGTATTAGCAAAATCATTATTTATATCGTCTAGCTCAAAAACTTCATCGTAAGGGACATTTGCTTCTGCAAGTAATACATTCATGTGTCCAGGCATTCTTCCAGCTACAGGGTGTACAGCATAAGAAACTTTAATATCGTTTTTTTTTAATGTATCAACCATTTCTCTTAGAGCATGTTGAGCTTGAGCAACCGCCATTCCGTATCCAGGTACAATTATAACTGATGAAGCATTTTTTAATAAGAAAGCTGCGTCTTCTGCATTACCACTTTTCACAGGTTTTTTATCTTTTTTCTCTTTATCAGTCGAAGTGGCTTCTCCACCAAACCCCCCGAGTATCACGCTAAAGAATGATCTGTTCATTCCCTTACACATTATATATGAGAGAATTGCTCCAGATGATCCAACTAAGGCACCTGTTATAATTAATGCGCTATTTTCTAGAGTAAAGCCAATTCCAGCTGCTGCCCAACCAGAATAAGAATTAAGCATAGAAATGACCACAGGCATATCTGCGCCACCAATAGGAATAATTAAAAGAACACCGATTAAAAATGATACTGCAATCATTCCCCAAAACAAACTGCTAGTTTGTGTTGAACATAGTAAATAAATTAAAGCTATTATCGATAAACCTATAATTAAATTTAAAATATGTTGTCCTTTAAATGTTATTGGTGATCCGGACATAATCCCTCGAAGTTTCAGAAATGCTATGATAGAGCCAGAGAAAGTTATTGCACCTACAGCAGCCCCAATAGACATCTCTATCAAGCTAGCCAATTTAATGTCTCCGGGGAAACCTAGATTAAAAGCTTCTGGATTTAAAAAAGCAGATATTGCTACGAATACTGCAGCTAATCCAACTAAACTATGAAAACCAGCAACTAATTCCGGCATCGCAGTCATTGGTATTTTGAAAGCTATAAAAGCTCCAATCGCACCACCAATAATTAAAAATATAAATACATAAATTATTGCATTTGAAAAATTACCTACTGTTAGAAATGTAACAGTAATGGCGATTACCATTCCTATAATTCCAAAAAAATTTCCTTGTCTAGACGTTTCGGGTGATGACAAACCTCTTAAAGCAAGAATAAATAGAATTCCTGAAACTAAATAAAATATTGCTGATAAATTTGGTGATATCATTTTTTATCTTTTTTCTTTTTTTTGTACATTTGAAGCATTCTTTGTGTAACTAAAAAGCCTCCAAATATATTTATTGCAGCTAATATGATGGCTAAAAATCCAAATATACTAGATGTATCAAATATACTGTCCGAGGAACTTGCTAGAGCTGCAATTATTGCTCCAACAATTATTACAGATGAAATTGCATTAGTCACTGACATTAGAGGAGTATGTAGAGATGGTGTAACACTCCAAACAACATAATATCCGACAAAAATTGCCAAAATGAAAATACTAAACCTAAAAATAAATGGATCAATTTCCATATTAGTTATCTCCCTTAATTAAAGTGTTCTTTATTATTTCATCTTCCATATTTAAAACAAATTGTTTTTTTTCTCTGCTGTAAAGATTTCTAACAAAACTAAATATGTTTTTTGCATACAAATTTGAAGCAGTAAGTGGTAATTTATTCATAACATTTCCGATTCCTATAATTTTTATTCCATCTTTATTGACTACTTTGTCTACCTCTGAATAAGCAGCATTTCCTCCTTGAGCAACTGCTAAATCAAAAATAATTGAACCTGATTTCATTTTTTTAATCATGCTTTCATTAATAATTCTTGGTGCTTTTTTTCCAGGGATTAACGCAGTACAAATTATAATATCACTTTTTGAAGCTGCGTTTTCTAACATTTCGCTTTGTTTCTTTTTAAAATCTTCTCCAGCTTCTTTTGCGTAACCACCTTTGGTCTCTAAATTTTCGGAACCTTCTACAGTTAAAAATTTTCCCCCTAAACTTTCTACTTGTTCTTTTGCGGTTAATCTAACATCTGTTGCTGAAACTATTGCACCTAACCTTTTTGCCGTGGCTATTGCTTGTAATCCAGCTACTCCAGCACCAACTACTAAAACTCTTGCTGCAGGAACTGTACCAGCTGCTGTCATCATCATTGGAACGGCTTTTTCATACTCATAAATAGATTCTATCACAGCTCTGTAACCGGCAAGATTAGCTTGAGATGAAAGAACGTCCATTGACTGTGCCCTAGTGATTCTTGGTAATAAATTTAAAGCAAATACATTTAAGTCTTTTTTAATTAAATTTTTTTCTTTTTCTGGATTGTAATTAGAAACTATTAAATTTGTATTTTGTTTGAGTAAATTAATTTCTTCTTGGGCAGGAAGATTAACTTTACATATCAAATCTGATTTAGAATATACTTCGTCACTACTATTTAAGAATTCAGTTCCCTTATTTTTGTATTCCTCATCACTATATCCCAAATCCTTGCCGTAATCTTTTTCTAAAAAAACTTTTAATCCCAAATCTTTTAAATTTTTTGAAGTATCAGGTGTTATAGAGATTCTCTTCTCTGGATTTTTCTCTTTTGTTGACCCTACATTCATTTAAAAAATTAGCCTTGTCTGGCTTTGAACTTAGGTTTTTTTTTGTTTATAATATAAATTTTACCTCTTCTTCGAACCATCTTCGAGTCAAGGTCTCTTTTTTTTAGCGATTTTAAAGAACTAGCTACTCTCATAATTTTAAGCCTGGCAACGTCCTACTCTCCCGTATCTTAAGACAAAGTACCATCGGCGCTGAAGGGCTTGACTTCCGAGTTCGGAATGGGATCGGGTATAACCCCTTCGCAATAATTACCAGGCATGCTTATATATTATGTTTTGAAATATATGTAAATACAGTTTTTGACACATTTATTGGATAATTTATAAAGGATTTAATGGATAACAAAACAAGATTAGTAGATATAATTTTGCCGAATTATAACGGGGCTAAAACTTTAAAAGAAACAATCAACTCTGTAATAAATCAATCATTTCAAGATTTTCATTTATATATAATTGATGATTTCTCGAACGATAAATCTATTAATCTAATTGAAGGTTATTCTGATCCAAGAATTAATTTGATTAAACTGAAAAAAAATAAAGGTGTATATTTTTGTAGAAATTTAGGTATGAGAAAATCAAATTCTAAATATTTAGCCTTCATTGACTCTGACGACTATTGGCAAAAAGATAAATTAAAAAAACAGATAAATTTTATGCAAAAATTTGATAATAAATTTACTTACACAGATTATACTCCTTTTCAAGAAACAAATAATACCAAGATTTTTAAAAAAAAAATAAATGTCAAAAGTAAATTTAATAGAACTGAATTCATAAATAATACCTCAATCGCGATGAGTTCAGTTGTAGTGGAAAGATCTTTAATTAAAAATTTAAAATTTAAGAAACTTAAAATTTGTGAAGATTATCTTTTCAAATGTGAAATTTTAAAAAGGCAGGAGGCCTTTAAATGTGAGGATACAATGATGTATTATAGGATTTCAAAAAATTCATTACAAAGTAATAAATTGAGAAATTTTTATTGGGTGTGGCTGATAAACAAAAAATATAATAATTTAAATATTTATAAAAATATTAAGTCTCTTTTATCAATATCTTTTAATTCAATTAAAAAGTATGGCTTTAAATAAAATTAAAGTATCCTAGTCATCAAACATGATTACATCAGAATACAAATAATCATAAAAACTTAATCCATTTAACTTTTTTATCGGATAAAATCTTTCAACAGTTTTTGTGGTAAAATTTGGGTTAAATTTTAATCTATTTTCTGTTTTAAAATAAAGTTGACCAATAAAAAGTTTTTTTAGAGTAAAACATATTTTAGTACAAATTTCGGGTGCATAATTTTTATATTCTTTTAAATTAGACAAGTAAATAATATCTAATATACTAAAATTATATTTTTTTTTCTTTTTTAATAATAAGTACAAAGGTTCAAGTTGGTTTTTCTTATCTTTTATCAAAAGATTAATACAATTATATTCTTTATGTTCATCAAAAATTTTTCTATCATTGATATTTAATTGATTCTTAATATCTTCTTGATTTTTTATTATTAAAAACCTTCCATAATTTTTTGAAAAAAGTGACAAAATATTTATTCCAACTCCAGCAGTATATTTTGCTGTTTCAATATCAAAATTGAATCTTTTATAAATTCCTATAATTGTATCCCTTGGTGTTGTTGCGTAAACAATAATTTCTCTTTCCATTAAAGGAAAAAAGAATGCATATGCAAAAACTCTAAACTCTTTCTCTACGAACCAATGAACTAAGTTACAGCATACAAACTCTTTTCCTTGGATCAATCTTCTAGAGCATATGGTGCCTAAAAAACCAACTATTTTATTATTTTCTGTGTTTCTCATAAAATATCCTAAAGGATTTGTGTTGTAGTCCCAATCATTTCCAAAATGCGATTTGAGAGGACTAAATTTAAACTCTAGATTTTTTCTTGTTTTTAAATAATCATTAGCCAAATTTATACTTTTATCCGTAACAGCCTCAATTTTTAAGTTTTTTGGAACTCTTTTTTTTAATTTTTCAAAATATAAATCTGTTTTTTTTTCCATAATGTATATTTATTTTTTGATGGTGGGCATGATAAGAATTGAACTTATGACCTCTACGATGTCAACGTAGCGTTCTACCACTGAACTACATGCCCTTAAAATTATTTTAAAAAAAACTTTTTTAAAACAAATTTTATATAAAGTTTAAACAAAACTAATCTTAGGTTAAATAATGAAAATCCTAATGATAATAGTTTTTTTTTATTATTTTGATACCACTCATTAAGTTCTTTGTAATATACATCTACTCTTTTATTACTTAAATTTTCACCGTGCCATCTGTAATAGGCTAAAGGTAGGTCTAAGTAATAAATAGGATATTCAAGACTGCAATTTAAATAAAAATCATAATCCCCAATTATAGTATAATTATTTTTAAAATTATATTTATCGAAAACACTTTTTTTAACCATTGTTGTAATTATTCCTACAGAATAAGAATTTAAAAGTTCCTGTGTAATTTTACCTGAAGATTTTTGGGTTTTAAAAAAAATTTTTTTATCGCTTTTTGAATGAGTAAAAAGATAATAATTTGTATACAGTATTTTGGCACTTTTATTTTTTTCAAAAAACTCAAGTTGTTTTTCTATTTTATTATCTTCCCAAAGGTCGTCTGTATCCAAAAATGTTACATACTCTCCTTTAGAATATTTTAGTGCCTCATTTCTTGCTTGATAAAGGTTTAAATATCCCTCTGACTCAAAGTATTTAATTCTTTTATCATTAAAATTTTTTACAATATTTTCACTTTGATCAGATGAAAAATTATTAAAAAAAATTAATTCAAATTTTTTATAAGTTTGGTTAATTATACTTGAAATAGCTTCCTTCAAAAACTTTTGTCCATTATGGCAGTTCATTATTACACTGACCAATGGTGAATCAATATTTTCTGAAGTTGAAATGTTTGTTTTCAATTTTTTAAATTCTTATCTTTGAC
>CACFZK010000012.1 GCA_902570785.1 uncultured Pelagibacteraceae bacterium | reverse complement strand
TTTATACTTTTAGACAAATATGTTTCATGAGATCTCATCGGTCTAGACATACCAGCCAAGTGAATAACATAATTTGCTTTATTTTTTTTTAAATAATTTTTAATCTTTTCATAACTTGTTACATCTAAATGTTTTTTTGAGGGATAAATAACCCTATATTTTGTTTTAATTTTTTTTAACTCACTTGCAAATCTTCCTGATCCACCCGTAACTACGATTTTTTTCTTCATATTTTTAAACCTAATCTTTTAGTTATATTCTTTTTAGATATCCGTTTAAAATAATTGTAATTCTTTGAGTACCACGCCAAGGTTTTTAATAAACCATAAGATATAGATATTTTATGTTTCCATCTAATCTCTTTTTTTATAAGTTTTGAATTTAATGCATATCTTTCATCATGACCGGGTCTATCTTTAACAAAAACTATTTTAGTTTTATTAGGTTTGGCAGCTACTCTCTTTTTTGCGATATCTAAAAGTTTTTTTGCTATTTCTGTATTTTTTAATCTTATTCCTGTTCCTATATTGTAATTTTGATTATTTTTTCCCTTTAAAAATATTTTTAAAAGTGCCTCACAATTGTCTTTTACGTAAATCCATTCTCTTACATTTTTACCATTACCATAAACTGGCAAAGGTTTATTATTAAGAATATTAAATATCATTTTTGGTATAAATTTTTCTGGATGTTGATTTGGCCCGTAATTATTACAAGGATGTGCAATCATTATTTTTAATCCGTAAGTTCTACTATAGGATTTTATGAATTGATCAGCTGCAGCTTTTGAGGCTGAATATGGAGAGCTGGGATTGTAATTATGATTTTCATCTGCTTTTTTATTATTTGGTATATCACCGTAAACTTCATCAGTAGAAATCTGTAAAAGTTTAATTTTTTTTACTTTATTATTTTCAAACTTCCTTATTGCTTCTAATAAACTGTAAACACCTACAATATTTGACCTTATAAAGTGATGCGCTTTATCAATAGATCTATCCACATGTGTTTCCGCAGCCAAGTTAAAAATTCCAATTGGTTTATGTTTGTTCAATATTTGAAGAATTTTGGATGTTTTATTAATATCAGTTTTATAAAATAAATAATTTCTATTTTTTTTGAAGTTTTTTACATTATAAGAATTTGCAGAATAACTTAATTTATCAACATTAATTACGAAGTATTTTTTTTTTAGTAATAGGCTTATTAAATTGCTTCCTATAAAGCCTGAACCACCAGTTACGATAATTTTTTTCATATTAATTTTACAAATAAGATATGATCAATTAAGTTAAAGTATTAAAATAATTAGAGTATAAAATCAATTATGTTTAAATAATGTCAATTAAAGATATAACTATAGTAATTACATCCTTTAAAAGTGAAAACAAAATCAGAAAATGCTTAAATTCTATTGATAAGCAATACAAGGTCATCAATGTCGAAAATTCAAGTGATCATGATTATAAAACACAAATAGAAAAGGAATTTGAAAATGTTAAATGTATTCTTTCTGGAGAAAATATCGGTTATGGAAAAGGAAACAATATAGGATTAAAGGAAGTTAAAACCAAATATGCTTTGATACTTAATCCTGATGCAGAACTTTTTCCTGACTCAATAACTAATTTTTTTAAATTGGCTGAAGAAAACTCTGACTTTGCAATGATACAGCCGAGTACTCTTGAGGATAAAAAGAAATTAAGAAACTATGATTTGGCCTTAAAAAATAGAGTGTGGAACCATTGTATTGAGTTGGATCAAAGAGCAATTAAAACTGTAAGAGGTCATGCCTTATTTCTCAACCTTCAAAAATTTGAGAATATCGGTTTTTTTGACGAAAATATTTTCTTTTTTTTAGAGGAAACAGATTTAGCAATGAGAATTTTAAAAAGTGAAAAAAAAATTTATTATTGTGCACCAATAATAATTTTTCATGAAGGAGGCAAGTCCCATGAAAATAAAATCAATCATCAAATGGAACTGTCTAGAAATTGGCACTGGATGTGGTCTACTTTTTATTTTAATAAAAAATATAAAGGTTTTATAAACTCTCTAATTAAAGTATTTCCAAAACTTATATCATCAATTTTTAAATATTTCTTTTTTCTTTTGATTATGAATAAAGAGAAAAAAGAAATTTATTACCAAAGATTTTCAGGTCTAGCCAACTCAATAGCTGGAAAAAAATCATGGTACAGACCTAAAGTTTGATTATTTATTGATTTGAGACATTTTTAAATATAAAAATTAATACCAATGAAAAAAAACAAAGTATTTATCACAGGCGCTGCAGGCTTTTTAGGATCTCACTTAGCAGAGAAATTATCAGAAATGGGTGACGAAGTAGTTGGTGTCGATAATATGTTGGGAGGTTATGCGGACAATGTTCCAAAAAACATAAAATTTCACAAAATTGATTGTTGCGATCTTGTTAAAGTAAAAGAACTTATGAAAGGTGCTGATATAGTATATCATTGTGCGGCAACAGCACACGAGGGCTTGTCGGTTTTTTCTCCGTACGAGATAGGTAAAAATAATTATTTAGCTTCCGTTTCAGTATTCTCTGCTGCTATATCAAATAAAGTCAAAAGAATAATTTTTTGTTCTTCTATGGCCAGGTATGGTGCGCAAAAATATCCTTTCAAAGAAGACATGAAAGCAAGTCCAGCAGATCCGTATGCAATTTCAAAGGTAGCCGCAGAGCAAACTTTGGTAAATTTATGTGAATTGAATAATATAGAGTGGGTAATTGCTGTTCCACACAATATAATAGGACCAAAGCAGAAGTACGATGACCCTTTTAGAAATGTTGTATCAATTATGCTAAACAGAATGTTACAAAATAAAGCTCCAATTATTTACGGAGATGGAGAACAAAAAAGATGCTTTTCCTATATAGACGATTGTTTAAGTTGTCTTATACCAATGAGACATCAAGCAAATTTAAATAAACAAATAATAAATATCGGACCTGATGAGGAGTTTGTGACAATAAACAAAGTTGCTGAAATATGCTCAAATATATCAGGAAGCAATTTAAAACCAATTTATAAACCTGATAGACCGCAAGAGGTTAAACATGCTACCTGTTCTGCTGATAAGGCAAGAAAACTCTTAAATTATAAGACAACCGTTGATCTTAAAACGGGTATAACAAAAACATTTGATTATATTAAAAAAAGAGGCGTAAAACCTTTTGACTATTATATAAATGTTGAAATTCAAAACGAACTAACACCGTCAACCTGGATAAAAAAAGAAATTTAATTAGTGACCAGGGAAATCTATTAAGCTTTCAGTAAAATAAGAATTATCTTTCAACTTTTGGTTACCACCTAGATCAAATAAATTTATTATGAAAATAAAGCCAGCAACTTTTCCCTCTGAAATCTCCACTAACTTTGCCCCAGCTTTAGCTGTACCACCAGTTGCAATTAAATCGTCAATAATTAAAATATTATCATCCTTACCAATAGAATCTTTATGCACCTCTATCGTTGCTCTTCCATATTCCAATTCAAAATCAACAGAGTGTCTGTCAGCAGGTAGTTTATTTTTTTTTCTCATCATTATAAGAGGTTTTTTCAACCTATAAGAGACAACAGCAGCAAAAATAAAACCTCTAGATTCTATAGCTGCAACTTTATCAAATTTTATTTTTTTTGATATTTCTATGATTTTATCAACACTAAAATTAAAAGCCTCAGGGTTTTTTATTAATGTTGTTATATCCCTAAATAAAATGCCTTTTTTCGGATAATCGGGTATTGATCTAATATATTTTTTTAAATCCATATTTTACTTCATTATCTAACAAAAAAAGATTAATAATTAAATCATGAAAAATAGAAAGCTTGGGATAATTGGAGGAAGTGGACTTTATAAAATGGAGGGTTTTGAAAAAACAAAGTGGAAAAAAGTTACAACCACATGGGGACAACCCTCAGATGAGATAATGGAGGCTGAATTTAACAATGAGAAGATATGTTTCATACCAAGACACTCTAGAGGACACAAGATTAGCCCAACAAACATAAACTTTAGAGCCAATATTGACGCTTTGAAGCAGCAAGGAGTTTCGGATATTATCTCTGTTTCAGCAGTTGGTTCCTTGAAAGAAAATCTGAGCCCAGGTACTTTTGTAATAGTCGATCAATTTATTGATAGAACTTTTTCAAGAAAAAAAACATTTTTTGACGAGGAAATAGTTGCGCATGTTTCAATGGCAAAGCCCACAAGTAAAAAATTAGGTGAATGTTGTGAGTCTGCCTTGAAAAAGCTGAATATAAATTATCAAGTAGGAGGAACATACGTTGTTATGGAAGGACCACAATTTTCTACTTTAGCCGAGTCAAATTTGTACAGATCGTGGAAAGCAGATGTAATTGGTATGACAAATATGCCAGAGGCCAAGTTAGCAAGAGAAGCTGAAATTAGATATTGCACAGTTGCAATGGTAACCGATTACGACTGTTGGCACCCTGAACATGAAGAAGTAGATGTTGCCATGGTTATTAAAACTTTACAAAAAAATGCTTCTAACGCTCAAAATATGGTTAAAGAAGTCATTAAGACTTTTAAAAATTTTTCAGCTGAAAAAGATCCAGCAAATAATTGTTTAGATACAGCTATTATTACTGATCCAAAACTAAGATCCCAAAAAACAATAAAAAAATTAGAGCATGTTGCTGGAAGAGTTTTAAAAAAATAATGCATATCAATGGAAAAGAATTTAGAACAATTTGGTTTGAGAATAATGTTGTTAAAATAATAGACCAAACAAAACTTCCTCATCAATTTGTAATCAAGGATTTAAAAAACACAAAAGATTCAATTAATGCAATTAAAGCCATGGAAGTCAGGGGCGCACCATTAATAGGAGCTACTGCTGCATACGGATTGGTGTTATCCATAATTGAAAATAACGATCGGTCGTTTCTGAATAAAGCAGCTGAAGAATTAATTAAATCAAGACCAACTGCTATAAATTTGAAATGGGCAGTAGATAGAATGATGAAAAAATTATCAGGAGCGAATAGCAATGAAATTTTAAAAATAGCAATCAAAGAAGCAAATGCTATTTGTGAAGAAGATATAGTTTTTTGTAAAAATATTGGGTTAAATGGTTTAAAAATAATTGAAGAAATTTATAAAAAGAAAAAAGATACAATAAACATTTTAACTCACTGCAATGCAGGATGGCTTGCGACCATTGATTGGGGTACAGCAACTTCCCCAATTTATCACGCTCACAAAAAAGGTATTAAATTACATGTTTGGGTAGATGAAACCAGACCTAGAAACCAAGGAGCAAATTTAACATCTTATGAACTAAATGAGGAAGGCATACCGAATACTATAATTGCTGATAATACTGGAGGTATTTTAATGCAAAGGGGAGAGGTAGATATATGTATTACAGGAACAGATAGAACTCTTGCTACTGGAGACGTAGCTAATAAAGTTGGTACTTATCTCAAAGCTTTAGCTGCTAATGATAACAAAGTTCCTTTTTATGTTGCTCTTCCAAGTTCAACAATTGACTGGGATTTAAAAAATTTTAAGGACATTCCTATAGAAGAGAGAAATTCAGAGGAATTATCCCATGTAGAGGGTTTAGATGAAAATAATAAATTAACAAAAGTTTTGATTTACCCAAAAAAAAGTAAAGCTATGAATTTAGCATTTGATATTACACCTGCTAAATATGTCACGGGATTGATAACGGAAAAAGGTATCTGTGAAGCATCCCTGGAAGGTTTAAAAGGTTTATTTAAATGAAAAAACTTAGAGCACTAGTAATTAAATATGCAAAAAAATTGAACACAACAAATTTGTCTGCATTAAGATCAGGAAATATTTCTGTAAGAGGAAAAGAAGGAAATATTAATGGTTTTTATATTACTCCTTCTGGAGTTAAATATTCTGTATTAAAACCTAGAGATATTGTTTTTGTTTCTTTAAAAGGTCGATTCGACAAAAAAAAGAAAAAACCGTCTTCAGAATGGCGATTTCACCAAGATATTTATGTTAATAAATTTGACGCCAAAGCTATAGTGCATGCACATTCTACGTGTGCTACGGCTGTTTCTACACATAAAAAAAACATTCCTGCCTTTCATTACATGGTTGGTGTAGCCGGGGGAGTAGACATAAAATGCGCTAAATACGCTACTTTTGGAACAAGAAATTTATCAAAGAATATTTTATCAGCACTTAAAAATAGATCAGCGTGTCTAATGTCTAATCACGGTCAAATAGCATATGGAAAAAATTTAGATAATGCTTTCGAGCTTGCGCAAGAGGTTGAAAATATTTGCCATCAATACATAAATGCAATAAGAATTGGAATACCCAAAGTGCTTTCAAAAAAAGAAATGAAAATTGTTTTGGATAAAATGAAAAATTATAAAAAGGATTAATTTTATAATGATAAAAGTTGGTGAGCATATTACATTAGACTTTCTTGGCGTAAAAAAAGATTATCCACCCGATTTCTACGAAAAGATTTTTTATAAAATTTCAAAAAAAGCAAAGGTTGAATTGCTAAAAATTTCTAGTCACAAATTTGAACCACAAGGTTTCACATCTGTGGCTTTATTGGCAGAAAGTCATATGAGTTTTCATACTTTTCCAGAGAGAGGAGTTGTAAGCTTTGACTTTTTCACATGTGGTAAAATTACACCAAGAGTAGCTTTAAATATTTTAAAAAAAGAAATAGACCATAAGAGAATAGTTGTTAATAATTTTGATAGAAGTAGTGTTGCTTTGAAGGATGATATCTATAGTACTCAAGGACAAAAAAAGTATTATGTTGTAAACGATATTTTGGAAAAATTAGTTTCAAAAGTTGGGCAAAAATTGGAAATTTTAAACATAGAAGAATTCGGGAATGCATTATTTATAGATGATGAACTTCAAGTTTCAGAAAAAGATGAAAAACTTTATAGTTCGACTTTTGTTAAATCTGGAACTAGTATTTGTAAAAAAACAGGTATTGCAGCAGTAATAGGTGGTGGTGACGGTGGGGTAGTTAGAGAATGTCTACAAAATAATTTCAATTTTGTTGATTGGTTTGAGCTCGATCCACAGGTTGTTGAACTTAGTTATAAGCATTTGCCTAAAATTACATCAAGAATTAAAAAAAGTAATAAAGTAAAATCATACTGGGGCGACGCATTTAAAAGTATCAAATCTATTGAGGACTCCAAATATGATCATATATTTGTAGATCTCAATGATGATCAATATTGCATAGATTTAGCAAAGCGAAATATGAAAGGTTTAAAAAGAATTTTAAAAAAAGGTGGAGCTTTAACCGCCCAAGTCGGATGTCAGGACAAAAAACCAAAGCAGGTTAAAAATTGGACAAAAGTTTTAGAGACTAGCTTTGGAAATACAAATTTATCTGAAATTTTCATTCCAAGTTTTGATTGTAGATGGAATTTTATCTCCTCTTCCAACAAATAGTCACAATTGCACTCTAACTTAAAAGATGTTTTTTAATTCTATTTGTGAATTATAACTTATGTCAAATATTCTTATAATAAAACATGGATCGCTGGGAGATTTAATTCAAGCAAATGGCGCTATAAAGGATATTAAAAACAACTTCCCTAAAGATAAAGTTTTATTACTCACAACTCCACATTACTCCAAGTTTATGTATTCATGCCCATATATTGATGGGGTATTAATCGACAAAAGACTACCTAGATGGAATCTTTTTTACTTATTCAGATTAAAAAAAATGCTTAATAGATTTTCTTTCTCAAAAGTATTTGATTTACAAAATTCATCTAGAACACAGTTTTATAGGAAATTTATTTTTAAAAATGATATTTTTTGGTCAGATAGCAATTCATTTCTGTCTAAGGAAGAATCTATTTCCCAAAAAATTTTACCTGTTTTAACTAGAATGGAACAACAGCTTGAGAGATCAGGAATTTCAGATAGAAAATTTACAAAAAAACCAGACCTTAATTGGGCCCTAAAAAATATAGGAAGTATAATTAATCAAAATTTTGAGGGAAAATATATTTTAATTTTTCCATTTTGTTCTCCAAAATTACACAAAAAAAAATGGCCATACTACAAAGACTTGATCAGTCTTTTAAAAAGAGACTTCGGTAAAGAATTTAATATAGCAATAGCCCCAGGTCCTAACGAGATTAATGAAGCTAAAAAGTTTGATGTAAATATTATTTTAAATAACGGATTGCCACTTAATATTAACGAACTAATTAGTTTAATAAATAATTCGAGTTACATAGTATCAAATGATACAGGGCCGGCACATATATGTACTCATTTAAACAAAAGAGGAGTTGTTTTGTTTGGAAGTCATACAACACCAGAAAAAGTGAGCATGGAAAGTCAAAATTTTAAATCTATAAGAGTAGATGATTTAAAAAACCTAAATGTGGCTGATGTGTATGAAAAAATAAAGGAAAATTTAAATTAATTTTAAATATTTTTTAATTATTATCTTCCAATAGAAGTTCTCTGAAAATTTTTCTGCATTATTCCCATATTTTATATAATCATCGTTTTTAAAAAATTTAATTATATTTTCGTAAATTGACTCAATATTATTTCCATCACATATTAGTCCTGTTGAATTTTCTTTTATTGCATCGCTAGCACCACCTATTTTACCTCCAATAGAGCCAACTCCATAACAAGCAGCTTCGATAAATGATATTCCAAAACCCTCAATCGATTTTTTATGTAATATTGAAGGCATTAAAAACAAATTTGATTTTTTTAATAAAGCATTTTTAAGTTTACCATCTATTGTAGACAGTAACGTAACCTCATTATCTATTTTCAACTCCTTCACAAGCTTGATTAAATTATTTCTCTCATCACCATCCCCAACACTAACATATTTAATTTTTGGAAATATTTCCTTTAAATTTCTTATACACATAAGAATATTTTGGTGATTTTTCCTTCTATCAAGTCTTGCAACAGTAATAATTTTAGGAAAAGAGTCTTGATAAATTTTGTCAGCCTTCAATTCATATTCTTTTTCAATTTTAACAGGTTCTTCGCATCCAGGATGTATCACATATATTTTTTCTTTTGGGAGCCCAATTTCAATTCCTAATTTTTTGGTAAAATTTGAATTGGCAATTATAAATTTTGTTTTTTTAAAAGAATTTATTACCCTTTTATTTAATGAGGAACCCAATGGGTGATTAATTTCTTTTGAATGTATCAAACAAAATGTTGGTACTTTCTCAATAACTTTATCGTTAATTTTTTCTATACTTTTCCAATGATCAAAAAAAATAGATCTTATATTTTGATTTGATTTTATAAAATCATTAAGCCTATTTGCTTTTCTATATTTCCTTAGTAACTTTATACCTCCAAATCTTTCAATTTCTAATTTTAAAGATTGATCATACACATCAGATCCTTCAAATTTATCTGCAAAAACTTTAACTGGACCATGATTTAAAAGAGCGTTAGCTAGACCACCCATTAAGTTTTGCATTCCACCAGTTTCAGGTGGAAAGCTTCTTGTTGATATTACAAACATTATTTAAACCACTTGATATTACAGCCCATACTTGGAATTTGTTTTTGAGGACCTCTGCCTGTTTCAGCAATCATCTTCATCGCATTAAATAAGTCACTTTCGCCTGTTGAAACAGGTTTTAAATCTTTAAGCTCTCTAATTCGACCCCTGTATTGTAGTTCGAGATTGTCATTGTATCCAAAAAAATCTGGCGTACATACAGCCCCATATTTTTTTGCTATTTCTTGAGTCTCATCAAACAAGTAAGGAAAATTAAATTTATTTATTTTTGAGAATTTAATCATGTTTTCAAATGAATCATCCGGGTAATTTTTAGTATCATTAGACATTACAGCAATGGTATTTATATTTAAATTTTTTAGTTTATCGGCATCATGTACGATATCTTTAATAACTGCTTTTACGTAAGGACAGTGATTACAGATAAACATGATCAATGTTCCTTTTTCTCCAACCAAATCCTTAAAATTATAAGTTTTTTCACTAACATCTTTTAATTCAAAGGAATGAGGTTTTTCACCAAAATTACAAATTGGAGTTTTTGTTAAAACCATAATATATTATAATTATAATAATGATTTATGATTTCAACAATATTAGTCCAAAGTTAGACAAAGATAGTTGGTTTGCACCAAATTCAGTTTTAATAGGTAATGTTACTCTTAAAAAAGATGCAAATATTTGGTTTAATGCAACTCTAAGAGGAGATGTAGAACCTATAATTATTGGAGAAGGTTCTAATATTCAAGATGGGAGCGTGGTTCATACCGATCCTGGTTGTCCAGCAACTATTGGCAAGAATGTAACGGTTGGGCATTTAGTTATGCTGCATGGGTGTATAATCGAGGATGATTGTTTAATTGGAATTGGTAGTACTATTTTAAATAAAGCAAAGATTGGTAAGTACTCAATTATTGGAGCAAACTCCTTAATTACCGAAAACAAAGTTATACCAGAAAGATCCTTAGTTGTAGGTAGTCCAGGAAGAGTTATCAGAAAAGTTACAGATGAGGAAATAAAACATATTAAAGAAAACGCAGAACATTACGTTAGTAACTATAAAAAGTATAAAAAATAATTTTAGGGAATAAGCCACTTAAACTCAATAGAGTCACCCAGTTTAATTAAAGCTCTACGATGACCTTTAGCAGCTAAATAAAGCCACTCAATGCTTTGAATTTTACATTTGATAACACAAAAATTTTTATAGCCTTCCTCACTTTCTTCTTTAGTAAAATTAAAATCATTAAATTTTCCATTTAAACCAGAAGTAGGTTTTTGAGATATAGTTCCGGGGCTATCTGTGACCAGATAACATTTCCTACTTACATGACCTGTTTTTTCCCAGGACTCTTTTGTGATATCATTTTTATAATTAATTTCACAATCAATTTTAAGACGTAATTGAATTTTTTCTTCTTTACCATAAAATAATATAGAACAAGACGGATTTTTTTTAATTTTACTTATTTTAGAAGATCTAATATCGCTATGAAATTGAATAAAATTATTATTAGGGTCAGCTTTTCTTAAGACTACAACTCTGCCGTCCAAATCATTATTATCTCCACAAATAAAAACTGGAGTTCTAAATTCTGAATTACGATTTTTCACAGCGTCTTTTAAAAGACTCCAAATTTTTTTTTGTATTTCTGTAAAATCTTCGTAGTAGCTTACTTCTTCTGACACAGTTTATTTTCTAAATCTTTTAATTAAACTTGAAGTATCCCATCTATTTCCACCCATTTTTTGAACTTCACCATAATACCCATCGATTAACTTTGTTATAGGAAGCGGTGAATTATTTCTTTTTGCTTCGTCCATTGCAATTTTTAAATCTTTTCTCATCCAATCAACTGCAAAACCATAATCAAATTTATCATCAATCATTGTTTTAAATCTATTTTCCATTTGCCATGATTGAGCAGCACCTTTTGAAATTGTCTCGATTACATCCTCCATTTTTAATTTTGCGTTAAGTCCAAAATTTATAGCTTCAGATAAGCCCTGCACAACCCCAGCTATACAAATTTGATTTACCATCTTTGCTAATTGACCATTTCCTGCGGGTCCTAATAATTTCATTTTCTTACTATAGCTGTCAATTACTGGTGAAGCTTTTTTAAAAGCTTCTTCGTCTCCGCCAATCATTACAGTCAGAGCTCCATTTTCAGCACCAGCCTGACCTCCAGAAACAGGCGCATCTAAAAATTGAAAACCAGACTCCTTTGCTTTTTTATAAAGTTCTCTGGCTATTTCTGCTGAAGCGGTCGTGTTATCAATATAAACAGAATTTTTTTTTACGGATTTAAATAAACCATTATCACCAAGAGTTACCTCTTTAAGATCATTGTCATTACCAACACACGAAAATATAAATTCAGAGTCTTTTGCCGCCTCCATTGGTGATTTGGCGAATTTACCTTTATATTCTTTAGTCCATTTCTCTGCTTTAGCAGTGGTTCTATTAAAAACAGTTACATCATGTCCAGCTTTTGATATATGTCCAGCCATGGGATAACCCATTACACCTAAACCAATAAAAGATACTTTAGACATATGATAAACCTCAGTATTAATAAAAAAGTTTTAATTTTCGGTTTTATATTTACATTTTTTTCAAGCTTTGGACAGAGTTTTTTTCTTGGATTATTTAATCCTAGTATAAGAGGTGAACTTGATATTACACATGGACAATTTGGCACAATTTATGCAGCATCAACTATTTGCTCGAGTGTAGTTCTAATTTGGTTTGGAAAAAAAATTGATGAATTCAAACTATTTAATTATTCATTGATCGTAATAATAATTCTATTTTCATCCTCATTTTTATTTTCTTTAATAAACAACATTTATTTTTTAATGATAGCTATATTTCTTATGAGATTTTCTGGACAAGGGTTAATGTCTCATACTTCATCAACTGCTATATCAAGGTATTTTAACAAAAGGAGAGGACGCGCTCTCAGCGGTATATGGTTTGGGCTATCATCTGCAGAATTTATTCTACCAATTTTAATTATATTTTTACTTTCTATTTTTTCCTGGAGAACTATATGGCAGTTCATATCAATTATTATATTGATAACTTTGCCTTTAGTAATTTTTTATACAATAAAAACTATTACGATAGACTCGAGAGAGACCTCCAATTTGGATGAAAGTAAAAAAATGTTTAAGAATATTAAAAGTTGGAAAAGACCAGAAGTTTTAAGGGATTTAAAATTTTATATAATATCATTAAATATGTTGGCTATGCCATGGATTGCTACAGGCGTATTTATTTACCAATCATTTATAGCAGACTCTAAACTTTGGGATATATATGTTATTCCCAAATCCTTCATGGTTTATTCTGTTACATCAATTTTAACATTGATATCTTCCGGTTTCCTTGTTGACAAATTTTCAAGTAGAAAATTAATACCTTTTATGAATGTGCCATTATTAATTGGGATGTTAATATTATATTTTTTTGATTTTGCCTATACTGCTTATTTTTTCTTTGGATTAATTGGGATTTCGAATGGACTTGCAAATGTATTGGGATCTTCAACTTGGGCAGAGATTTATGGAGTAAGATATATAGGCAGTATAAAGGCCCTCACTACAGCTTTAATGGTTTTTTCAACTGCGTTTGGGACAGCTATATTTGGTCTTTTAATTGATAAAGGGTTTACTATTGAACATATAGCCTTAGTAAGCGTAATTTATATAAGCCTTTCGTTGCTGGCATTGTTACTAGTAAAGAGATCAATTGAGCCAATTATTTATATAAAAAAAACTTGATTTTTTTGATTCTTTTAACTATTTATTGCTAACCTTATGGCACGAATAACTGTAGAAGATTGTCTAGAAAAAATTGAAAATCAATACGACCTAGTCTTATTAGCTAAAGAGAGAACATCACAATTAAATTCGGGTTCAGAAATGCTTGTCGAAGAAGATAACGACAAAAGAACAGTTGTAGCACTGAGAGAAATTGCCGAAGGAAAAGTTGAAGTAGCTGAATTAAAAAAAAATGCCATTCTTAGACTAAGAAAAGAGCCTGACGAAAACCTAGAAGAGCAAGAGACCGAAGAGGTTTCCTCAGACGATTTTGAAAAGCAATACAAAGGAGAAGTGTCAAAATCTGGAGTTGCCATTTTACCATCAAAAAGAATGAGAAAAATACCATCTCAGTCTTCATCAATTTCAGTTCCAAATTCTGTAGAAGATGAAAAAAGTGTTACTGAAGAAGAAAGCTCACCCTTAGAACTCACTGAAGAAGTAGTAGAAGAAAAAAAATAATTGAATATTAATAGAAAAGTTTGTGTTGCTCCAATGATGGATTGTACGGATCGACATGAGAGATATTTTTTAAGATTATTAAGTAAAAATGTAATGTTATATACTGAAATGGTTGCGACTAAATCTGCATTACATGGAAACAGAAAAAAGATATTAGGGTTTAATAAAGTTGAAAAACCACTCGCTCTTCAAGTTGGAGGATCAGATAAAAATGAACTTTCAGAAGTTTGTAAAATTGCCGAAGAAATGGGATATGATGAAATCAATATAAATCTTGGATGCCCAAGTAAAAAAGTTCAAAAAAATAAGTTTGGAGCATGTCTTATTAAAGAGCCTGACCTAGTTGCCGAATGTATAAACAAAATGGTTAATTCATGTAAAATTCCAGTTACTGCAAAAACCAGGATAGGTTTTGATCAAACAGAAGATTTTGATTATTTAAACTTATTTATAAATAAAATTTCAAATGCTGGTGCAAAAACAATTATTTTACATGCTAGAAAAGCCATTTTAAAAGGACTTACCCCAAAAGAAAATTTAAAAATTCCAAAATTAAATTACCCAATGGTTTACAAAATAAAAAAACAAAATAAAAATTTAGAAATTATAATAAATGGAGGAATAGTTAATTGTGCACAAATTAAAGAGCATTTATTGAGTTGTGATGGGGTGATGATAGGAAGGGCGATTTATCAAAATCCATATTTTTTAGCTGAAATTGAAAAAATCTTTTTTAATAATGATAATGTCCCAACAAGATCTGAGGTTGCAGAAAAATTAGTTGAATATGTAAAAGATGAAGTAAAGAAAGGAACTAGGATGAATCAAATTATGAGACACACTGTTGGTTTATACCATGGTCAAAATGGCGCAAACAGATGGAAAAGATATTTAAGCGATAATATGATGGCCAGGAACTCAGATTTTCAAAAAGTAAATCATATTATGGAGATAGTTCAAAATAATGAAAAAGCTAACCAAACAACCTCATGATTGAAAGTTTTTCGACAGATCAAATTTTATTTTTTCTTTTAATAATGACACTAACAGCAGTCATAGCAGGTTTTTTTGCAGGTTTTTTCGGAATTGGAGGGGGAATAATTACAGTTCCATGTCTTTTTTATATATTTGGAGCAGTGGGTGTTGACAAATCTTATTTAATGCACCTTGCAGTAGGAACATCTTTCGCAATCATTGTTCCTACAGCCATGATGTCAGTTTTTACACACTATAAACACAATGCAGTAGATTTTAACGTATTAAAGTCTTATGGAATATTTGTAGTATTTGGCGTTATTCTAGGCAGTTTTTTTGCAGCATCTTTGCACACAAAATCTCTAATTCTTTTTTTTAGTATTGTAATGTATTTACTTGCAATAAACTTAATCTTTTTAAAAGATAAAACAAAAATCAAATTAAAATTTAATTTATTTCAAAGAACTTTTTTTGGTTTAATCGTTGGATTCATCTCTTCACTTATGGGTATTGGTGGCGCTATAATGAATGTCCCAATTTTGAAATTTGTTGGTTATACTATTAATAAATCAATAGGTAGTGCAGCATCCATTGGTTTTTTAATAGCTGTATTTGGTTGTTTAGGTTTTTTAATTTCTGGAATAATAGTCAAAAACGACATCCCTCTAAGCTTTGGTTTTATTAACATACCTGCTTTTCTTATTTTTATACCAATTACAATCATCATGGCTAAGGTTGGAGCTACCTCGGTTCACAAAATAAAAAGAGAAATCATTACAAAATTGTTCGGTTTTTTTCTTATTCTTATAGCAAGTAGATTTTTATACGACTTTATTAACTATTAAATTTTTTGATCATATTCACCAATTTTACCAGTCTCTTTCAATAAATTATCTATAAAATGGAATATTCTTTTTTTACTTTGATCCGATGTGGTGCTTTCAACGACCACCACTAATGATGGCTTATTCGAAGAGGCTCTTATTAATCCCCAGGAACTATCTTCCAAAATAAATCTTACACCATTTACAGTTAAAATTTCTTTAATAAATTTATCATCTATTTTTATTTTTTTATTTTTTATTTCTTTTACTTTTTCTACTAATTCTTCAACAACTTTGTATTTTTCCTCATCTTTACAGAAAGGAGCCATAGTAGGTGATTGAAATGTTTTGGGCAGAGAACTAATTATAGAATTCATTTTTCTATTTTCATTATCTAACAATTTACAAATTTGAATTGCTGAATTAATTCCATCATCGTAACCATAACCTATCGGATTATTAAAAAAGAAGTGTCCGCTTTTTTCAAAACCAGCTAAGGCTTTCTCTCTATTTACTTTTCTTTTAATATGAGAGTGACCAGTTTTCCAGTAAATTGTTTTACAATTATTCTTTAAAAGAATTTCATCTTTAATATACAAACCAGTAGATTTAACATCTACAATAAACTTTGAGTTTTTATAAGTATTAGATAAATTTCTTGCGATGACCAAACCAATTTTATCTGCAAATATTTCTTCGCCTTTTTCATCTATCACACCAACACGATCACCATCACCATCAAATCCAAAACCTATGTCGGCATTATTTTCTATTACACATCTAGATATAGCTTCTAACATTTTTAAATCTTCTGGATTAGGATTATATTTTGGAAAAGTGAAATCTAATTTACAATCTAACTCAATAATATCACAACCAATTCCTTTTAAGATTGCAGGTGCAAATACACCAGCTGTTCCATTTCCACATGCAACTACAGCTTTTATTTTATTTTTTATCTTATTTTTATTAATGAAATCTTTTATATACGTTTTTTGAAAATCTATAATTTTTTTGTCACTTCCTTTTCCAATGATAAATTTTTTTTTCAAAGTTATTTCTTTCAATTCATTCATTTCTTCAGGTGCATGGGTAAGACCTTTTTCAATTCCCATTTTCACACCTGTCCAACCATTTTCATTATGGCTAGCTGTTATCATGGCTATCGCATCAGAACCTAGTTTGAACTGAGCGTAATAAACAGTGGGAGTTAGTGAAAGACCTATGTCTTCAACATTACATCCTGTTGAAATTAAACCCTTTTTGAAAGATGTTTTTACTTCTTCGCTATATGATCTGTAATCATGACCAACAATTATTTTTGGGTTCTTTTTTTTTGTTTTATTTATAACCTGTGTGCCTAATCCTTTACCAAGTTCCTCTACACCCTCTAAATCAATATCCTTAGGATACAGCCATCTTGCATCATATTCCCTAAATCCACTTTCCTTGATTTTCATTATTTCAATTGATTTATTAACATTAGATTTAACAGAATTATTTTAAACTTGAAAAAACATTTATGTTCATATAATGTTCTCTTGATATATATGTTATATGGTGTATTAACTTACTTGTAACACAACATATAGTTGTTTTATTAAATTAAGTCATTTAAATAAGGAAATTATGAATAAAAATGTAACTTTGGCGATAGAAAAGGCTGTCTCGAATTTAGGCAAGATGGAAGATAGTAACTTTTCAAAAAACATTAATGATAAAAAGCCAGATTTATTCTCTTTAAATCAGGAAACAGAACTTTTTCAGAACGACAAAGGAATTATAATTAAAATTGATCGATCAAGAGATAAAAATCTTACTGACTTTGGTAGAGCAACTTTAAGTGACAGATATTTAGGACAGAACGAATCTTTTCAAGATCTTTTTGCAAGAGTTGCAAGCACTTATGCTGACAATAATCTTCATGCCCAAAGGCTTTACAATTACATCAGCAATTTATGGTTCATGCCGGCTACACCAGTTTTATCTAACGGAGGTACAGAAAGAGGCTTGCCCATTTCATGTTTTTTAAACGAAGCGGGAGATAGTTTGAATGGTATTTTAGATTTATGGAGCGAGAATGTTTGGCTAGCAGCAAGAGGTGGAGGAATAGGAAGTTATTGGGGCAACCTAAGATCCATTGGAGAAAAGATTGGTAAAGTTGGCAAAACTTCAGGGATAATACCTTTCATCAAAGTGATGGACTCACTAACTTTGGCTATTAGCCAAGGCTCACTAAGAAGAGGATCTGCAGCGTGTTATCTTCCAATTGATCATCCTGAGATAGAAGAGTTTATAGAAATGAGAAGACCAACAGGTGGCGATACAAACAGGAGATCTTTAAACTTACATCATGGTGTTTTAGTTTCCGATGCCTTTATGAGAGCAGTTGAAACAGATAGTCAGTGGGCTTTAAAAAGTCCAAAAGATGGATCAGTTCAAGCAACTTTATCTGCAAGAAATCTATGGATAAGACTTTTAACTGCAAGAGTGGAAACAGGCGAACCTTACATAATTTATATTGATACTGTGAACCGACAAATACCTCAGCATCATAAATTAGCAGGACTAACCGTTAAAACTTCAAATCTTTGCAGCGAGATTACATTACCAACAGGAAAAGATAGGGAAGGAAACGAAAGAACAGCAGTGTGTTGTTTATCTTCTTTAAATATAGAAAAATACGATGAATGGAAAGATGATGAAAATTTTGTTGAGGATATAATGAGATTTTTAGACAATGTTCTCACAGATTTTATTAATAAAGCACCTGATAGTTTTGCAAACGCAAAATATGCAGCAGCAAGAGAAAGAAGTGTAGGTTTGGGTGTTATGGGATTACATTCTTATTTTCAACAAAAGGGAATTCCCTTTGGATCTGTAATGAGCAAAGTATGGAATAAAAAAATATTTACATTGATTCAAAAAAAGGTTGACCAAGCATCAAAAGATCTTGCGGAGGAAAGAGGGGCGTGCCCAGACGCAGAAGAGTTTGGAATAAAAGAGAGATTTTCAAACAAAACTGCAATTGCGCCAACAGCCTCAATTTCAATTATTTGTGGTGGAGCCTCACCTGGGATTGAACCTATCGCTGCCAACAGTTATACACACAAAACTCTATCTGGTTCATACAATGTTAGAAATAAGTATTTGGCGAAACTTTTAGAAAAACATGGAAAAAATACAGATGAAGTTTGGTCTAGTATAACAACTAATCAAGGGTCAGTTTCTCATCTTGAATTCCTAACCAAAGAAGAGAAAGAAACATTTAAAACAGCTTTCGAAATAGATCAGAGGTGGATTGTTGAATTAGGAGCAGATAGAACTCCACACATTTCACAAGCACAATCAGTTAACGTTTTTGTACCTGCAGACGTGCATAAAAAAGATCTTCACCAATTACATTTTCAAGCTTGGAAAAAAGGTCTAAAAAGCCTTTATTATTGTAGATCTAAATCTATTCAGAGAGCCGAAAATATTAATGCAGGTTCATCAACAGATGTGACAAAGAATGTTTATTCAAACAAAAAAGAATCAAGTAATGAGGATAACAAATATGAGGAGTGTTTATCATGTCAGTAATTAATTTAAAAAAAGAAAAAGAAATTTTTAAAGGCGGGTTGTTAGTAGAAAATCCAGTTTATAAACCTTTTAGGTATCCATGGTGCTATGATGCATGGTTAACTCAACAAAGAATTCATTGGTTACCAGAGGAAGTGCCGCTTGGAGACGATGTAAGAGATTGGCAGAAAAACTTATCTCAAGAGGAAAAGAACTTATTAACTCAAATTTTTAGATTTTTTACGCAAGCTGATGTTGAGGTTAATAACTGTTATTTAAGACATTACACAACTGTTTTTAAACCAACAGAAGTCCTAATGATGATGACTGCTTTTGCTGCCATGGAGACAGTGCACATAGCAGCTTATTCTCATTTACTTGATACTATAGGTATGCCAGAGTCAGAATACTCTGCTTTCATGAAGTATAAAGAGATGAAAGATAAATATGATTACATGCAAGGATTTAATGTTAACTCAAAAGCAGATATAGCTAAGACCGTAGCAGTATTCAGTGCCTTTACTGAAGGACTTCAACTTTTTGCAAGTTTTGCAATACTTCTAAATTTTCCAAGGCATAATAAGATGAAAGGTATGGGTCAAATAGTTACTTGGTCAGTAAGAGACGAAACACTTCATTGTAATTCTATGATCAGACTTTTCAGAGCCTTTATTAAAGAGAACCCTGAGATCTGGACAGAAAAATTAAAAAATGAACTTTATGATGCATGCAAAACAATTATCGCTCATGAAGACGCATTTATAGACTTAGCTTTCAAGATGGGACCAATACAAGGTCTAACCGCTGATCAAGTTAAGAAATATATTAGATGGATAGGTGACAGAAGATTAATCCAACTTGGTTTACAGCCGATTTACAAAATCGATAAAAACCCTCTTACCTGGTTAGATACAATGCTCAACGCCGTTGAACATATGAACTTTTTTGAAGGTAGAGCTACAGAATATTCTAAAGCTTCTACAAAAGGTTCTTGGGCAGAAGCATTTTCCTAATCATTGAGCGTTGATTATAAAAACTACTGGAGAAAATCAGGATTAAAAAAAAATTGGGGAAACATTTTTTTAAATATTGTTAACCAACATAAACCCAAGGTTTTTCTGGAAGTGGGTGTTTTCTGTGGTGTTACCGCACGAAATGTTTGTGAACTTTTAAATATTATTCATTCAGGAAATTTCAAATATGTTGGTATAGACTTGTTTGGGGATAAAGCAGGTGAAGATGAAAAGGTACCCAACTATTTGAAAAAACAAAATTTTTCTAATCCAATAAAAAACTTATTTTATAATATAATTTTAAGAGAAAATTTAAATTCTTATGAAAGTGTTCAAAAATTTTTAAAAAGTTTTTCAAAAAACATCACCTTAATTAAGGGAAATTCTAATAAGATTTTAAGACATTTGGATATAGAAAATATTGATTTCGCATTTTTAGATGGGGGACATAGTTTTGAGACTGTTTTTAATGATCTAAATTTAGTTTTTAATAAAATTTCTTCAAATAAAGATGCAATAATTTTGTGTGATGATTATCAAGATGCAGACTATATTACAGGTGTTAAGAAGGCCGTTGATCAATTTGTTAAAGAAAAAAAATTAAAATTCGAAGTTATTGAAAAAAGATTTGCAAAAATAACAATATAATTATCTTATATTTAAAGCTAGCACCTCTCTGTGCTCACTTCCTTTATACTTAGATAAAGGCCTAATTAATTTATTTGCAGTATGTTGCTCCATGATATGAGCAGACCACCCGGTAATTCTAGCCATGACAAAAACAGGTGTAAAAAAATCTGTATCTATTCCCATCAAATGGTAAGTTGGTCCACATGGATAATCAACGTTAGGATGAATATTTTTTCTTTCAAGCATTACTTCTTCCAAAGTATTATACATCTCCGGATATTTAGTGTTTTTCATTAACTCGGCTACTCTCAAAAAATATTTCTTCATGGTTGGAACTCTAGAGTCACCGCTTCTATAGACTCTATGACCAAAACCCATAACAACTTTTTTCTTATCTAATGCATTATTAATCCAAGATTTAGCTTTCTGAGGTGATTTAATTTCTTTAAACATGTGCATCACTGCTTCATTAGCACCCCCATGCAAAGGTCCTTTAAGACTAGCAATCGCTCCTGTTATTGCACCATGCATATCAGACAAACTACTTGTAATTGTTCTTGCTGTGAAAGTTGAAACATTAAAACTATGTTCTGCATAAAGTATCATTGAAACATCAAAAGCTTCTACTATTTCTTTATTTGGAACTTTACCAAACATCATATGGAAGAAATTTTCTGAATACGATAATTTTTTATTAGGAGGTATAAATTTTTTACCTTTTCTTGCTCTAAAATAAGCAGCAACGGCTGTAGGTGTTTGCGCAAAAATTCTCATCGCTTTTCTCATATTTGCTTTTGGAGAATTGTCACTTGCGTCTTTGTCTTCAAGACCCATCAAACTGACTGCTGATCTTATTGCATCCATTGGATGTGCTTTCTTTGGCATATTTTTAATATCATTTAAGATTTGTTTTGATAATTTACGATTACTTCTCTCTTCTTTAATAAACTTTTTAAGCTCTTTAGATTTTGGTAGTTCACCATTCAAAACTAAATAAGCTACCTCTTCGAATCTGCATTTTTCACATAGATCCTGAACTTTATAACCTCTGTAGGTTAAAGAGTTAATTTCGGGCATTACTTGAGAGATAGTAGTTTCATCAACAACTATTCCCATCAAACCTTTTTTAATTTCTTCGGCCATATTTATTCGTGCCCCTCTGTTTTAAAATCAGTAATTTTTTTATCAGGAGTATTATACTTTTCATACTCCACTAATTCATACAATCTTTTTCGAGTTTGCATTTTATCTATAATATTATTTTGATGTCCATCCTTAAAAATGGACTTTAAACCGTCCTCCACACTTTTCATTGCCAATCTTTGCGTTGTTACTGGATATATGACAATATTATAACCTAAATCTTTTAATTCTTTTGTGGATAATAGTTTTGATTTCCCAAATTCTGTCATATTAGCTAATAAAAACACTTTAGAATTTTTTCTAATACTCTCAAACTCTTTTTCATCTTTCATCGACTCCGGGAATATTATATCTGCACCAGCAGCCTCATATGCTTTTACTCTCTCAATTGTTTTTTCAAGTCCTTCTACAAGATTAGCATCAGTTCTTACAATAACTGAAAAATTTTGATCTTTTCTTGAGTCAACTGCTTCTTTAATTTTTTTTATCATTTCATCTCTTGAAATAAGTTCTTTGTTATCTAAATGACCACATCTTTTTTCTGCAATTTGATCTTCTATATGACATCCAGATAGACCCATTTCTTCAAAAGTTTCTATTGTCTTGCTACAATCTGCAAAACCAGTGTCTGCATCGACTATTGTCGGTAAATCAGTAACTTTAGCAATTTGACCTGCTCTATAACTTACATGTTTTAAAGTAGTTAAACCTATATCTGGAATTCCAAGATCATTAGACATAACTCCACCGGATATATATACGCCATCAAATCCTATCTCTGCAATTAATTTTGCACATAAAGGATTGTAAGCACCAGGAAATCTAAGCAATTTTTTTTCTTTAAGATTATTTAAAAAATCTTTCCTTTTTGTTTTGGCATCTTTTTTTGTAAAATGCATCAAGTTTTTATATTAAAACAAAAATATAAAATCAAAGACTATTTTAATAATACAACTATAGCAGTTAAAACTAACAAAATTGCCAAAATATATTCAGTTATTTTTTTGGCTTTTGTGTTTTTTATAAAGATTCTTAAACTATTACCGAAAATTGCCCAAATACATATAGATGGAAAACAAACAATTGCTGCAGTAATCACTAAGAACATTGTAGCAATAATAAAGTTTTCTTCAGCAGGGAAAAAACCAGAGGCAACAGTAATAGCAACTGCCCAAGCTTTGGGGTTAATAAACTGAAATAAAGATGCCTCATAAAATTTTAAAGGTCGACCACCTGTATCTTTTTCAACCAAACTGAAAGAGCCAATAATTTTCCAGCCTAAATATATTAAATAAACGAAACATAACATCTTCATATAAAATTGTAATTCTGGAAATAATATAAAAAGATTACCAAAGCCAAAACACACAAGACTTATTTGAAAAATATGGCCCAAAGGTATCCCTATTAAGTGTGGTAAAGTTTTTACAAAACCAAATTTCAACCCAGAAGCTGTTAACATTGCATTATTAGGCCCAGGGGTTGCAAACATAATAAAATAATAAGTTACCAATGCAGATAGTAGTTGAAAATCTATCATAAAAATTTTTCAATTGTTTTTTCAAAGTTTAAAAAATTTTTAACGACAATATCATGCGGAATTTGATCAACTTTCTTTTCTGTATATCCATCTTCAACTAATATAAAAGGAATTTTAGCGTTAGTTGCGGATTGAGAGTCCACTTCACTATCACCAATCATTATAGCTTTATTTACGTTTCCACCAATTATTTCAATCACATTTGTTAGATGTCTAGGATCGGGTTTGTTAAAATCAAATGTGTCACAACCAGCTACATAATGAAAATATTCCTCTAACTTTATTTTTTTTAATAAATCAACCGCAAGTCTCTCTTGCTTATTTGTGCATACAGCCATAGGGATCTTTTTTGATTTTGCCCATTTTAAAAAACTAGTTACACCATTTATTGGTGTACTATTATTGTCAATATTTTTAGCATAATAATCTAAAAATTCTCTTACCATTTCTTTTTTTAATTTTTCATCTTTAATCTCCTCTTTGAAAGATCTTTGCATCATTATCCACGCACCTTTACCAGCAATATGTTTAATATCACCAAGATTTTTTTGTTGGTAACCAAATTTTTTCATAACGTGATTGTGTGCAGCCATGAGATCAGGGGCTGTATTAACTAGTGTACCATCTAGATCAAATAAAATTGTTAATTTTTGAGTCATTTTGTTCAAGTTGTAATAAGAAATATTTTGTGACTTATTACAATCATAATTCTAATGTAAAGAGAAATTTTTATGAACACAAATTCAAAATTTAAAAAAGCTGTTGCATATAAAGTAAATCAAGAAAGATTAAGAAAAAAAGCTTTAAAGTCTGGTGTAAATTTAATTGCTCCCGAAACAATATTTCTATCTAAAGATACTAAATTTGGAAAAAATGTGACGATTAATCCTTATGTAGTTATCGGAAAAAAAGTGAGAATAGGTAACAACGTTGAAATTTTATCATTCAGTCATATTGAGGGTGCAAAAATTGAAAATAAAGTAACAATAGGACCTTACGCCAGAATTAGAGAAGGAACACATTTAATGTCAGGTGTTAAAATTGGAAATTTCGTAGAGACAAAAAAATCTAAAATTAAATCTAAATCAAAGGTAAATCACTTGTCTTATATTGGTGATAGTGAGATTGGTAAAAATACTAATATTGGGGCTGGAACGATCACATGTAATTATGATGGAATTAAAAAAAATAAAACTATTATTTCTGACAATGTTTTTGTTGGATCAAATACATCTTTAGTCGCTCCAGTTAGAATTAAAAAAAAATCAATTATTGGGGCTGGTTCTGTAATCACAAGAGATGTAAAAGAGAACTCTTTGGCCTTGGAAAGGTCTGAACAAGAAGAAATAGAAAATTATAAGAGGAAAAAATAATGTGTGGGATAATAGGCATAGCCAGTAATAAGAAAGTTTCTACCAATATAGTAAATGCCTTAAAAAAATTAGAATACCGTGGTTATGACTCCGCAGGTCTTGCAACAATTTCAAATGGTGGAATAAATGAAAAAAAATGTTCAGGTAGAGTAGAGAAGCTCGAAAAAATTTTATTTCAAAGTCCAAACGAGGGAAATCTAGGAATTGGCCATGTAAGATGGGCAACACATGGAGTTCCAAATGAAATTAATGCCCATCCACATTCAAGCGAGATAGTTTCAGTGGTGCATAATGGAATAATAGAAAATTCTGATCAATTAAAGAAACAATTTGAAAAATCAGGAATAACTTTTAAATCACAAACAGATACTGAGGTAATAACAGTTCTTCTTACAGAAAAATTAAAAAAATTAGATCCATTAAAAGCTGTATTTGAAACTATAGACATGCTCAAAGGCAGTTTTGCTTTAGGTATAATATTTAAATATCATAAAGATTTTGTTATCGGTGCCAGAAGAGGTAGCCCTTTAGCTGTTGGTTACTCAAGTAATGAAAATTATTTAGGTTCTGACTCATATGCTTTAAAGTCTATGACAAACAAAATTTCATATTTAGATGACGGAGATGTATGTGTTTTATCTAAAGATGAAGTTAAATTTTATAATCATAATAAAGACAAAATTAATAAAGAAATTTTTACGCTTTCTGAAGACAAAGCATCAGTTAGCAAAGGTAACTATAAGAATTTTATGATAAAAGAAATCTTTGAACAACCCGTTACTACTAAAACTTGTTTAAAAGAATATATTGATAAAATCAGAGAGGAAATAAATTTTTACAACCTTCCATTAGATCCAAAAGAAATCAATAAGATAGTATTGATTGGATGTGGAACCGCATACCATTCTTGCTTGGTAGCTAAATATTGGTTTGAGGAGTTCACATCAGTAAATATTGAAGTCGATATAGCATCAGAATTTAGATATAGAAAAGTTAGATTCGACAAAAAAGCTCTGTATATCTTTGTATCGCAATCTGGTGAAACCGCTGATACGTATGCCGCTTTAGATTTGTGTAAAAAGCAAAACGTTAAGACTTGTTCAGTTATAAATAATGTTGAAAGCTCAATAGCTAGAAACTCAGATTGTGTTTTGCCGATACATGCTGGACCAGAAATAGGAGTGGCATCCACAAAAGCTTTTCTTGGTCAAATGTTAGTTTTATATTTACTCTCTTTAAAAATTTCTGAAGTTAGAAATGACATGCAAAATGTTGAATATAAAAGGAAAATTTCTGAATTAAAAAAATTACCTGCACTTATCAGTGAAGCATTAAAAGAAGAAGAAAAAATTCAACTAATTGCAAAAGATATTTATGAGTCTAAAGGTTCAATGTTTTTAGGCAGAGGATCATCATTTCCAATCGCATTAGAAGGTGCTCTGAAATTAAAAGAACTCTCTTACTTACATGCGGAAGGTTATCCTGCTGGAGAAATGAAACATGGTCCTTTAGCACTAATAGAGGATGGTCTACCAGTTGTTGTTATTGCGCCAAAAGACAAATATTTTGAAAAGACTTTATCAAATATGCAAGAGGTCATAGCTAGAGGGGGAAAAGTGCTATTGTTAACTAATTCGGATGGGAAAGTAATAAGTGAAAATATTAGGTTTCAGATTAATTTGCCAGACTCTGATTTAACCCTTACACCTTTTATTTTTACTATTCCTCTTCAACTTCTTTCATATCACGTAGCTTTATTCAAAAAATGCGATATAGATAAGCCAAGAAACTTAGCAAAATCAGTTACGGTTGAATAAATTGCAATAATACTATAAATATCCACCAAGGGTTGAACATGAAAAAATGGACTTTAAATAGTTGGAAAAAATTTCCAGCAAAGCATTTACCAGAGTACCAAGATCAAAAAGAACTTGATTTGGTTTTAAGCAAGGTAAAAAAATATCCACCTTTAGTTTTTGCAGGTGAGACACGATCACTTAAGAAAGCTTTAGCAGATGTTGTTCAAGGCAAAGCATTTCTTTTGCAAGGAGGAGATTGCGCTGAGAGTTTTGCTGAGTTCCACCCAGATAATATTAGGGATACTTTCAAAATTATTTTACAAATGTCATTAGTGTTAACAGCATCAGCATCTGTGCCTGTAGTAAAAATCGGACGAATTGCTGGACAGTTTTCTAAGCCACGAAGCGCTGCAACTGAAAAAAAAGATGGAATAGAATTACCTAGTTATTTAGGTGACAATATAAATGGAATGGAATTTACAGAAAAAGCAAGACTACCTGACGCCAAAAGATTGTTTAGAGCTTACGCACAATCAGCTTCAACATTAAATTTACTAAGAGCATTTTCTCAGGGTGGATTTGCAGATTTGAGACAGGTGCATTTATGGAACTTAGGATTTATTAAAGATAGAACCAAAGGAAAATATAGAGAGATAGAAGATAAAATCAGTGATGCTTTAGCTTTTATGGAGGCTTGTGGCATTAACTCAGATAACAATAGAAGATTAAGAACTGTAAATTTTTATACTTCACACGAAGCATTACACTTGCCTTTTGAACAAGCTATGACCAGAGTTGACTCAACTACTGGCGAATATCATGATACTTCTGCTCACTTTGTCTGGATCGGAGATAGAACAAGACAACTAGATGGTGCACATGTTGAATTTTGTAAAGGAATCAAGAATCCAATTGGTTTAAAATGCGGACCAACTTTAAAAGCTGATGAATTAATTAAGCTTTGTAATATTTTAAATCCTAATAACGAGCCCGGTAGAATGACATTAATTTCCCGTTTCGGTGCTGATAATGTTGAAAAATATTTACCCAAACTAATTAAATCAGTTAAAAAGGAAGGATTAAATGTAGTTTGGTCTTGTGATCCAATGCATGGAAATACTATAAAAGCTGCAACTGGTTTTAAAACAAGAACTTTTGACAGCGTTGTAAAGGAAGTTAAAAATTTCTTTGCAGTTAGTCAGTCTGAAGGAAGCTACGCAGGTGGTTTACACATAGAAATGACAGGTCAAGATGTGACAGAATGTACTGGTGGAGCACAAAAAATATCTGAAAAAGATTTATCTAATAGATACAGAACTCATTGTGATCCAAGATTAAATGCTAACCAAGCTTTAGAGTTAGCTTTCTTAATTTCAGAAGAAATAAAGAAAAATTCAAAAATTTCAAACAAAATTATTCAAGCCGCGTCTTAATAATTATTGTAATTATTAAGACCTGACCTTAAAAGAGAGGTAGGTACTAATTATGGATGTAAAAAAAAGAGCAGATATAATAACGAAATGGATCAATAATTATTGTGACGATTCATCTTACAAACCAAAGTCACTTATTATTGGTATTTCAGGAGGTATCGACTCTTCTGTAGTTAGCGCTTTATGTGCAAGTACTGGACGTAAAACGATTGTGTTAACAATGCCAATTAAACAAATAAAGTCTCAACACGACCTAAGCCTAAAACATGCCAAATGGTTAAAAGACAAATATAAAAATGTAGAACACCATTTGATTGAAATGGACAAAATTTTCAACTCTTTCTCACAGGTTTTGAATAATTTTGATAACGAACATGGTTATGCAAATTCAAGAGCAAGGTTGAGAATGGCTACTTTATATCAAGTTGCTGCAGCTAATTCAGGATTAGTTGTGGGCACCGGGAATAAAGTCGAAGATTTTGGTGTTGGCTTCTATACTAAATATGGTGATGGTGGAGTAGATATTTCTCCAATCGCTGATTGTACTAAAACTCAAGTGTGGGAACTCGGAAAATTCCTTGGTGTATCTGAAAAAATTATTAACTCAGAACCAACAGATGGACTATGGAATGATGGAAGAAATGATGTACAACAGCTTGGCATGACTTATGAACAGCTTGAAAAAGCAATGATCAATAAAAATGACCAAAATTACAAAAAATATTTAGAGATAAGAAAGAAAAATTTACACAAAATGAATCCAATACCGGTATGTACATTTAATGAAGAATAATCAACTTAACTTATCAAATACTATAACTGGCAAAAGAGAAACGTTTGTACCAATTAATCCAAAAAAAATTGGGATGTATGTTTGTGGCCCTACAGTTTATGACTTTCCACATGTAGGTAATGCAAGACCTTTAGTTGTATTTGATGTTTTGTACAGAGTTTTGTCTAAACTTTTCGGAAAAACAAATATTACATACGTAAGAAATATAACTGATATAGATGATAAAATTATAGAAAGCTCAAAAAATAAAAAAATATCAATAGATGAACTTACATCATCAATTACGAAAAGTTTTCATGATGATTGCGTGTATTTAAATTGTTTAAAACCAAATTTAGAACCAAAAGCTACTGAACATATTAAAGGCATGATCACTATGACTGAAAATCTTTTACAAAATAATCATGCTTACGAAAAAGATAAGCATGTATATTTTTCAATAAATTCATTTAAAAATTATGGAAAGTTATCAAAAAAAAATCCTGAGGAATTAGTTGCGGGTGCAAGAGTAGAGATATCAAAATCAAAAAAACATCCTCTAGATTTTGTTCTTTGGAAACCATCAGAAGCAGAAGACCCAGGCTGGGATTCGCCGTGGGGAAGAGGAAGACCAGGGTGGCACTTAGAATGCTCAGTAATGAGTGAAAAATTTCTTGGAAAAAATTTTGATATTCATGGAGGAGGATTGGATCTTATTTTTCCACATCATGAAAATGAGATTGCACAGTCATGTTGCGCAAATAAAGCAGATAAATTTGCAAACTATTGGTTACATAATGGCTATGTTACTTTTAATAAAAAAAAAATGTCAAAATCTTTAGGAAATATTGTTACTATTGAAAAAATGAGAAAAACAATAAACGGTCAGGTTATTAGGCTTGCTCTCTTGAGTTCGCACTACAAACAACCATTAGATTGGAATGAAAATTTAATTAAAGAAAGTCAGAATACTCTTGATAAGTGGTATACACAGTTTGAAAATAATAAGGAAGATGTTTTAAACCAAGATTTATTAGAACCACTCTTGGAGGATATAAACACTCCAGGTTATATAACAAAACTTCATTTGCTTTTTGATAAAGCATCAAAAGGTGATAGTACTTCAAAAAAAATTTTCCTCGCTGGATGCAAACTTATCGGGTTATTAGAGGAAGATTTAGAAACATGGAATAAATTTAAAAAAGCAAGATCAAAAATTGATCAAAAAACTATCCAAAGTAAAATTAAAGATAGAGATTTAGCAAGGAAAAAAGGTGATTATAAATTAGCAGATATCATAAGAAAAGAACTCGAGAGTAAAGGTGTAATTATTGAGGACAAAAATAACAAAACAATTTGGAAATATAAATGAGCAAAGAAAAATTATATATTTTTGATACCACATTGAGAGATGGTGCTCAAACTGAAGGTGTGAATTTTTCAATCGACGATAAAAATAAAATAGCAAAATCACTTGCTGATTTAGGTGTTGATTATATAGAAGGCGGATGGCCGGGTGCTAATACACTAGATACAACTTTTTTTAATAAACCACCTTATTTAGGAAATACAATACTGACAGCTTTCGGTATGACCAAAAGATCTGGACGAAGTGCTGAAAATGATCCTGGATTAGCTGCAATTATAAATTCAAATACACCAGCTGTTTGTTTAGTGGGTAAGTCCTGGGATTTTCATGTTGAAAAAGCTTTAGGTATAACAAATAAAGAAAATTTGGCAAATATTAAAGAGTCGGCAAAAATTTTTATAAAAAACAAAAAGGAGTTTATGTTTGACGCAGAACATTTCTTTGATGGATATAAAAATAATCCTGAATATGCACTAAGTTGTATAAAAACTGCATATGATGAAGGGGCAAGATGGATTGTTCTTTGTGATACGAATGGAGGAACACTTCCGCATGAAGTTGGAGAAATAGTTTTAAAAGTTTCAAAAAGTATTCCAGGAAAAAATTTAGGTATTCATGCTCACAATGACACAGAAAATGCTGTAGCAAATTCTTTGACAGCAGTATTATCAGGTGCTCGCCAAATTCAAGGAACAATCAATGGATTAGGAGAAAGATGTGGCAATGCAAACTTAATTTCTGTTATTCCTTCACTTGTTTTAAAGGAAAGTTTTGCAAAAAATTTTGAAATAGGTATTTCCAAAGATAAAATGAAAACATTAACAGATTGCTCGAGATTATTAGATGAAATTCTTAATAGAAAATCTAATAGACACTCCGCATATGTAGGGGCCTCAGCCTTTGCACATAAAGGAGGTCTACATGTTTCTGCAGTAACAAAGGATCCCAAAACCTACGAACATATAGATCCTAACTTGGTAGGGAACTTTAGAAATATTGTTGTTTCAGATCAATCTGGAAAATCAAATATTATGTCAAGATTGGAAAAATATGGAATCAAAATTGACAAAAGTGACCCAAAGATACAAAAATTATTAAACGAGGTAAAAGACAGAGAGTTTGCCGGCTATTCTTATGACGGAGCAGATGCATCATTTGAGTTATTAGCGAGACGACTTTTGGGCGAAATACCAAAATATTTAACTATTTCTAAATACGATGTCTCAGTGAAAAGGGATTCAAAAGATAAAATTAATTCCTTTGCGAAAGCGCATATTGAGGTTGATGGTAAAGAGATTATTTGTGAGGGATCTGGGAATGGTCCAGTTAATGCTTTAGATAATGCAATAAGGTCTAATGTAGATAAAGTTGGAAAGTATTCTAAATATCTTAAAGATTTAAAACTTGTTGACTATAAAGTTAGAATATTAAACACAGGAACTAACGCAACAACACGTGTTTCAATAGAAAGCACAGACAAAGATGGTAAGAATTGGTTTACTATTGGTGTGTCTCCCAATATTATAGATGCTTCTTTCAAAGCATTGATTGATAGTTTGGATTACAAATTATATAAAGAAAAAGCTCCAGCAAATGATTAACAGAACCGGTTTTATTTTGGTAAAACCACAGTTACCAGAAAACATTGGATTTTCTGCAAGGTGCTTAAAAAATTTTGGCTTTTCCTCTTTGGATTTAGTAAGTCCTAAAGAACATTGGCCAAGTAAAAAGGCAATCGCAACCTCTGTTGGTGCTAAGAATATACTTAAAAGGACCAAAGTATTTTCTAGTGTAGAAAAAGCTATAAATAAATATGATATTGTTTATGCCTCTTCAGCAAGAAAAAGAGATATTAATAAAAAACATTTATCTTTTAATGAATTTATAAAAAGCGTTAAAAGAAATAAAAATAAAAAAATTGGTATTATGTTTGGGCCGGAGGCTTCAGGATTATCTAACGAAGATATAGTCTATTGTAACTATATTTTTAAAATTCCAGTTAGTAAAAAACTCGAGTCAATAAATTTATCTCATAGTCTTATTATAGTTTGTTACGAAATATTCAAAAATATTAAAAGTAGTTATTTTAATAAAGATAAAAAATTAAACGATGTCATTAACAAAAAAAAAACTTAATAATTTTATGCGTTTTGTAGAGGATCGTTTGGAAAAAAAAGGTTTTTTTCAACCTTCTGAAAAGAGAAAAAGCATGTTAATAAATCTTCGTAATATTTTCGGAAGGACTGAATTAAGTAATAAGGAATTAAGGATTTTATCAAGTATTTTTAGTAAACTATAAGAACAATTGACAAATATCACATAAAGACTATAAACAATTTTTTAATGACAAAAAGAATAAGAGCAAAACACAAAGTCGATAGAAGACTTAAAGTAAATTTATGGGGAAAACCTAAGAGCCCATTTAATTCACGAAATTATCCGCCTGGACAACATGGTCAGAGCAAAAAAGGTAAACCCACAGATTATGGAGTTCAATTACATGCAAAACAAAAACTTAAATCTTACTATGGCAACATTAATGAAAGACAATTTAGAAATGTTTATAGGACCGCAATTAAAAAAAAGGGCAATACGACTGAAAACCTGGTTGGGATTTTAGAAAGAAGATTAGATACTGTAATTTACAGAGCGAAATTTGCTCCAACAGTTTTTGCAGCAAGACAATTAATTAATCACGGACATTTTAGAGTAAATAAAAAAAAGGTTAATATTTCTAGTTATCTTGTTAAGGAAGAAGATTTAATCGAGGTGAAAGATAAATCTAAAGTGCTGACTGTTATAGAATCGTCTTTGTCAAGTAAAGATAGAGATGTACCTGAATATGTCCAATTAGATACAAAAAATAAATCTGCCAAACTTGTAAGAGTCCCAAAATTTGCCGACATTCCTTACCCTACGGTGATGGAACCAAAATTAGTTATTGAATATTATTCAAGATAATAAAGATTTGTTTTCCAAAAGTTTTTTCAATTCACCTTTTTCAAACATTTCTTTAACAATATCGCAACCTCCAATAAATTCTCCCTTTACATATAGTTGGGGTATAGTAGGCCAGTCAGTATAATCCTTAATTCCTTGCCTCATTTCATTACTTTCTAAAACATTAACTCCTTCAAATTTTACTTGAAGATGTTTTAGAATATTTGTAACAGCCATTGAAAAACCACACTGGGGAGAGTCGGGCGTACCTTTCATAAAAAGAACTACATTATTTGTATTAATCATTGTTTTGATTTTATTTTTTATTTCATCCATTTTTTTCCTCCGTGGTTAGAGCCAAAGCATGTAACTCATTTCCCATTTTACCTTTTAAAGCTTTATAAACCATTTTATGTTGTTCTATCTTGGATTTACCTACAAAGTTTTTTGAAATTATTTTTGCTTCAAAATGGTTGTTGTCACCCATAGTATCCTTAAGTTCTAGTGTTGCATCTGGAAATGCAGACAAAATCATATCCGAAATTTCATTTTTAGTTAATGGCATTAAAATTATCATACCATTGATTATTACAAATTTGAAGATCTTTAGTTTTAAGTGAAAATAAACCCTCGATTTCAAACGTGTCACTTTGTACTTCAGCTACATTTTCATGAAAAACATTATTTTTTTTAAATAATGTCTCTAAATTTTTCAAATTATTTTTAGAAACTTCAATCAAATATCTACCCTGATCTTCACCAAAGAAATATTCATAAAAATTTTTAAGTTTCTTTGGCTTATATATTTTTAATCCAAGACCTGAAGTCATGGACATCTCAGCCATAGCAACAAGCATACCCCCAGAAGAAACATCATGAACAGATAAGGCAATCCCTTTTTTGATTAAATCAAGAACAGCTAAACCATTATTCTTTTCATTTAATAAATTTATTTCCGGCGGTGGCCCATCTTTCATGGCAAAATTTTCATAAAGGAAAGCACTTTGTC
>CACFZK010000011.1 GCA_902570785.1 uncultured Pelagibacteraceae bacterium | reverse complement strand
CTCCCTATGAATGTCATTAAACTAAAAGACAAAATTTTTGGATACAAATGGAACAATAAATTACCTACTTCTCAAATGTTAGGAAGATTCCAGCCATGGCATAGGGGTCACCGGATACTGTTTGAAAAAATATTAATTAAGACAGGTCAAGTTTTAATTATGGTAAAAGATGTAAAAGGAATTGGGGACAATCCATATAGTTTTCAAATAATAAAAAAAAAAATACAAAAAGACTTAATTGATTTTAAAACTAGAGTAAAAATTATATTAGCCCCAAATATATCTAATATTTGCTACGGAAGAACAGTGGGATATAAGTTAGAAAAAATAAACTTACCAAAAAAAATACAAAAAATTTCAGCTTTAAATTCAATTGAAGAAATTACTCTTTCTAAGATGTTTTTAGAAATTGAGCCTTGGGCTAAAATGGTAAGGTATACAAAAACAGGAGGTGAAGCAAATTTAGTAGCACTAAGAGCGGCACGTGCATACACCGGAAAATTCAAAGTTGCATTTTGTGGTTATCACGGCTGGCATGATTGGTATCTATCCTCAATTCTTACAAAAAAAAATTCTTTGAATTCCCATTTAATGAGAGGAATTAGAAAAGATGGAATACCAAAAAATCTAAGGAATTCCTCATTTGCATTCAATTTTAATGACATCGAAAAATTCAAAAACATTATAAAAAAAAATGATATTGGCGCGGTAATCATGGAGGTTTCTAGACTAGATAAAACAAAAAAAAATTTCCTAAAAAAAATTAGAGAACTTACAAAGAAAAAAAATATCTGTCTAATTTTTGATGAATGCACTAGTGGTTTCAGAGAATGCTTTGGTGGATTGCACAAAAAATTTAAAATAAATCCAGATATAGTTGTTTATGGCAAATCGATTGGAAACGGCTATCCAATTTGTGCAATTGTTGGCTCAAAAAAAATTATGAAAACGTTAGAAAGTTCTTTTGTAAGTAGCACTTTTTGGACTGATAGAATAGGTACTGTAGCTGCTATCGAGACTTTGAAAGAGATGAAAAGAGTTAAGTCCTGGAAAAAAATAACTAAAATAGGTAAACAAATAAAACTTATTTGGAAAAAAACTGCGTATAAACATAAATTAAATATTAGTATAAAGGGTATAGATGCTTTACCTTCTGTAAGGTTTAATTATGACCAAGAACCAGAAATGAAAACATTTTTAACTCAAGAGTTTTTAAAAAAAAATTTTTTAACATCAACTTATGTCTATCCTTGTATTTTCTATAATAATAAAATTTTAAAAGAGTATTCTGAAATCTTGAACAATATATTTAAAAAAATGTCCAATTATATCAATGATAACAAAAAAATTTCTAACTTATTAGATGGACCTAGATGTAAAACTGGACTGAGAGATTAATGGATATAAACTTTAAAAAAATTCTTAGCCAGTTAGTTAACAACAAAATTGAATAAATAAATGATCATTTTGCATTCAAAAAATACCGCTAGATTAAGTAAATTTGACCGATTGAGAATTCTTAAACTAAAAAACTCTCATTGGAAATATGGCTTATCTAGTCAAAAAAGACATTTCAAAAAAGTTATAAAAAAAAAGGATCTGCATAATATGTTATTTTATAAAAAAAAATTGATTGGATATACTTGTTTGAGGAAGTCTTCTATGAAATTAAAAAAAAAAAATATTAAATATTTACTGTTTGATACAATGATTATTGAAAGAAAATTTAGAAAAAAAAATTACACAGATATTTTAATGAATTTCAATAGTTTGATTATTAAATTCAACAAACTAAGTAGTATTCTTTACTGCAAAAAACAAATGGAATCATTTTATAATAAATATAATTGGAAAACTTTAAACAAAAATACTATCAAAGATAAGTTGAAATATAAAAACAATAAACTATCAACATTGGTTTTTAATACAAAAATTTTTTTCAGTGCATAAATCAAGCCAATCGAGCTATTAGTACTGGTCAGCTACACGCGTTACCGCGCTTCCACATCCAGCCTATCAACGTGGTGGTCTACCACGGCTCTATAGGAAGAACTAGTTTTGAGGCGAGTTTCCCACTTAGATGCTTTCAGCGGTTATCTCTTCCATACTTAGCTACCCGGCACTGCAGCTGGCGCTACAACCGGTCCACCAGTGGTATGTCCATCCCGGTCCTCTCGTACTAGGGACAGCTCCTCTCAATTCTTCTACACCCATGGCAGATAGGGACCGAACTGTCTCACGACGTTCTGAACCCAGCTCACGTACCACTTTAATTGGCGAACAGCCAAACCCTTGGGACCTGCTCCAGCCCCAGGATGTGATGAGCCGACATCGAGGTGCCAAACACCCTCGTCGATATGGACTCTTGGAGGGTATCAGCCTGTTATCCCCGGCGTACCTTTTATCCGTTGAGCGATGGCCCTTCCACTCAGAACCACCGGATCACTATGACCGTCTTTCGACTCTGCTTGACTTGTCAGTCTCGCAGTCAGGCAGGCTTATGCCATTGCACTCTACGAACGATTTCTGACCGTTCTGAGCCTACCTTCGCACGCCTCCGTTACTCTTTGGGAGGCGACCGCCCCAGTCAAACTACCCACCATACAGTGTCTTGCTGCCGGATTACGGCTAGCAGTTAGATATCAAAAATAACAAGAGAGGTATTTCACTGACGACTCCATGACAGCTGACGCTATCATATCAAAGTCTCCCTCCTATGCTAAACATGTCGCTTCTAATACCAATGTAAAGTTGCAGTAAAGGTGCACGGGGTCTTTCCGTCTAACCACGGGAACTCCGCATCTTCACGGAGAATTCAATTTCACTGAGTTGATGTTGGAGACAGCGGAGAAATCGTTACGCCATTCATGCAGGTCGGAACTTACCCGACAAGGAATTTCGCTACCTTAGGACCGTTATAGTTACGGCCGCCGTTTACTGGGGCTTCAACAGTTAGCTTGCACCAACCATATTAACCTTCCAGCACCGGGCAGGCGTCAGACCCTATACATCCACTTACGTGTTAGCAGAGCCCTGTGTTTTTGATAAACAGTCGCTTCTCCCTGGCTTGTGCCACCTAGAGCTAGTTGCCTAACTCAAGGTCTTCCTTATTCCGAAGTTACGGAAGCATTTTGCCGAGTTCCTTCAACATCATTCTCTCAAGCGCCTAATTATACTCTAATAATCCACCTGTGTCGGTTTAGGGTACGGTCTATGATGAGGTTATTTCCTGGGACCTCTTCACGGCAAGTTCAATCCATTAAGAACTTACAATTTACGAGATCCGTCACTCTCATCTGGTCAAGGAATATTAACCTTGTTCCCATCGACTACGGCTTTCGCCCTCGTCTTAGGGGCCGACTAACCCTGCGCGGATTAACCTTGCGCAGGAAACCTTGGATTTTCGGCGACAGAGTTTTTCACTCTGTTAATCGTTACTTATGTCAGCATTCGCACTTCTGATACCTCCAGTGTCCCTCGCGGGTACACCTTTGCAGGCTTACAGAACGTTCCGCTACCGCGTGTAAAGTCCGAAGACATTACACACCCACAGATTCGGTACATGATTTGAGCCCCGTTACATCTTTGGCGCAGAAACTCTATTAGACCGGTGAGCTGTTACGCTATCTTTAAAGGATGGCTGCTTCTAAGCCAACCTCCCGGCTGTTTAGGAATCTCCACATCCTTTCACACTTAATCATGATTTAGGGACCTTATCTGGTGATCTGGGCTGTTCCCCTCTCGACCATGGACCTTAGCACCCACAGTCTGTCTGTTGAGGAATGACTTTTAGCATTCGGAGTTTTATTAGGTTTGGTAGGTGTTTCCACCCCCTAGCCCATTTAGTGCTCTACCTCTAAAAGTCTGTTTATTCAACGCACTACCTAAATAGTTTTCGCGGAAAACCAGCTATCTACGAATTTGGTTGGCCTTTCACCCCTTACCACAAATCATCCAAAGACTTTTCAACGTCAACTGGTTCGGTCCTCCGGCAAGTGTTACCCTGCTTTCAACCTGTTCATGGTAAGCTCATTCGTTTTCGGGTCTAATTCATACAACTAATTCGCCCATTTAAGACTCGCTTTCGCTGCGCCTACACCTAATCGGCTTAAGCTTGCTGGATAAATTAAGTCACTGACCCATTATACAAAAGGTACGCCATCACTCTAAAAAGAGCTTTGACTGTTTGTAGGCATACGGTTTCAGGTTCTATTTCACTCCCCTAATAGGGGTTCTTTTCACCTTTCCCTCACGGTACTAGTTCACTATCGGTCACTGAAGAGTACTTAGGCTTAGAGGGTGGTCCCCCTGTATTCGAGCAAGATTTCACGTGTCCCGCTTTACTCATGAAAATTAATAAGTATTACTTCTAAAGGACTATCACCTGCTGTGGTTAGCCTTTCCAGACTATTCAAATTAACTTATCAACTTTGCTGGCCTATTCCGCTTTCGCTCGCCACTACTAACGGAGTCTCAATTGATTTCTTTTCCTCCGGGTACTTAGATGTTTCAGTTCTCCGGGTTTGCTTTTTATACCTATGAATTCAGTATAAAATAACTCATTAAGAGTTGGGTTTTCCCATTCGGAAATTTTCGGATCAAAGCCTGCATACAGCTCCCCGAAACTTATCGCAGTATACCACGTCCTTCATCGCCTTTCAGTGCCTAGGCATCCGCCATACGCCCTTAAACGCTTGATTTAATGCACAGAAAAAAATTTTCTGTTAAAATTAAATTTTTGTTGGAATGTTCATCTATTCGAACATTCATTGATTGTTCATCTATTCGAACAATCGGATATAGATATTGATAAAATTATTTACGATTTAAAAATGCTAAAAGTGTCAATTTTGGTGGAGGATAGCGGGATCGAACCGCTGACCTCCTGAATGCAAATCAGGCGCTCTCCCAGCTGAGCTAATCCCCCTAAAACCATGGTGGGCCGAGGACGACTCGAACGTCCGACCTCACCCTTATCAGGGGTGCGCTCTAACCACCTGAGCTACCGGCCCCTAAAGTCATTTTATAGAGACACTTTGAAGAAGAGAAATGAGGACGGTCACATTAACTAATTTTTTGTGACCAAAAGAAATTTTTGGTCATCCTTAGAAAGGAGGTGATCCAGCCGCAGGTTCCCCTACGGCTACCTTGTTACGACTTCACCCCAGTCGCTGATCGTACCGTAGTCAAAGGTTTGACCCTTTGCCTTAAGGTGTAACCAACTTCCATGGTGTGACGGGCGGTGTGTACAAGACCCGGGAACGTATTCACCGCGGCGCGCTGATCCGCGATTACTAGCAATTCCAGCTTCATGTACTCGAGTTGCAGAGTACAATCCGAACTGAGACATATTTTTGGGATTAGCTAGGAGTCGCCTCTTTGCATCCCATTGTAAATGCCATTGTAGCACGTGTGTAGCCCAACACGTAAGGGCCATGAGGACTTGACGTCATCCCCACCTTCCTCCAGCTTATCACTGGCAGTTCGTCTAGAGTACTCAACTAAATGTTAGTAACTAAACGTAGGGGTTGCGCTCGTTGCGGGACTTAACCCAACATCTCACGACACGAGCTGACGACAGCCATGCAGCACCTGTGTTTCGTCCAACTGAATGAAGAAACCAATCTCTTGGTCTCGCGACGAACATGTCAAGTGTTGGTAAGGTTCTGCGCGTATCTTCGAATTAAACCACATGCTCCACTGCTTGTGCGGGTCCCCGTCAATTCATTTGAGTTTTAACCTTGCGGTCGTACTCCCCAGGCGGTGTGCTTAACGCTTTTGCTGCGACACTGAAAATAAATTTCCAACGTCTAGCACACATCGTTTACGGCATGGACTACGAGGGTATCTAATCCTCTTCGCTACCCATGCTTTCGCTCCTCAGTGTCAGTTGCGATCCAGAAAGTTGCCTTCGCATTTGGTGTTCTTTCTAATATCTACGAATTTCACCTCTACACTAGAAATTCCACTTTCCTCTATCACACTCTAGCTAGAAAGTTTTGATGGCAGTTCCAAGGTTGAGCCTTGGGATTTCACCACCAACTTTTCTAACCACCTACGAGCTCTTTAAGCCCAGTAATTCCGAACTACGCTAGGTCCCTTCGTATTACCGCGGCTGCTGGCACGAAGTTAGCCGGACCTTCTTATTCGGGTACAGTCATTTTCTTCCCCGACGAAAGAGTTTTACAACCCAAAGGCCTTCTTCACTCACGCGGCATCGCTGCATCAGGGTTTCCCCCATTGTGCAAGATTCCTTACTGCTGCCTCCCGTAGGAGTCTGGGCCGTGTCTCAGTCCCAATGTGGCTGGTCTTCCTCTAAGAACAGCTATTGATCGTTGCCTTGGTGAGCTTTTACCTCACCAACAAGCTAATCAAGTGCGGGCTCATCTTTTGGCGCATAAAGCTTTCCCCGTAAGGGCTTATCCAGTATTAGCTCAGGTTTCCCCGAGTTATTCCAAACCAAAAGGCAGATTCCCACATTATACTCACCCGTCTGCCACTCAGTATTGCTACTGCGTTCGACTTGCATGTATAAGGCGTGCCGCCAGCGTACGTTCTGAGCCATGATCAAACTCTCAAGTTTAATAACGGCGCACACTAGCTTTATAACTTTAATAAAATTAAAGTTAATTTCGTTAAAGTGTGTACGACAATTTCTTTGTTAACCTAACCGTCCACACTTCTCTTCTTAATTTTTACAATTTAAAAAAGCTGAGTTTTCTAAAATTTAGAGAAAACTATCGCGCCATATCAGATCGAAATATGCTAAAAGCTTAGTTTCTATGCCGATTAGAGCGAGACGCCGTTATACAAAATTTACGGGATTAATCAAGGCGTATATTTAACTGTTTTTGATGAAAAACCTTATAAAATGGGTATTTTTTTACTACTTGGCATTGTACAAATCGTTTTTTTTGAATATATGAAAAATCTACAATGAAAAAAGTTGTTTTAAAAAACTTGTTTAATAAAACCATTAATTACTGGAAAAAATTATACGTAGATATTGATGTGTCAAGAAACTATGTAATATTTGGATTTTTAATAGTATTTTTAATTAGCGCAATATTTGCTTATGGGTCAACTTTAAAGAAAAAGAGATTAAAGGCTATAGACTCCTTTATTTCAAGCAATGAAACTGTTCTTTTAAAAAATTATTTACTTAATCAAATTAAATCACCTTATTTTGAGTATGATTATATCGTAAAGAATAATGATACCATGGAATTAATACTTAAAAAATTTAGTGTTAAGAAAAAAGAAATAAGTTTTATTGTTAAAGAAATTAAAAGAAGAAAGCTTTCAAATATAATTCCAAATCAAAAAGTTAAATTTGTGCTTAGAAGATCATCTGATAAAGAAGATATGGAGGTGCTTAAAGTAGAATATCCAATATCCAAGACAACATACGTAAATATTAATAAAGGCAATAATGGTCTTGAAATAACAAAAAATATAACTCAATTATTTAAAAAAAAGATAGTAGTTGATGGAAAAATATCTAATAATCTTTACAGTTCAGCTGTAAAGGCCAAGATGGAACCAAATATAATAATTGAATTCGCGAGAATATTTGGTTTTGAAGTGGATTTTCAAAGAGATATTAGAAAAGGTGATGAGTTTGTAGTCATGTATGAAAAATATGTTGATGATACAAATAAATTTATACAAACAGGCAAAATTTTATACGCTTATCTCAATGTAAATAATCAAAAAATAAAATTGTATAGATTTGAGAGTAAAAAAGATTTTGATTTCTACGATGAAAAAGGGAAAAGTATTAGAAAAGCTCTAATGAAGACTCCTATTAACGGTGCAAGATTATCTTCACCTTTTGGTTCTCGTAAACATCCAATTTTAGGTTTTACCAAACATCACAATGGGACTGATTTTGCTGCACCAACTGGTACTCCCATCATGGCATCTGGCAACGGAACTGTAATTAAAGCTGGATGGTGCGGTAACGGTGGCAACTGTGTGAGGATAAGACACAATTCTTCTTATACAACAGGTTATGGTCACCTATCAAAATTTGCAACAAAAACTGGGAGGCGTGTTAGGCAAGGACAAATTATTGGGTACGTTGGAAATACTGGAATGTCAACTGGTCCGCACTTACATTATACGGTTAAATATAATGGAAAGTTTATTAATTCACAAAAACTAAAATTACCATCTGGAAAAATTTTAAAAGATGAAGAAAGAAAGTTATTTGAAATTGAAAGAATTAAGTTAGATGTTGAGGTAGCGGAACTTAGAAATTAACTTTGCTCGTTAACAATATTTTGTTCTTCTTTATTATTATCTTTTTCTTTAAAAGTTTCTTTAACTTTATTTGAGCCTAATTCTGATAAAATTCTTGAAAAATGATCTGAGTGCTGCAAATAATTTTCATGTAAAATCTTGTCACCTGAACTTAAAGCCTCTTTTGCTAAATTTTTGTATTTTTCAATTATTCTTTCCAAATTATGAGGATTTTTATTTACATGATTTCTTGACAAGCCGTTTCTGTGAATATTGTTTTGATGAATTGTCCCGTTGTTGTTCATTCCATTTGAGGGTCTTCTCGAACGGAATTTATTCATTCTCGGCTTGAACCTTCTTATTTTGTCATGTCTCATTTGAATATTTCCATTTTACTAAATTAAATCTCTTTAAAATTTTTTTTTTAATTAATTGAATTATTTTTTTAATAACGTGCTAAAAATACAACGTATATTGTTTTCATAATCTTTAATTACTATTTTTTCTTTAAAATTATTAACCATCAACAGGTTTTTTACTGACCTATATTGTCCGTAACCTATTTCTAAAGCTAAAATGCCATTTAATTTAAGAACTTTAGTAGACTTGTAAATAACTTTTTTAATTACGTCAAGACCATCATTTCCACCATCTAAAGCTATAGATGGTTCAAATCTTTTAATATCATTTGATAAACGTTTAATATTTCTTTTTACTACATAAGGTGGGTTGGATATGACCAAATCAAATTTAGTATTGTTTAACTCATCAACTGATTTGTGAAAAAGCTTACATTTATTTTCTAATTTAAATCTTTTTAGGTTTATTTCTGAATTTTTAAGCGTTTTTTTACAAACATCAATGCCAATACCTTTGCTATATTTTAAATGATTTAAAATTGATAACATTATACAACCACTTCCAATACCAACCTCTAAAAAAAACAAATTTTTGTTTTTAAAAATCTTTATAATAGGTTCGATTAGTAATTCAGTTTCTGGTCTAGGTATTAGTGATTTTTGATCAATAAAGAAATTTGATCCCATAAACTCTTTTGTTTTAAAAATATAAGCTATTGGCTCACTTCTGGATCTTCTGACAATTTTAATTTTAAATTCTACAATATTTTTTGAACTAACTGTGCTTTGGTTTATTAACAGTCTCTCTCTTGATGTATTTAAAATTTTGGAGAGAATAATTTCACTATCAAGTATGTGAGAAGCAATTTTATTCTTTTTTAAAATCTCTGATCCAATATTTATAAGCTGAGAAGTTTTCATATTAATTTAGACTTTGCAATTTTAAATCTTGATCTTTTAATCTTAAATTTTCATTCATTTCTTCGTGGATATCCCCGCTTAGAAATTCTTCTAATTTATGTAAAGTTAAATTAATTCTATGATCTGTAACTCTCCCTTGGGGAAAATTATAAGTTCTAATTCTTTCAGACCGATCGCCTGTACCTATCTGGTTTTTTCTTTCATTTGACCGCTCCTTTTCTTTTTTAAGTTTTTCTGCTTCATAAATTCTTGCCCTTAAAATCTTAAGTGCTTTTGCCTTATTTTTATGTTGTGATTTTTCATCTTGTTGTGTCACAACTATATTGGTTGGGATATGTGTAATTCTTACTGCACTGTCTGTTGTATTAACAGACTGACCGCCTGGACCACTAGATCTAAATACATCTATTCTTAAATCTGAGTCTATAAGTTTTATATCAACATCTTCAGCTTCTGGTAGTATTGCAACAGTTGCTGCGGAAGTATGTACTCTTCCTTGGGCTTCGGTACTTGGCACTCTCTGAACTCTATGGACTCCAGACTCGTACTTTAAATAAGAAAATATATTTTCCCCTTTAACAGAAAATATTATTTCTTTGAACCCGCCTGCTTCACTTTTTGATATACTTATTATTTCCATTTTCCATCTTTTTTTTGAACAAACTTTTTCATACATTTTAAATAAATCGGAAACAAATAGTGTAGCTTCTAATCCACCTGTTCCTGCTCTAATTTCTACTATGACATTTTTTTCATCATCTTGATCTTTTGGTAGAAGAAATATTTTCAATATTTTTTCATATTTAGTTTTTTGAACTTCTGCTGTTTCTAGTTCCTTTTTTGCCATTGTAATCATTTCTTGATCATTTTTTTTATCATTAATAATATTATTTAAATCCTTTTTATTCTTTTCAAAATCAACATATTCTTGAGCAGGTTTAATAATATTTTTGAGGGCTGAATATTCCTTTGATTTTTTCGCAAAAAGTTTTGCATCAAACTTTCCTGCTGAAAGCTCTTGCTCTAGTAAATTATATCTTTCTATAATATTTTTAACTTTATCAATGGGTATCATTGGATTTAATTTTTTAATTCTTTAACTTTTGCTTCTACAAGCTCAACGACTTTATCTATAAGTGAACTGCTTGCTATTTTTTCATGAGGAATACCAGAAAGATAAAGTAAATTGTTACCATCGCCACCACCCGTTAAACCTACATCTGTTTGAGAAGCTTCTCCAGGACCATTAACAACACATCCAATTATTGACAAGGTTAGTGGTTTTTTTATGTGAGATAATTTACTTTCTAGTATTTTTACCGTTTCAATAACTGGAAAAGCTTGTCTAGCACATGACGGACAAGAAATAATTTGAACTCCTCTTGATCTTATACCTAGCGACCCTAATATCTCGTATCCTGCCTTAATCTCTTCAACTGGATCTGCGGAGAGCGAGACTCTTATAGTGTCACCAATACCTCTCATAAGTAAGGATCCAATTCCTATAGATGATTTTATACTGCCTGAAATTAATCCTCCTGCCTCTGTTATTCCAAGATGTAAAGGATAATCATAAGTTTTTGATAGTAGTTCATAAGCCTTAACAGCTAAAAAAACATCTGAGGATTTGACACTAATTTTAAAATTAAAAAAATCATTATCCTCCAATAATTTTATATTATAAGTAGCACTTTCAACTAAGGCCTCGGGACATGGTTCTTTATATTTTTCTAAAATTTTCTTTTCGAGAGAACCGGCGTTTACGCCAATTCTAACTGCACAATTATAATCTTTTGCAGCTTTAATTACTTCTTTTACTCTCTCGTTTGATCCAATATTTCCCGGATTAATTCTTAGACAATCGGCACCTGATTTAGCAGCCTCTATTGCTCTTTTATAGTGAAAGTGAATATCAGCAATAATTGGAATATCTGTTTTTTTTATAATATTTTTTAATGCTTTAGTTGCGTCTTGATCTGGACAAGAAATTCTTACTAAATCTGCTCCAACTTCTTTTAGTTGATTAACCTGGTTTATAGTTGATGTTTCGTCCGAGGTAATTGTATTTGTCATTGATTGAACTGAAATAGGAGAGTCTCCTCCAATTGACACTTTACCAACTTTAATTTTTTTAGTTTTACGCCTATTAATAATTCTGTGTGGTCTAATTTGCATTTTTATTAGTCCAAATTAAAAGTTTTGTGTAATTTTTTTACTGCACTAATTGTGAATTTTTCATCAATTATAACTGAAATTTTAATTTCGGATGTTGAAATAGCTAAAATATTAATTTTTTCCTCTGATAATGACCTGAACATTTTATACGTTACTCCTGGTGTGGCTACCATTCCGGCTCCAACAATAGATATTTTAGATACTTTATCATTCATATATATGTTTTCATACTTTATTTTTTTGTTGTCTTTAATTAATGATATTGCATTTTTACTATCTTGCCTCTTTATAGTAAACGTTACATCGGTTCTCTTACCGTCTGTTGAAATATTTTGAATAACCATATCAACATTTATTTGATTATTTGAAAGAGGCTCAAATATATCTGCCGCAACACCTGGTTTATCCTCAACTCCCAGAAGTGTTATTTTTGCATCATCTTTTGAATAAGCAACACCTGTAACTGCTTTGCTATAATCTATATTGTCATCATTGTTTATCTCAGTGCCTTTTCTTTCAGTAAAAGTAGATTTAACTTGAATTGGTATATTGTTCATCATTGCAGTTTGGACTGCAGAGGATTGCATAACTTTTGCCCCTAAAGAAGATAGTTCCAACATTTCTTCGTATGATATTTTATCAATTTTTTTTGCCAAAGGTATTTTATTGGGGTCAGATGAATATACGCCATCAACATCGGTATATATTTCACAACTGTCTGTTTGAAATATTTTTGCAATTGCAACAGCTGTGGCGTCCGAACCTCCTCTTCCAATTGATGTAATATCTCCTGATTTTGATATGCCTTGGAAACCAGGTATAATAGCTACACCACCCAAATCTAAATATTTATTTACATTTTCAGTTACAATTTTAATAATTCTGGCATTAGTATTTTCACCTTCGGTAACAATAGGTATCTGCCAATTCATCCATGATTTTGCTTTAACACCCAATTCATTCAAAGCCCCGGCCATTAGAGCGCTTGTAACTTGCTCTCCTGAGGTTAATAATACGTCGAGCTCTCTTTTGTTAAATTTTTTAGATATTGATTCAGAGTGGGTTAGTAAATTATTAGTTGTCCCTGCCATTGCAGAAACAACAACCAAAATTTTGTTTCCACTATCATGTTCTTTTTTGATTATTTTTGCCGCATGGAGAATTCTTTGAATTGATCCAACTGAAGTTCCGCCAAATTTAAGTACCTTTTTTGTCATACTGGGTTTAATTTCAAAAATAATTAAGTTAAAATGTAATTAATTATATTTAGGATTTAATGACTACAATAAATCAAGAGGAAATTCAAAAGTTTTCAAGAATAGCAGATGAATGGTGGGATGCCAAAGGTAAGTTTAAACCTTTGCATAGGTTTAATCCCATAAGAATTAAATATATTATAGATAAATGTACTGTTCATTTTAATCTTAAAAATAATAATAATAGAATTCTTTCAGGGTTAAAATTTTTGGATATAGGATGTGGAGGAGGTCTGGTTAGTGAACCATTAACTAGATTGGGGGCTAGTGTTACAGGAATTGACGCATCCTCTAGGAATATTCAGGTTGCAAAAATTCATGCCAAAAAAAATAACCTAAAAATAAAATATTTGAATACATCACCAGAGAAAAAAGAAATCCAAGATAAGTTTGACGTAATTTTAAATCTAGAGGTCATTGAGCACGTTGAAAACGTAGATTTATTCCTGAGATCAGCTACTGAACTTTTGAAAAAGAATGGAATAATGTTTGTTGCAACGATTAATAGAACTTTCGAATCTTATATTAAGGCAATAGTTGGTGCCGAATATATCCTCAGATGGCTTCCGATAGGTACACATGATTGGCAAAAGTTTTTAACACCAGCCGAAATAGAGGAAAAATTTAATAAGCTAAATTTAAATAAACTTGATCTAACAGGTTTAAAATTTAATGTTTTTTCAAATAATTGGACTAAAAGTGAGGATTGTTCTGTAAACTATATTCTTCTTGCCAAAAAAAATTAGTTTTCTTTTTTGTTATCTATCCATGGAATAGTTGTAAGTTCTATTCCTTCTTCTCTCAATTCCTCTGTTTCTTCAGGTGTCGCTTTCCCATATATATTTTTATTTTTATTTTTGTCATAATAAATATTTCTTACTTCTTGAGGAAAATTGTCACCAACATAATTGAAATTTTTTTCAATAAAATTTCTCATTTTTAACAAATCTTTTCTAATCTTTTTTAAATACCTTGCGGATTGTATATTTTTCACTTTTTGATTCTTGCTTAAAATACTTGGAGACATTATTGATTTCTGGACGTTTTTTGTACCACAAAGAGTACATTCTATAATTTTTTTTTGTCTTAACTTTTCAAATTCTTTTGAGTCGGAAAACCAACTTTCAAACTCGTGTTTATTTTTACATTTAAGATTATATTTAATCATTAGTTTCTGTAATCAGCATTGATTTTAACATAATCATTTGTAAAGTCACATGTATAACAGTCGTATGAGCCTTGTCCAAGTTTTAGATTGATTTCTATTAATAGCGAGTCCCATTTCATATATTCCTTAAGTTTTTTTTCATCATAATTATCCGAAATTTTACCTTTCTCAGCAACTTTAAGATCTCCAAATTTTATTTCAATTTTATCTAAAGAAACTTTTTCTCCAGATTTTCCTATTCCCATAATTACTCTTCCCCAATTTGGATCCTCTCCCGCAATTGCAGTCTTAAAAAGAGGTGAATTGGCAACTGAGAAAGCAATTTTTTTTGCCATTTGTTGTGACCTAGCATTTATGACTCTTACTGTAACAAATTTTTTTGCACCTTCGCCATCACTTACAATCTGTTTTGCTAAATTTAACAAAAGTTTTTGTAAAGCATTTTCAAAATCTTTTAGTTTTGGATCTAAAGCATTATAAACTTTACCTGTTTTGAATTTATTTGTTGAAAAAATAGCAACCATATCATTAGTGGAGGTGTCACTATCTACTGTTATAGAATTAAAAGAGTTTGAAACTGCCTTTTTGAGCAAACTTTTCAAATAAATTGAAGGTATATCTGCATCAGTAAAAACGAATGAGAGCATGGTTCCTAAATTTGGTGCTATCATGCCTGAACCTTTGGCGATCCCGCAAAGCCTAATATCATGATTACCAAATTTACACTCTTCGTAAGCTAGTTTTGGTCTTGTATCAGTTGTCATAATTGATGAGGCAGATTTAAACCAAATAAATTTATTTTGTCTATCTCTTAGCTTTTCAACTAAACTTGGAATACTATCTTTTATTTTTTGTGTAGGGAACTTTTCACCTATAACTCCAGTTGAGGCAAATAAGATTTCGTTAGGCTTAACAACATTTTTAGTTCCTTCTTGTTTCTGTGCTTCTCTTAAAGTTAAATTTTTCGCCAAGTTTTTTGAAATACTATCTAAACTTTCAAAACCTTGGGGTCCAGTAAAGGTGTTTGCATTTTTAGTATTTACCATTAAGGCTTTTATAGATGTTTTTCTAATCCCTTTGTTCCAAACTATAGACTCAGAACATATCGAGTTATTTGTATAAACAGCTGCATAATTTGCACCATCTTTAAAATAAAAGAGTGCTAAATCATCTCTGCCGCTCCCATATAAATCAGCTGAAACCGCAGACACTTCAAGACCATCAATTTCTTGGAGTTCTTGAAATTCCCCCATTTTTGACAATTTCGGTTTGTCTTTTAAAAAATTTTTTAGGTTTATTGTCATGTAAATATCTTAATTAATCACTATATAATATATAAATTTAAAATGAATTTTATAACTACAGCATTAAATAAGTTATTTAAAAGCAGTAATCAACAGGAATTAAACAAAATTAAGCCTTTGGTTCAAAAAATTAATAATCTAGAGAAAGATTTTCTAAATTTTACACCAGAAAAATTTGTTGAGAAAACTAATCAATTAAAAAAAAACATATCCGAAGGAAGGAAGTTAGGGGATGCTCTGCCCGAAGCATTTGCAATGGTTAGGGAGGCGGCAAAACAAACTTTGAGTGAGAGGCACTATGATGTTCAACTTGTTGGTGGCGTAGTTCTCCACAGAGGTAGTATAGCCGAAATGAAAACAGGGGAAGGTAAAACTTTAGTTTCTACATTGCCTGCTTACCTAAATGCTTTAAGCGGAAATGGTGTACATATAGTTACAGTAAATGACTATCTTGCAAAGCGTGACTCAGAGTGGATGGGGAAAATTTATTCTAAACTAGGTCTTAAAACTGGATGTATTACTAATGACCTGGACGATATACAAAGAAAAAAAAATTACGAGTTTGATATTACTTATGCAACAAACAATGAACTAGGATTTGATTATCTAAGAGATAATATGAAATATAATATTTCAGAGATGGTGCAAAAAAAAAGAGATTTTTGTATTGTTGACGAAGTCGACAGTATCCTGATAGATGAGTCAAGAACACCACTAATAATTTCTGGGGGTATAGAAGACAAATCTGACAAATACTTCCTTGCTAATAAATTTGTAACTGTTCTTGAAAAAAAAGATTTTGAATTAGATGAGAAAAATAAAAATGCGATTTTATCTGATAAAGGTATCGATAAAATTGAAAAAATGTCTTCACAATCAGGTTTGTTAAAAAATAACAATTTTTATGATCCAGAAAATATGGACTTGGTTCATCATATAAATCAAGCTCTACGAGCAAATTTTTTATTTCAGAAAGATAAAGATTACATTGTTAAAGATAATAGTGTTCAAATTATTGATGAGTTTACAGGAAGAACGCTAGAAGGACGAAGATTTGGTGATGGTCTTCATCAAGCAATAGAGGCAAAAGAAAATGTAGAAATCCAGAGAGAAAATCAAACTTTAGCTTCCATTACTTTTCAAAATTATTTTAGATTGTACAACAAACTTTCGGGAATGACAGGGACTGCATTAACTGAAGCAGAGGAATTTTTTAATATTTATAAATTGAATGTCATAAGCATTCCAACTCATAAAAATATGATTAGAAAAGACCAAAACGATCAGATTTTTAGAACCGATAAAGAAAAGAATTTCGCAATATTAAAAAAAGTGCAAGAATGTAATAATAAAGGCCAACCAATTTTAGTGGGCACAACAAGTATTGATAAGTCAGAAAAAATATCTGATTTATTAAAAAAAAATAAAATTAATCATAATGTTTTAAACGCTAAGTTACATGAAAGTGAAGCAAAAATAGTTGCTGACGCAGGAAAAGTTAATATGGTTACAATTGCAACAAACATGGCTGGAAGGGGTACAGATATTCAACTAGGAGGAAATAAAAATAAAGATAAAAAAGATAATAAAACAACTGATAGAGAAAAAGTGAAAAATCTTGGTGGTCTATTTATTTTGGGCACTGAAAGACACGAAAGTAGGAGAATTGACAATCAATTAAGAGGAAGATCTGGCAGACAGGGTGACCCGGGCACCTCAGCTTTTTATATTAGTTTAGAGGATGACTTAATGCGAATATTTGGAGGACAATCTATTGATGGAATGTTAAAAAAATTAGGACTAAAAGAAAATGAGTCTATTAATCATCCTTGGATAAATAAAGCAATGGAAAGAGCACAACAAAAAGTGGAGGCTAGAAATTTTGAAATAAGGAAAACTCTTTTAAAATTTGATGATGTAATGAACGATCAAAGACAAGTTATCTTTGGCCAAAGGTTGAAAATATTAAAAACAGAAAAAGTTTCAGAGATTATAGACTCATTTTTAAATGAGATAAAAGAAAGTGGTAAAATAGCACTTGAAAACTATAAAAACAACAATGATTTGAAAGTTTTTTCAAACGAAATAAAAACTAATTTTGGAAATATTTTCTCTGAAGACCAAATTAAGAATTTTTCAAATGTGGATATAAAAGCATTTAATACAGAAATAGATAATATTTTTAATGATATAAGAAAAGAAAGAATAAAAATTTTAGGGCAAGATCAAAATAATGAGGTTGAGAAAAGAATTTTTCTGCAAATGTTAGACTTCTTGTGGAGGTCTCATCTTCAATATTTAGAACAACTTAGACAGGTAATCGGACTAAGAAGTTATGGACAAAAAGATCCTCTTGCTGAATTTAGAAAAGAAGCATTTGAGCTATTTGAAAATTTACTCTTAAAGGTAAAAGTGGACACTATAAAGTTTTTAATGAACTTAAAGGTTGTTGTTCAAGAGAAAAAAGGAGGTGATGAAAGAGAGACAATAAATCCAATTGAAAAAAAACAAAAAGTTTCTAGAAATTCCCCTTGTACTTGTGGGTCTGGAAAAAAATATAAACATTGTTGTGGGAGAGCTGCTTAAATAATTAAATGAAAAATATTTTACCAAAAAAAATATCAATCTTTCCTTTGAGGGGAGCTGTTTTCTTTCCTAAAACAAATTTACCCCTTAATATTTTTGAGGATAGATATTTAAAAATGGTTGAGGATGCTTTAAAAAATGATGGTTATATTGGAATGATACAATCAAAAAAACTTGATGGTGATGTATTTAGGGTTGGTTGTTTAGGAAAAATCGACAAGCACGAAAAAACTCCCGATGGAAGAATTTTGATAAATCTAAAAGGTCTTACTAGATTTAGTATTAGTAATGAAATTGAAAATAATAAAAAATATAGGGAGTTCAATGTAAATTATGAGGAGTTTAAGGGGGATATGATGTTCGGTGAAAATGAAATAAAAAAAGATTTATTAAAAAAGCTTACAGAAGACTCAACGAAATTTTTTAATCAACAAGGAATGTTAATAAATTGGCAGGAATTTTCTAGGCTTAAAAATTTTCAACAAATTTTCACTCTGGCAATGATCTCGCCATTTTCAGTCGCAGAAAAACAAAAGCTTTTGGAGTGTCCTAACTTAAATGAAGTCGCTGAAGTGCTTCATAAGATGATGAAGTTTGGTTTCTATGAGAATCAAAATGATAAAAATTCAATTCAGTAAACTAAATATAAATTTTATCTGCCAAACCGTAGCAAAGTATTGCACTTAATAGCGTAAGAATCCCTGGTGCAAAAACTTGTTCGATTGATGTTTTTTTTGTATGACCAAGTTTGTTAATGAAATGGTTATATATCCCTATAAAAAATAAAACAAAATTCTGAACAAAAACAAGATTAAAAAAAGCCCATGTAGCCTGAACTCCGTCATCTCTGACTAAAAGTATGTATAATGCCATTAAAATTGATCCTATAAAAAATCCTCCAAATAATCTTACTATTCCTGCTGATGTAACGTCCATTCCGTATTGTTTAATAAAAGATTTTGTTGTGATTACAGATTTAAATGCATAAACACCGTAAGCTGCAAAATGGACAAAAAAAACGATTAAATAAAAAGTGTTATTAAATTTTTCAATCATAAAAAATTATTTTAAATATTTAAAATTAATTAGATTCTCTAGTATTTTTATTGAATGACTCAGTAAATGGTATTGGCACAACTGTCGCATTAACAGGTTTGCTGGAATATTTTTTTGGAAGGTGCGCCTTATATTTTTTGCCAATGTTACCTATTGGAAAACCATTGTTACTTAAATTTCCCTCATAAGGAACATAACCCATAGCTATATTTGTTTTTTTTTCTGGGTGAAACCATGGTGAGGTAATAAATCCAACTGGTTTTCCGCCTTTCTCATTTGATATCAACCAAAAATCATTTGCATAATCTTCTATTGGTTTTCCTCCTAGCTCTAGTCCAACTAATTGTAATTTATATGGTTTTTCACCGTTTTTAAGCTGTGCTTTCATTTTCTCTAACGCCTCTTTACCAATATAATCAGATTTTTTTTCCCATTGACCTTTTCCGGATAAAGAAACTTGATAACCTAGGTTACACTGAAAAGGATTGTTTTGTTGATCCATATCTTGACCCCATGACAATATTCCAGCCTGGATTCTTCGATGATGCGCTGGTGCAATAACCATTAGTTTGTGTTTTTTTCCAGCTTTAAGAACTGCATTCCACATATCTTCTGCATATAGAGTTGCATTTCTAAGATAGATTTCATATCCAGCTTCCCCGGAGAAACCAGATTGTGATATAACACAATTTCTGCCACCAACTTTAGCTTCTGCTAGTCCATAAAATGGCATATTTTCTAAATCGACTTGATCTCCTATTAAATCATTCATAAGTGCTTTTGACTTAGGACCTTGTATTTGAACTGGGCAAGCATCAATTTCATCAATCTCTACATTAAATCTTTTGTCTGCATTTACACCTTGTAAATAAATACCAATATCTGAATCGGATAGACTAAACCAAAACTCATCATTAGCTACCCTCATTAAAACTGGATCATTAAGAACCCCTCCTTTATAATTACACAAAACAACGTAACGTCCTCTCATAGTTGAGATCTTTGTTGCGTCTCTTGTTATCACATAATCTGTAAATTTTTCTGCATCTGGTCCTTTAACACGAATTTGTCTTTCTACCGCAACATTCCACATCGTTACATGTTTTTTTATAGCTTGATACTCAACCATCGCACCACCTTTTTCTGGTCTTACATAGCCTCTTGGATGATAAATACGATTGTACACTGTAGCTCTCCAACAGCCTGCTTTCATTGATAGATGCCAGTAAGGAGATTTTCTTACACGTGTTGAGATTAACAAATCAACTTTTGTTGGTCCACTTTGTCTAAGATTATATGGAACCTGTCTGTCTGATTGATCAACCGAAGTTTCGTGTCTAACTTTATCGTAATTTACTTTTTCAACTTTGTAAGAGTTCGGAATTTTTTTAGGCATAATTATTATTCTCTAACCACCTGTTAGTTTCTTTTAATCCACCAAAAGTATAGATATGGAAATTGTTTGTTGAACCCTTAATCTTATTTATTAAATCATTTGGGTCAGACGGTCTTAGCAAATCTAATGCTTTAGATGCATTTGACTTAAGAAAATTAATCGAATTTTTCGCTCCTACAATATTTGCAAATTTTATAAGACTAGTAAGTTTTAAAGGGCCTGTAATTCCGACATGAACTGGTAAACTTTGTTTTGAAATAAATTTATTTATTGGATCTGGGTTTAAAAGCCATTGTGTTACTATGTAGTCTGCAAAAGGCATTTTATCTTTCATTGCTTTTTCTAAGTCTGATTCCGATATATCAGGTGACCCCTCGGGATGTCCAGCAATACCTATTTTAAAACCCTGAAATAAACCAGTATCTAAAATTTGAAGTGAACAATGGTAATCCCCAATAGGTTCCGCACTGCCTCCAATTACTAAAGCTTGTTTTACGCCAAAATCTTTGCACATAGAAACGTAATCTTTAAGTTGTCTCAAATTTTTAATTGAACGCGCAGGAAAATGAGGGACTGGGTTAAACCCGGATTGGACTAGTTCATTTGCTTTGTTGGCGACCTCTCTAAAATCATTTCCAGGAAGCATAGTGATATAAACATCTTTAACCTTAGGTAAGACAGAAAGGCTTGTCTTCATTGTTATCTCTAAAGAAAAATTCATATTTCCCGGGATATACCAGTAGACCCCTCAACGTGTCCAGAAAAATCAATGCAAGAAGAGTTTGACTTTGTGCCGCTATAATAGTCAAATAAGTCCAAGGAAAAATGAAAGTACTGTGTGTTTTATACGACGATCCTAAAGGGGGCATGCCAAAAAGCTACCCTGTATCTTCATTGCCTAAATTGGACAAATACCCAGATGGTATGGCGCTGCCGACTCCTAAAAGGATAGACTTTAAACCTGGTCAATTACTAGGGTGTGTTTCAGGAGAATTGGGTTTAAGAAAGTTTTTAGAATCAAATGGCCATCAATTAGTTGTAACATCAGACAAAGATGCAAAAGGTTGTAAAGCAGACAAAGAATTGGTCGATGCCGATGTTGTTATATCTCAACCATTTTGGCCTTACTATTTAACAAAAGAGAGAATTAAGTCAGCAAAAAAATTAAAAATGGCAATTACCGCTGGTATTGGATCAGATCATGTAGATTTACAAGCTGCAATGGATAATAAAATTGATGTAGTTGAAGTTACTTATTGTAACTCAAGATCAGTAGCTGAGCACATAGTAATGATGATTTTGTCTTTAGTTAGAGATTATCACAACCAACATAATATAGTTAATCAAGGTGGTTGGAATATTGCTGATGCAGTTCATAGGTCTTATGATGTAGAAGGTATGCATGTTGGAACTGTAGCTGCAGGACGTATTGGATTAGATGCACTAAGAAAGATGAAGCCTTTCGATGTTCATCTACATTATTTTGACAGACACAAACTACCAGACTCGGTTGAAAAAGAACTTAATTTAACATTTCATGACTCCGTAGAGTCTTTAGTTAAAGTTTGTGATGTTGTTACGATTAACTGTCCTCTTCACCCCGAAACAGAAAATTTATTCGACGATAAGTTAATAAGCAAAATGAAAAAAGGTGCTTACATTGTTAATACAGCTAGAGGAAAAATCTGCAACAGAGAAGCAATAGCTAAGGCTCTTAAATCTGGACAATTAAGTGGCTATGCTGGTGATGTATGGTTTCCTCAACCAGCGCCAAATGATCACATTTGGAGATCAATGCCAAACCACGGTATGACACCTCACACTTCGGGTACTTCATTATCTGCACAAGCTAGATATGCGGCAGGTGTTAGAGAAATTTTAGAATGTTTCTTCGATAAAAAACCAATAAGAGACCCTTACTTAATTATTAAAGATGGTCAACTTGCAGGAATGGGTGCTCACTCTTATAGCAAAGGAAGTGCAACTGGTGGATCAGAAGAAGCAGCTAAGTATAAAAAGAAATAAATTTTAAAACAAACCTTCTATCTCACCTTTATTATTTAATTTAATATTTTCTGCAGCTGGATTTCTTGGAAGGCCTGGCATAGTCATGATTGACCCACACACAACAACTACAAATTCAGCCCCACTGGATAACCTGACTTCTCTTAAAGATAATATATGACCTGAAGGGGCTCCTTTTAATTTTGGATCGGTAGAAAAACTGTATTGTGTTTTTGCAATACAAACCGGAAATTTACCAAATCCTGCCTGCTCTATTTTTTTAACTTGTTTCTTAATTTCGTCATTTACTTCTATTCCTTTTGCGCTGTAAATTTCTTTAGCGATTTTTTCAACTTTTTCTAAAATTGGTATTTGATCAGAATACAGATATTTAAATTTGGATGCATCGCTCTTCTCGCATAGTTTCACTACACTATTGGCTAAATCTTTTGCCCCGTTTCCACCATCTGACCAATGTGTACAGAGGCTTACTTTGATCCCAAGTTTAGTGCATTGCTCCTGGATGATTTTAACTTCCTTGTCTGTGTCAGTAATAAAGTGATTAATCGCAACTATTACTTCTAAACCAAACTTTTTAATATTATGTATATGTCTTTCTAAATTAGGTATGCCCTTTTTAAGTGCATCAAGATTTTCTTTCTTAAGATCATCTTTCTCAACTCCTCCATGCATTTTTAAAGCTCTTATAGTAGCTACAAGAACGACACAGCTGGGTTTAAGACCTGCTTTACGACATTTGATATCTAAAAACTTTTCAGCACCAAGATCGGCTCCGAAACCCGCTTCAGTAATTACATATTCGGATAGTTTTAAAGCAGTTTTCGTTGCAAGAATAGAATTACATCCATGGGCAATATTTGCAAATGGTCCACCATGAATGATAGCAAGATTATTTTCAAGAGTTTGAACCGCATTAGGTCTAATTGCATCTTTTAACAATACCGTCATTGGTCCATGGGCCTTTATATCCTTTGCATATATTGGCTTATTTTCTTTAGTGTATGCGATTGTAATATTTCCAATTTTTTCTTCTAAATCTTTAATATTATTTGATAAACAAAAAATTGCCATTATCTCAGAAGCAACGGTTATTTCAAAACTTTCATCCCGAGCGATATTAGCTCTTAACTTTTCAAGATTAATTTTAATTTTTCTAAGTGAACGATCGTTTAAATCTACTACCCTTTTCCAAATAATATTATTAGGGTCAATATTTAGTTTGTTGCCCCAGTAAACATGATTATCAATCAAGGCTGATAATAAATTGTGAGCAGAAGTAATAGCATGAAAGTCTCCCGTAAAATGCAAATTAATTTGTTCCATTGGTATCACTTGGGCATAACCTCCCCCAGCTGCTCCGCCTTTCATTCCAAATGAAGGTCCTAAACTAGGCTCTCTGAGACATACAATTGATTTTTTTCCAATTTTATTTAGTCCGTCATTCAAACCAACTGATGTTGTTGTTTTTCCTTCACCTGCTGGGGTAGGTGTAATTGCTGTAACTAAAATTAGATTACTTTTTTTATCTTTTAATTTATCAATATATTCCAAATTTAGTTTTGCTATATGGCGACCCATCGGACTATAAGAATGTGGATCATTAGGTATGTTAAATTTTTTAAGAACATCTTCAATAGGGTTTATATTTGAAGCTCTGGCTATCTCGATATCAGATTTTATTTTGCTCATGCTCAATTCTTAAGTGGTGGCCTTGGTTTGAATCGCACAAACGACACATACCTTTTCAGGGTACTGCTCTACTACTGAGCTACAAGGCCACTAAAATCTAAAGGTAATTCTACCTCTAGTTAAATCATACGGCGTCATTTCTACTAGAACCTGATCACCGGCTAAGACTCTTATTCTATTCTTTCTTAATTTTCCAGCGGTATGAGCTAAAACTTCGTGATTATTTTCAAGCATAACTCTAAACATTGCATTTGGTAAAAGTTCTGTAACCTTCCCTTTAAATTCAATTTTATCCTGTTTAGCCAAATTTGTACCTTTATTTAATCCTTATTTTTATTGAATTAGCATGTCCATGTAAATTTTCATATTCAGCCAAATTTATAACTGAAGAACCAAGTCTTTCAATGCCTGATTTAGATATTTTAATTATAGATTGTCTTTTTAAAAAGTCATATGCGGATAAGCCAGACGAAAACTTAGCAGTACCTGATGTAGGTAGTACGTGATTTGGTCCTGCAAGATAGTCTCCCATAGCTTCAGGTGAATATTTGCCAAGAAAAATAGAACCGGCGTTATTTATACTTTTTAAATATTTTTGTGGTTTTGATGTTAATATTTCTAAGTGCTCAGGTGCAATTTTATTTGCTATATTTGAAATTTCAATGGAATTTTTAGCCAAAACAGCAATTCCAAATTTTTTTAAACTTTTTACAGCTATTCTTTTTTTTGGTAAAAATTTAATTTGAGATCCTAGAGCTTTTTTTACTTTAATTATTATTTTTTGATTATCAGTTATAAGAATTGATTGTGACATCTCATCGTGTTCGGCTTGAGCAATTAAATCAGCAGCAATCCAGTCTGGGTTTGAATATTTATCAGCTATTATAGTTACCTCGGAAGGGCCAGCAAACATATCAATACCTACCTGTCCGAAAACTTCTTTTTTTGCTAAAGCAACATATTCGTTTCCAGGCCCAACAATTTTATCAACTTTTTTTACAGTCTGAGTCCCATGCGCAAAAGCAGCAATTGCTTGTGCCCCACCTAATTTATAAATTTCTTTAACTTTACATTTCTTTGCAGCGTATAGTACCCCTGGATTTATTTTTTTTCCTATACACGGAACAGTTAAATAAATTTTTTTTACCCCTGCCACAATTGCTGGAATACAATTCATTAAAACAGAGCTTGGATAATTTGCAACACCTCCTGGAACATAAACTCCAACTTTTTCTAGGGGCATAGACCTGTAAGAAAGTAAATTTTTATAATTATCTGAAACTTTAAAATCCTTAAACTTTTGATTTTTATGAAAATTGTAAATTCTTTTAAAAGCAGTATTAATTGAATTTTTTGTTTTAATATCTAATCTTTTTATTATTTTATTCGTTTCTGATTTGGTAAAAAAAAGATCTTTTTTATTTAGTTTTTTTATTTTACTAAACTTTTTTTCATATTTTAATAAAGATTGATCTCTATTTTTTTTAATCTCTGAAATAATTTTTTTAACAACCCTTATTTTAGATTCATTATTTGGTTTTCGAGAGTCTAAATATCTTGAAAGCTTCTGTTGAAAATTCTTCGATTTTGAAAATAATATATTAATCATTAAAAAAATCATTTTGGGGTTTATTTTTTGTTTCCCAAGATTCCCCCAGATCTTCCAAAAAACACTCTATTATCTCTGCATTTAACTTAATCAAAATATCCCCTGCAAAATTTAGTTTAATTTCGTAACTTTTATCAGACAAGCATTTAGTTTCAATTGCTAAAAAATCTAAAAAACGATCCTTTTTTTTTTGATTAATATTCTTTGAATAAACATCTATAATATTGTCGAATTTGAGAATCGACTGAATTCTTCTACTTTTCCTAAATACCCCTTTCTCAACATCTTCCCACATAAACCTATTAAATTGTATTAAAAAAATTCTATTTTTTTTTAAATGTGCGATATTTTTAACTTGGGTTATTGAATCTTGTAAATGAGCAGATAAAACTCTCAAATCTTCCTCTGAATTTGCTGATAACTTTAAATTTTTGTAACTCATTATCAAAAAATTCTAGAAATCTTTGCCTTGCACTGCCTGAGTTTTTTTTCTAAGTCTTCATATCCTCTATCCAAATGATACACCCTATTAATTATTGTTTGATTATTTGCTATTAGTCCTGCAAGCACTAGACTCACTGAAGCTCGAAGATCAGTAGCCATAACCTCTGCACCATTTAAGTTTTGAGGGCCCTCTACATAAGATAAATTCCCCAAAGTATTTATTTTTGCTCCCATTCTATTGAGTTCAGGTACATGCATAAATCTATTTTCAAAAATATTCTCTTTTATTTGAGACTTTCCCTTTGCTTTGGTCATTAAAACTATCATTTGAGCTTGGAGATCAGTTGGAAAACCCGGGTAAGGTTCTGTCTTTATTTTAACAGGCTTAATCTTAGGTGAGTGAAGAATATAAATGTGGTCTTTACTTATTTGCATCCTAACACCCATCTTTCTTAAAATTTTAATCTCTGTATTTAAAAAACGTGTCTGAATTCCAGAAATTTTTAATTTTTTTCCGATTAATGCGCCTGCAATAATAAATGTTCCTGCTTCAATTCTATCAAACATAACTTGATGGCTTACATGATTAAATTTTTTACATCCCATTATTTTGATTTCCCTTTTTCCTAACCAAGAAATATTCGCGCCCATTTTATTCAGAAAATCTGTTAAATTTTTTATTTCAGGCTCGCATGCACAATTTTTTAAGTATGTAATTCCACTTGCTAAACTTGCGGCAATTATAACATTCTCGGTAGCACCTACAGATATTGATGGAAATTTTATTTGTGCTCCAGTTAAGCCTTTTTTTGCCTCTGCAAAAATATATCCATTTTTTATTTTGATTTTAGCACCTAACCTCTTTAGACCATATAGATGTATATCGACTGGTCTTGTACCTATTGCACAGCCTCCTGGTAAAGAAACTTTGGCTTTCCCAAATCTTGCCAATAAGGAACCTAAAACGATTACTCCTGCTCTCATTGTTTTTACAAATGAATATGGTGCAATATTTTTAAATTTTTTATTTTTATTATTTATTAAAATATTTTTTTTTTGGGAATTAATTTTAATATTTGATCCCATATACTTTAATAAATGACACATGGTCACTACATCTTTGACTATTGGAACTCTTTTTAGATCAATTTTTTTCTCACTCAAAATAGATGCAGCAAGTATTGGGAGAGTGGCATTTTTTGATCCTGAGATTTTAATTTCCCCAGATAAAATATTCTTGCCTTTTACTTTAAGTTTTTGCATTAATTAGATTTTAGGAAGTGTTACACCTTTTTGTTTCATATACTTACCTTTTCTTTTTGAGTAAGAAACTTCAGGTTTTTCATTCCCCTTAAGAAATACAAATTGAGCTGCACCCTCGTTTGCATAAATTTTAGCTGGCAGGGGTGTTGTATTTGAAAATTCAAGTGTAACAAAACCTTCCCATCCTGGTTCTAATGGAGTTACATTGACTATGATTCCACATCTGGCATAAGTTGATTTCCCCAGGCATATTACCATGACATTTTCTGGAATTTTAAAATATTCAACCGTTCTTGCTAATGCAAATGAGTTTGGAGGTATTACACATGTATTTGATTTCCTTGTAATAAAACTATCTTTTTTAAAGTTTTTTGGATCCACTACAGCAGAATTAACATTTGTAAAAACTTTAAAATCATTTGATACCCTCGCGTCATATCCGTATGATGATAAGCCAAAAGAGATTTTTCCTTTTCTAACTTGTTTTGATACAAATGGAGTAATCATTTTCTGACTTTTTGCCATTTTTTTTATCCATTTGTCAGATAATACTGTCATATTTTCTTTTTAATTTTGTATTTATTTTTGATTTTTTTTCTTTTTTTTAAATTTAATTTTAAAGCCAACTCTTTACGTAAAAAAGATTTCTCTTTCCTTTCAACAATTTTCATTTGAGTTAATTTTTGTCTGGATTAGTTAAATCATCCAATGTTATGGTTTTTTGAATATCATGCATTTTTTCCTCAACACTTTCTGTTTTAGATTTCAGATTTCTTTTTGCTTTTCTTTGTTCAAGACGAGCTTTCCTTTTTGCCTCTTTTTTCAAAGCTTTTTCGCCTCTAGTTGATTTATAATCGTAATGAATACCCATTTTAGCACCATAGTTTTATTATGTTTTACTTTGAAGAATGTGAATATGCAAGCTCAAATCTTACTGTGGATATCAAATAAGCTGAATCATAACTTTTTTTCTAAATCTTTATATATCATTTCAAAAACCTGTGTCCAATTTCCAATTTTTTTTTGTCTAAATAATTTAACTGTGTCATACCAAACAGATTTATTTTTATCTTGAAACCATCTCCAATCACTTACAAATGGAAGAGCAATCCAAGTTGGTTTTCCCAATGTGGCTGAAAGATGTCCTAGAGATGTGTCAGCAGTTATTAGTAAATCTAAATTTTTAATAATACCAATCGTGTCTTCAAAGGGTTTACCTGATTTATCAAGGTCTTCAAAATAATTAACATTTGAATTTTGATTTATCAATTTCATGTTATTTTTATTAAAATCCTTTTGAATTACAAAAAAATTCATTTTTTTAATTTTTGTTAAATTTGAAAAATTTTCTATTGGAATAATTCTTTCACCTACTGTTGCGGTAGAGTGAGAGTTAATTCCAATTTTTAATCCATTATATTTTTTCAATATTTTCTTCCATTTTTCAGTTATTTCATTTTTTTCTTTAATAAAATTAATTGTTTTAGGAAAGTTTTTATTTTTTTCATAAAATAGTCCTGGAAGACTGGCCAAATGATTATGATAATCATGTTTGGGAATTTTGTCATTTTCAGAAATGATTTTTATTCTGCTATCATCAAAAAAATGAGCAAGATTTTGTTTTAATCTTAAAACAACCTTACAATTGTATTTATCTGCTAAGTAGAATAGATACCTTGAAAATTGGATCAAATCTCCAATACCTTGTTCAGAGAATACTAAAATAGTTTTTTTTTCTAAGTTTTGGTTTTTCCAAATTGGAGATTCGATCTGTAATTTTGAGTAATTTAAATAATCTGAAAAAGTTCTACTTTTTTTTCTCCATTCATACTCCTTAAAACCTAAATCAAGTTTATTCATTAATAGAAGTAGTGTTCCATAATTTACATGACTATCTATAAAATCTTTGTTTACGCTAATAGCTTTTTTATAAAATTTTAAAGCCCCATCAAAATTTCCTAATTTTTTTAATGCAAGACCAATATTATTATACGCGAAAGAGTGTGATGGGTTTATCTCAGTGGCCTTTTTAAATTTATCAATTGCATTTTCAAATTGTTTTTTTGCAAAATAAATATTTCCAATATTATATTGTGCCATAGCGTTCTTTGGATTTTTTTCAAATGATTTATTATAGTACTCAATAGCCTTTTCATAATGTTTTTGATCGTGGAGAAATTTCCCATAATTGTATAACAATAAAGAATCATTTGGTTTTATTTTTAAACATTTTTGAAAAACATCTTTTGCAAGTTTGTATTCTCTTAGTTGCGCTAACAACGGTCCATAATTTTGAAGTACTGCATAATTGTTTGGATTCTCTTTTAAAAGATGTTGATAAATTTCTTGTGCTTTATTCCAATTTCCCTTGCTGTGATGAGAAAGTGCAGCTTTAAAATAATTTACATCCATAACTATATTTTAATAAATTTTAAAATAATTATATTTAAAACAAATAATATAACTGAAACCAATACATCCAAAAAAGGTGACGCTGCTGGATAAACATAATTCCACGCTACAATTAATAAAAACCAAATTAACCAAACAATTGCTTCGATCTTTTTCATTTTAAGATTTTTTAAAAATAAATTTTCTGAAAGAAAATGCAAGAGTGACAATAATTAAAAAAGCTAAAATTGGTAAGTATATATCTGGTGAAGTAATTATCGCAAAAATACTTAATTCTTCGTTTTTATCAATAAATCTCTCAATACCAGAGCCCAAGGCAACACTTACAAACATTAGTGGTGCACTACCAATAAGGGTTCCTACAAAATAATTTTTTACAGTTATGTCAAATAATACTGGTAACACATTTTGAATTCCGTATGGCACTCCTCCACCTCCAACAAACCTATACATTAAAAAATAAAATAATTCATTTTTTTTAAAAAAAATTTTTAAATTAGAAAATTTATATTCTAATTTTTCTTTAATCAAATCCCTAAAAAATAGTCCTGCTAAAATATATAAAAGAGTTGCGCCAATTGTCGTTGCAGATAACACAATTAATATTCCAAACCATTTACCGTAGACAAATCCTGCGAAAAGTAGAATTGGACCCGCAAACCCTAAGAGCAATATCCACACTATTGTAAAAATAAAAAAAATTACAGTAAGCCAAAATAGATTGTCATTTTTATATTTAAAAATACTTTCTTTGTAAGCTCTTATAAATTCATAATTTGTGAGATCTTTAAAATCAATTAGGGAAAATACAAAATACAAAACTGCAAAAAGTGCTATTAAATAAGTAACTGCAATAACTAATTTTAAATTTTTCGAAGTAATATTCATAAACTAATTTTTAACTGTACTTATACAAGCTTATTACCTATAAATATCAAAAAAATTAATACTAACCAGAGAAATCTTATGAAAAGAACTTACCAACCAAGCAAGTTGATTAGAAAAAGGAGACATGGCTTTAGAAACAGAATGTCTACCAAAGCTGGACGACAACTGCTAGCTAGAAGAAGAGCAAAGGGTCGAAAGAGACTTTCTACATAGATATAAAATGACAAGACTTGAAAGCTTAAAGAAAAGTTCCCATTTTGGGACTGTTTTAAAAAATAGAGTCATAAATAACGATTTTTATACTATATATCGTAAAAAAAATTTTATAAAAAAAGCAAGTAATGAAAAAAAGTTATATATAAGCTTTGTTATGAAAAAAAAAATTGGAAATGCTGTGAAAAGAAACAGAATTAAAAGAAAGTTAAAAGGCGTAATTCAGAAAATGCTTAAAGAAAAGAACTCGATAAACTTAAATTATACTTATGTGATTTTCGGTAAAGAAAAAATTTATAGTGAACATAATAATTCACTATTTAGAAATATGGAAAAAAGTTTTAAAAAAATTAATAGAGAATAATGATAAAAATAATAAATTTTATTTTAATTAGTACAATAAAATCTTATAAATTTTTAATTTCACCAATTTTGGGTCAAAACTGTAGATTTTTACCAACATGTTCAGATTATTTTATAGAATCTTTAGAATTACACGGCCCTTTTAAAGGCACATATTTAGGCTTCAAAAGAATAACTAAATGTCACCCAGTTAAAATTTTAGGTGGAGATTCTGGAATAGATCTTGTGCCGAAAAAGAAAAAAAATTAAATGGATTTAAAAAACGTAATATTTGCAATTGCTTTATCATTTGCTGTTTTATTTGGTTGGTCGGTGATTTTTGAAACTCCACAAATAGAAGAGCAAAGGAAATTAGAGCAGTCTAAAAGTTCACCAAATAGAGAAAATGATAGTTCCGATGTTCCTAGTGTGAATATTGAAAAAGATAAAATTCTGAATATATCAAGAGATGATGCAATTAATTCATCAAAAAGAATAAATTTTGAAAACGAAAATGTAAAAGGATCAATTTCATTAAAAGGATTTTTGATAGATGATATTCTTTTTAAAAAATACAATCAGGAAGTTGGCTCAAATGAGAAGGTAAAATATTTAAATCCTTCAGAAACAAATGACGGATATTTTATTGAAACAGGGTGGGCAGCAAGTAAGATCACTAATACATCTCTTCCAACAAAAAATTCATTGTGGAAAGTAATAGGAAATAATAAACTTTCAGTAGGGAAACCAGTTGTAGCTGAGTGGAATAATAAGTCAGGATTAATCTTTAGAAAGAAAATAGAATTAGATGAAAAGTTTTTATTTAGAGTAACCCAAGAAGTCCAGAATAATTCAAGTAAAAGAGTTGAGCTTTATCCTTATGCCCAGATAACAAGAAACCAAGACCCGGATGTATTAGATTTTTATATTTTACATGAGGGATTTATTGGTGTTTTTGATGAGAGTTTGCAGGAAGAAGGTTATGACGATGTTAAAGATAAAAAGAAAGAGTACTCTGCTGGTGAAGGTTGGCTTGGTATTACAGATAAATATTGGTTAACAGCGTTAGTTCCAGAAAAAAATCAATCTTTTAAGGGAGAATTTGCTTACAAAAATGGTTTCAAAGCAAACTACATTCAAAATAAACCTGTTGTCATTCAGCCTTCCGGGACAGGAACGTCGGAGTCAAAAGTATTCGTTGCAGCCAAAGAGGTGAAAGTAATAGACGGCTATGCTGAGACAGAAAATATAAATAAATTTGATTTAGCTATTGATTGGGGTTGGTTCTACTTTTTCACTAAGCCTCTGTTTTTTATAATGAATTATTTGTTTGAACTTACTAAAAACTTTGGGATAGCCATTGTTTTAGTAACGGCTGCGGTAAGGTTATTATTTTTCCCGCTTGCAAATTATTCATTTAGATCAATGGCAAAAATGAAAATATTACAGCCTGAACTATTAAGATTAAAAGAGCTACATAAAGAAGACAAAGTTAAGCTTCAACAAGAAATGATGGCGCTTTATAAAAGAGAAAAAGTAAACCCATTATCTGGATGTCTTCCAATTTTAATCCAAATACCTTTCTTTTTTGCTATATACAAAATGCTATTCATTTCGCTAGAAATGAGGCATCAGCCATTTTTTGGTTGGATAAAAGATTTGTCGGCACAAGATCCAACATCAATATTTAATTTTTTTGGTTTGATACCATGGGACCCTCCTTCTTTTTTAATTATAGGGGCATGGCCAATAATGATGGGAACGACCATGTTTTTACAACAAAAGCTAAACCCAACACCGCCAGATCCTATTCAAGCGAAAATATTTATGTTCTTTCCATTATTTCTAACAATTATACTTGCGCCATTTCCTTCGGGTCTCGTTGTTTATTGGACAATTAATAACATATTAACAATAGCTCAACAGTGGGTAATTATGAAAAGAACAACTGTCAAAACAAAATAAATGTCAGAAGAAAATAGTTTAGAAGAAATAAAAAAATTTTGGCCCAAAGATGCGCCTGATGCAATAAATGTTCCAAAATATATTAAAAAATATAAAAAAAACTTAATAGTTATAAAGTATGGTGGAAATGTTTTAATCGACAGAAATATTTTTAATAATTTTATTCAAGATATAAGCATATTAAACAAATTAGGTCTTTCAATCGTAATTGTACATGGAGGAGGTCCAAGAATAGAAAGAGAGCTTAAAAAAAGCAATATTGAAAGTAAGTTTATAAATGGTTTAAGAGTCACTAATAAAGATGTAATAAATATTGTTGAAAAGGTACTTATTGATTTCAATAATGATATTGTAGAATCGCTTAATAAAAAAGGTTCTAAAGCTATATCAATAAATACGAAAAATAATAATATTATTAATGTTATTCCTGATAAACCTGAACTTGGTTTTGTGGGAGTTCCACAGGAAATAAATGTAGAAATAATCAAAAATATTTTAGCTCAAAATCAAATACCAATTGTTGCCCCATTGGGTTTAGATAGTAATAAACAAGTCTATAATATAAATGGAGACACAGCTGCAAGCGCTATTGCAAAAAAATTAAAATCTAGAAGGCTTTTGTTAATGACAAATGTGGAGGGTGTTTATGATGATAGAAAAACTTTAATATCAGAAATAAAGCCCTATGACATGGAAAATTTGGTTAAACTAAGAATTATTCAAGGAGGCATGATACCAAAAATAAAAAATTGTATTGATGCAGTTGAAAACGGTGTAAGAGGTGTTGTTATTCTTGACGGTAGAAAACCTAGATCGATATTGAAAGAAATCTTTTCAGATCAAGGTGCTGGTACTCTTATTAGAAAATGAAAGATCTATTAAATATAAAGTACTGGCTGTTTGATCTGGATAACACACTTTATTCAGGAGATACTAAAGTTTTTGATCAAGTCGACAAAAGAATGTCTAAATACATTTCAGATAAACTAAAAGTCACAATTGATGAAGCCAAAAAAATACAAAAAAATTATTTCCATGAGTATAATACGACTTTGAATGGTATGATCAAAAATCATGAGATAAACGCACAAGAGTTTCTAGATTTTGTTCACGATATTGATTTAGAATTCCTTAAAAATGATAAAAGTTTAGAGCTTGAGCTTAGTAAAATAAAAGATAAAAAAATAATATTTACCAACGGCTCTCGAGCTCATGCCGAAAATGTAACTAAAAGGATTGGAATTAATAAGCAATTTGATGGAATTTTTGATATTGTGGACTCAGATTTTATCCCAAAACCTGCTATAGAGACTTACAAAAGATTGATTGATAAATACAAAATTGAGCCACAATATTGTATATTTATTGAGGATATTGCGAGAAATTTGAAACCTGCTCACGAATTAGGTATGAAAACTGTTTGGATTAAAAATAATGAGCCTTGGGCAGCAAAATACTCAAATGAAAATTTTATAAATTATAAAACAGAAAACTTAACAAATTTTTTAAAGGATATAAATGAACTTAGAAAAAATTGAAAAATCTATAAATGATGCTTTTGAAAATAAGGCTAAATTAGATAGCTCTAACAAAGAGGTTACTGAGTTAATTCGGAAAACTATAGACTTGTTAGATAACGGTAAAATTAGAGTTGCCGAAAAGAAAGATGATAAATGGCAAGTCAATCAATGGATTAAAAAAGCTATACTTTTAAGTTTTCGTGTAAATAAAATGAAAGCGTCTAAAGGACCCTACTCTACTTGGTATGATAAAATAGATGGGAAAACCCAAGGGTGGAGTGAAGAACAAGTAAAGAAAGCTGGTTTTAGGTATGTCCCTAACGGTGTTATAAGAAAAGGGGCTCACATTGCTAAAAATGTTGTGCTAATGCCTTCTTTTATAAATGTCGGTGCTTACGTTGATGAAGGAACGATGATCGACACTTGGGCATCCGTAGGATCATGTGCTCAGGTTGGAAAAAATTGTCATATTTCTGGTGGTGCAGGTATAGGTGGTGTTTTGGAACCAATGCAAGCCAATCCAACTATTGTGGAAGATAATTGTTTTTTAGGAGCAAGAGCAGAAATAGCAGAAGGTGTTATTGTTGAAAAAGGATCGGTATTATCGATGGGTGTTTATATTGGAGCGTCAACAAGGATAGTTGATCGTGCTACTGGTGAAATTCATTATGGTAAAGTTCCTCCTTATTCTGTTGTCGTACCAGGCTCTATGCCAAGTAAAAATAATCCTGAAGGTCCATCATTATATTGTGTAGTAATTGTAAAAAAAGTAGACGAAAAAACTAGAAGCAAAACTTCTATAAACGATTTGTTAAGAGATTAAAAAATCATGGAAATAAGTGAATTAAAGTTAGCAAAAGATTTGATTCGTAAACCTAGTATCACACCCAATGATGCTGGAGCAATAAACTTATTAGCCAAAAATTTAAAATCTATTGGTTTTAAATGTAAATTGATTAATTTTAAAAATGTAAAAAATTTGTATGCAAAACTTGGGAAAACTTCTCCAAACTTTTGTTTTGCAGGCCACACGGATGTTGTTCCCCCAGGAAATATTATGGATTGGACTGTTAATCCATTTAAACCAACTATAAAAAATAACAGATTAATTGGTCGGGGTGCTAATGATATGAAAGCTTCAATTGCATGCTTCGTAGCAGCAGTCAGTAAATTTAAAAATGAAACTAAAAATTTCAAAGGATCAATCAGTTTATTAATCACAGGAGACGAAGAAGGAATTGCCGTTAACGGAACTAAAAGAGTTGTTAAATATTTAAAAAGAAAAAGAGAAAAAATTAACTTTTGTGTCGTAGGTGAACCTACAAATCCCAATAAGCTTGGTGAAATGATAAAAATTGGAAGGAGAGGAAGTTTGACCGGAAGACTTACAATAATTGGTTCGCAAGGACATGTGGCTTACCCTCACAGAGCTAATAATCCTTCAAACGCGTTAATTAAAATATTAAAAAAGATTAAAGAACTTAAATTTGATAATGGTACAAAAAATTTTCAACCTTCAAATTTAGAAGTGATAAAAATTAATATTGATAACAACGCAGATAATGTCATTCCAGGATCTGCGAAAGCAGTATTTAATATAAGATTTAATGATAGACATTCTTCTGGTTCTTTAAAAAGGAAATTAAACAATGTATTTAAATCATTATCTAAAAGAAATAAATGTAGGTTTAAAATAAAATATGAAACATCGGGGGAAGCATTTTTGACAAAACCTAACAAAATTACCTATATGATTCAAAATACAATTAAAAAAATCACAGGTATTAAGCCTAAACTGTCTACTTCGGGTGGAACATCA
>CACFZK010000010.1 GCA_902570785.1 uncultured Pelagibacteraceae bacterium | reverse complement strand
ATTCATTCTTATCTGTTAAAGCTGTTTTGATAAATCCTGGTGATATTAGGGATACTCTCACATTAAATTTTTGAAAATCAAAATAAATTCCTTGGGTAAAATTATTTAAAGATGCTTTTGATGCAGTATATCCAGACGATTTAGGTAAACCTCTATACCCTACTGGTGATGAGACAATTGAAATATGTCCGTTTTTCTTATTTTGAAAATACTCTTGAACTGCTTTAACACAGCCAACAACACCTAAAAAATTAACCTCCATTACTGTTTTTACATTCTCTACGCTTAGACCCTTTTCTGACTTCCTTTCGTAAGTGCCAGAACTAAAAATACAAAGATCTATATCTTTAAAGTCTTTTAATATTTTATTAAATGTTTCTTGAGTTCTATTTGAGTCAGTCACATCCATTGGATAAGCAAAAATATTCTCATTTTTTGCCATTTCATTTAATAGATTTTCTCTTCTAGCAGAAATTGCAACTTTCCAATTTTCTTTTGCAAATTTTTCAGCAACAGCCTTCCCAATACCGCTACTTGCACCTGTTATCCAAACTTTCTTTTGGTCATTGCTCATGATAAATTATATCTCATATTAATGTTTAATAATAAATACTTATCTTTATTTTTAATAGTTTTAATTACATTTATGGCTTCTGCAATAGGTGGAGTTGTAACATCAATTTTTAAGGAACCTTGGTATTCACAAATAATTCGACCATCATTTAGCCCTCCATCATGGGTTTTTGGCCCCGTATGGACGACACTTTACATATTAATGTCTGTAGCAATTTGGTTTAACTGGATTTCTTATCGGAACAAGAAAACATTGAACATTTATTTCGTTCATATAGCTTTTAACTCACTGTGGAGTGTAATTTTTTTTTGGCTTTCATCAAATTTTATTATCTGTGTTTAATTTGTTAATAATTTTATTTTTTATCGTTTGGCTAATGATAATTTATTACAAAACTACTAAACTTAGCTTTTTACTAATGACACCATATTTGTTATGGTCTTCTTTTGCATTTTTACTAAACGTGAGTATTTTTTACTTGAACTAAATAAAATAATGAATCATTGAACTATGAAATCGAATTTTTTAAAAAGAATTTTTAGAGCAATAAAAATTGATCCTGAACTTTACGAAGAAGTTGAGCACGATAAATCTGCAACCTTTCAGGCAGCGTGTGTAGTTGTATTGTCAAGCTTAGCAGCAGGTGTCGGGGCTATACATTTAGGAGCAACTAGTTTCTTTTTAGGTCCATTAATATCTTTAGCTAGTTGGTACTTCTGGGCATTTTTGATTTTTATTGTTGGAACAAAATTGTTTCCAGACAAACAAACAAAAAGCGATCATGGAGAACTACTTAGAACAATTGGTTTTTCCAGTGCTCCTGGAATAATTAGAATATTTGGTTTCACCCCTGAATTAATGACAGTAACATTTATTGGCTCCTCATTTTGGATGTTAGCTTGCATGGTAGTTGCTGTTAGACAAGCCCTTGATTATAAAAGTTTGTGGAAAGCGCTTGGTGTTGTAGTGTTGTGTTGGTTTATCCAAGCTATTTTATTGTTTTTAATACTAATTGTTTTTAATAGATAAAACTAGATTTTTGTTGGATTTGGTTTGTTTTTGTAAACCACTTCAGGATCAAATTTTTTCTTTTTTTCCTTAAAATCTATTTTAACCTCTTCGGTGTTTTCGATTTTTCCAAGAGTAATCGATCTATAAAAACAGGATTTATATCCAACGTGGCAACTTGCGCCATCGCCTATATCTACACTCATCCATATAGAATCTTGATCATCATCTATTCTCATCTCAACAACCTTTTGAACAAAACCACTTGTTTCACCTTTGTGCCAAACTTCTTTTCTTGATCTACTCCAATAATGAGCTTCTTTAGTTTCAATAGTTTTTTTTAGAGCTTCAGAATTCATGAAACCTTGCATTAAAACTTCCTTGGTTTTAAAATCAGTTGTTATGACAGGTATAAGACCATCATTGTTAAATTTAGGTGAAAGTAAATTACCCTCTTCAATATCCGCGACATTTTCTCTTTTTTTAAACATTTGATTAGCTATATAAAACTATAAAAAGTTTGCAGTTTGCATTAATAATTTTTATTATATATTAATTTTGTTATTTATGAAAATAGTTAAAAATACAGATAATGCGGTTTTAAAAGATAAATTAGAAGTTTCAGACAAAGAAGCAGAGGAAGCTTTTAGAACTATTTTACGATGGATTGGTGAAAATCCTAACAGAGAGGGGTTGTTAGAAACTCCAAAAAGAGTAACAAAAGCTTATAAAGAATATTTCAAGGGATATAATCAAGAAATTACTTCGGAATTGTTAAAAACTTTTGGTGACGTTAATGGTTACGATGACATGGTACTACAAAAAAATATTTCTGTTCAAAGTCATTGTGAGCACCATATGGCACCAATTATTGGAGTGGCTCATGTAGCTTACATACCAAAAAAAAGAGTAGTAGGTTTAAGCAAGCTAGCAAGGGTTGTTGAAGTTTATTCTAAAAGATTACAAACACAAGAAAGATTAACTATGCAGATTGCAAAATCTCTAATGGATGGTTTGGATGCCCATGGAGTTGCAGTTACAATAGATTCAACTCATCAATGTATGACTATGAGAGGTATTAAAAAAGAAAAAGCAACTACAATCACAAATTATTTTTTAGGTAAATTCAAAGATGATCTTAGTTTTCAGAATAGATTTTTGAAACACATTTCAGATAAAAATTAGTCATCATCTTCATCTCTCCAATTATCTAAATAGAATTTATAACAAGCATAAGTTACTGCTACAATTCCATAACAAAAGGCAAATAATAATCCATCTTCTTTACCTAAATAACTCCAGCTAATTTGGAAAACTAATATAGGAGAAATTAAAATAATGAGAATTATACTTAATCTTATATAATAAGGAAATTTTTGCTTCATAATCAATCTTATATTCTCAAAAAATAATTTGTCATATTAATTTGTCACATGTAAGATAAAACATGCCAAAAAATTTCAAAGCCATTGTAATTGATAATAAAGATGAAAAATTTACTCGTGAAGTAAAAGATCTCAATACTGATCATTTAAAAGATGGAAATGTTTTAGTTAGAATAGATTTTTCTAGTTTAAACTTTAAAGATGCATTGATATTAAATAATGGTGGAAGAATTGTTAAAAAATATCCCTTTGTTCCAGGTATAGATTTTTCAGGGACTGTGGAAGAGTCGGAAGATGAAAAATTTAAAAAGGATGATAAGGTAATATTAACCGGATTTAGAGTAGGAGAAATTTATTATGGAGGATTTTCACAATACGCAAAAGTAAACTCAGATTTTCTAGTAAAATTACCAAAAGATTTAACAAATAAAAAAGCTATGATGATGGGTACAGCTGGTCTTACAGCTTTGTTATGTTCTTTTGCGGTAAAAGCTAAAGAAGAACTTTTGATGGGGTCCAAAATAAAGGATGTTTTGGTTACTGGAGCAACAGGTGGGGTTGGTAGTTTCGCTGTCATGGCTTTATCAAAAATGGGTTACGATGTTCATGCTGTTACAGGAAAAAAAGACAAACATGATTATTTAAAGAAATTAGGTGCTAAAAACATTTTAGATAGAAAAGAATTTATGGGTGAAAGTAAACTTTTGGAAAAAGGTATGTGGGACTGTGTCGTTGATAATGTTGGTGGAGAAGGACTTACTAAAATTTTGGCACAGACAAAACCAGGCGGCATTGTTGCTTTACCAGGTAATGCAGGAGGTGTAAAAATTGCCACTAATACAATGCCTTTTGTAATAAGAGGGGTAAAATTATGGGGAATCGACTCCTCAGGTACATCGGCAAGAAGAAAAGATTTTGTGTGGAACGAGGTAAGTAAACTAATCGATTTCGAATTGATTGAGAGTTCAATTAAAGAAGCATCTTTAAAAGAGTTACTTGGTGAATTTCCAAAAATGCTTAAAGGCGAATTGACTGGTAGAATTTTGGTAAATCCCAACAAATAAAATATGGATTGGGATAAATTAAAAATATTTCATGCAGTAGCTGAGTCTGGGAGTTTTACAAAAGCCTCAACAGTATTAAATTTAAGTCAATCTGCAATAAGCAGACAAATTCAAACTTTAGAAAATGAACTCAAAATCCACCTTTTTGAGAGACACGCTAGAGGTCTCGTTTTGACAGATAATGGAGAATATTTATACAAAACTGCACATGAGGTTATATCGAAATTAAAAGATGTAGAAGCTACTTTGAGTGACGAAAAAGATAAGCTTAACGGTAAACTTACTATTACAACAGTTGTAAGTTTTGGAACAACTTGGCTAACACCAAGAATAAAAGAATTTATGGCTCTTCATCCTGAAATTGAAATTGAATTAATATTTGATGATAAAGAGTTAGATTTAAGTACCCGTCAAGCTGACGTGGGTATTTTTATGAGAAGGCCAAAACAATTAAATTATATTCAAAAAAAATTGATAGATCTAAATTATCATATTTACGGTTCAACAAAATATTTAGAAAAATACGGTCATCCAAAAAATATAAAAGACCTGGATAAGCACAAATTTATTACATATGGAAGAGGGGCACCATCTCCTGTATTCAATCCTGATTGGGCATTAAAATTAGGTTCTAAAGACAAAAAAAAAAGAAAACCAGTAATGAAAGTAAATAGTGTTTACGGACTGCTTTTAGCTGTTCAAAGTGGAGTCGGTCTCGCTGCTCTGCCAGATTACATGACGGCTAACGTTTCAAATATTACAAAAATTTTACCTGATACCGAAGGACCTTTAACCGAAACTCATTTTGTATATCCACAATCACTTAAAAATGTTGCCAAGGTAAAAGCTTTTAGAAATTTTTTATTTAGTAAAGTTAGTGAATGGAAATTTTAATTAGTAAGTTTCAGCTTTAATTTTAAGTTTAGCACCTTCTTCAATCGAAAGATTTTTCTGATTTAAAACACCTTCGACTTCTGCTGTTGATTTGATCTTAATAACATCAGAATTTATGTTTCCATTTGTTGATCCACCAAGGCTTACCTCTGAAGAGCTGATATTTCCGTTTATTTTTGATCCAGAGTGTGTTTGTAATTTGTCAGCTGTTACATCTCCATCGATCTTAGCATCGATTACCAATTTTTCTTTTTCTACTATGTCTCCCTTTATTGTCACATCAGAGAGAAGTACTGAAGTTTTTTCGCTCATTAAATTATGATACAATTATAAGTTGATAAAATCAAACTATTTAAATATTTAAAACTATAAGAATATAGTAAAAACTTGAGCTTTAATTAAATGATACCTTTAAAAGACGATAATCCTACACAAGGAAAGCCAATAGTAAGTTATGGAATTATTGGGTTTTGTATTCTAATATTTTTAGCACAAACAGGTTTGAGTGAAACCGAACTTCGTGACTTTACATACTCATACGGTCTCATACCTTCCGTTTTAATGGGATTAGACCAACTTCCAAATGATCTTTATAGAATTTCGCCAATAGGAACAATATTTACGTCAATGTTTATGCATGGTGGATGGATGCACTTGATAGGAAATATGTTATATCTTTGGATTTTTGCAGACAATATCGAAGATGATTTAGGAACTTTAAATTTTGTAATTTTTTACTTTGTTTCTGGTGTTGGTGCTGCAATGGCTCAAGTACTTATAGATGTTAATTCTCAAATTCCAATGATAGGAGCCAGTGGTGCAATTGGTGGAGTTTTAGGTGCTTATTTAATTAACTATCCAAATGCAAAAGTATTGGTTTTATTACCTCTAGGATTTTTTAGTCAACTGATAAAGATAAGAGCACTTTATGTTTTAGGTTTTTGGTTCATTTTACAATTTATAAATTCATTCTTAACAGCTTCATCTAGTGGTGGAGGAGTGGCATATGCCGCACATATTGGTGGTTTTGTTACAGGTGTGATTTTGATATTATTTTTAAATAAAAAAAATAACAAAAAAGTTATAACAAAAAAAATAAATAAAAAACCAAAAGGTCCTTGGGAACAATGAGTTATATAATCCCATTCATAATTTTAATAACAGTAGTAGTTTTTGTTCATGAATATGGACACTATTATTTTGCAAGAAGGTATGGTGTAGCAGTAACAGATTTTTCAATAGGCTTTGGCAAAGAAATTTTTGGTTTTAATGATAAAAAAGGAACAAGATGGAAATTTTGTTTAATTCCGCTTGGAGGTTATGTTAAATTTTTTGGTGATAGAAATGTTTTCAGCCAAACTGAACAAGAGGAATTACTTAAAAAATACAACAAAGAAGATCAAAAAAAATTATTTGTAACCAAACCATTGTATCAGAGATCATTAATAGTAGCTGGAGGTCCGCTAGCAAATTTTTTGTTAGCTATACTCATTTTTACATTAATTAATATATTTGTTGGAAAGGATTTTACTCAACCTAAAATTGAAGAAATAACAATTAATAGCCCAGCAGAAAAAGCTGGACTTAAAAAAAATGATATAATTATTGGAATTAATAACAATAAAGTTGAAAGTATTTTAGAAGTCTCAACATATATTAATACGAATAACTCAGAAAAATTAAATATAGAAGTTCTTCGCAATAATAAGAAAATTTCTCTTATCGCTATTCCAGAAATAATTGAAGCTAAAGATCCTTTAGGAAATTCAGTTAAAAAAAAAATTATAGGTATTAAAATAGCTCCGGCCAACAATGAATTTAGCAGAGAAAAACTCGGTCCAACTAAAGCAATATACTATGCGGTAAAAGAGATTTGGTTTGTATCTAAAACTACAATTCAATTTGTTGGTTCTATGTTTCAAGGCAAAGCCGACACTTCTCAATTAGGGGGACCAATTAAAATTGCCAAAATCTCCGGTCAAGTAATGGAGTTCGGAATATTAGCTTTTTTTAGCACAATAGCATACATCTCAATAAGTCTTGGTTTGATTAATTTGTTTCCTATTCCTCTTCTAGACGGGGGGCACTTGATGTTTTATTTTTTTGAAAAAATTTTAGGAAGACCTTTAAGCCAAGCAACACAAGAGGGTTTTTTTCGAATCGGTCTTTTTTTACTTCTTTCTTTAATGTTATTTACTACTTTTAGCGATTTAAAAGATTTAGGACTATTTTAATTATTACTCAAATTGTAAAAAAACCTAATAAAAACAAGGTTTTTTAACTTATACTCTATATTGTGTTAATATACACAATAGCTACTATATTTTCGTTGATTTTATTGAGTTTTTGTACAAATTCAAAATAGCAACAAAAAGGGGCTAAAATGAACAAAAAACAACTAGTAAATAAAATAGCAACAGCAATGAGCCAAAGTAAAGCTGATGCAGAGAGAATGTTCGATACTATTACTGGTATTATTCTAGATTGCCTTAAAAATGACGAAGCCGTGAAAATCGCTGGTTTTGGCACTTATAAGGTAGCTAAAAGAAAAGCCAGAATTGGTCGAAATCCAAGAACTGGAGAGCAGATTCAGATTGCTGCTTCACAAAAGGTTAAATTCCTACCTGCTAAAGGTTTAAAGGATATGTTTAATAGATAATCAGTTTAACAACCCTTAAAAATGAGCTTTTTAAGGGTTGTTTTAAGCACTAACTGTCACACCCCAAAAAAACTCATAACTAACTTACCGATAAAGCACTTCTTAAAAATCTCTACTAATTTAGGGTAAATGACTTGGAGGTATAATGAAAAAATATATAGGTTATTTCTTTGCGGGTACGGCAATTTATTTTGCTTTCGCTGGTTTAGGCTACGCCGAAACTACTGTATCTGCAGAAGTTCAATACATTTTTAATACAATACTATTTTTAATGTCAGGTTTTCTGGTTATGTGGATGGCAGCAGGTTTTGCCATGCTTGAATCAGGGTTGGTTACATCTAAAAGTGTATCAGCGATCTGTGCTAAAAATATAGGTTTATATTCAATTGCCGGAATTATGTTCTGGTTAGTTGGATACAATTTAGCTTACGGTATACCAGAAGGTGGATGGATAGGTTCATTCTCTTCTTGGAGTGACGCATCATCGTTAGAAACAGGTTATTCTGATGGTTCAGATTGGTTTTTCCAAATGGTATTCTGCGCAACAACAATGTCAATCGTATCAGGAACATTGGCTGAAAGAATTAAAATTTGGCCATTCTTCTTATTTGCAGCTATTTTAACTGGATTTATTTATCCAATTGAAATGGGATGGCAGTGGGGCGGTGGTTGGTTATCAGCTGCTGGTTTTTCTGATTTTGCAGGTTCAACATTAGTACATGCTGCTGGAGGAGCTGCTGCTCTTGCTGGAGCAATAGTACTTGGTGCTAGATCTGGAAGATTTACTTCAGGAGGTGGTGTAAAAGCTATGGCACCTTTTGCGGCTTCTTCAATTCCATTAGCAACACTCGGAGTATTTATACTTTGGTTAGGTTGGTTTGGATTTAACGGTGGCTCACAATTAGCTGCTGGAACACTCGAAGATGTTAGCTCTGTTGCAACTATTTACATTAACACGAACTTAGCTGCTGGTGGTGGAGTTATGGCCGCTGCTGTAGTATCAAGACTTTCTGCTGGTAAAACAGATGTAGTAATGATGCTTAATGGCGCGATCGCTGGTTTAGTTGGTATAACAGCTGAACCTTTAACACCAAGCCCACTTGCTGCAATCGTGATTGGAGCAATAGCTGGTGTCTTAATGTACTACTCAACAAAACTATTATACAAAATGAAAATAGATGATGTTGTTGGAGCTATTCCTGCACACTTAGTAGCTGGAGTATGGGGTACATTAGCAGTTCCATTTACAAATACAGATGTAGGTTTTGGTTCACAATTCCTTGGAACTATTTCAGTGGTAATTTTTGTTTTCGTAGCATCATACATTGTATGGTCAATCATGAAAGCAACTATTGGAATTAGAATCAGTAAAGAAGCTGAAAGGCTTGGTACTGATAAGTCCGAAGTTGGTGTAATCGCTTACGGAATAAGAGACTAAATAATTCTCCTTCTTCCTCCCTTTCGTTTAGATGGAGACAAGAAAAGGCCCAGACTTTAAGTCTGGGCCTTTTAATTTATAAAGACCTTATATAATCTAAAACTTCTTGAGCATGGTCTTTTACCCTTACATTTGACCAAATTTTGAGAATTTTGCCGTTTTTAATAATTATTGTGGATCTTATAGTTCCCATGAATTTTTTACCCATAAAAGATTTTTTACCCCAAACTCCAAATTTTTTTTGAACATTTACTTTTTCATCAGACAATAATTCAAATGGTACTTTATATTTCTTTTTAAAACTTAAATGACTTTTAATATTATCTTTCGAAATTCCAACAACCTCAAAACTCAAATTTTTAAATTTTTTATATAATTTTGTGAAATCCTTTGTCTCTAAAGTACAACCAGGTGTATTATCTCTAGGGTAAAAATAAACTACTAATCCCCCCTTAATTTTTCTGCTATCAAAAGTTTTTAAAGTTGTCGAATCTAGACTAAAGGTGGGTGATTTTTTATTTTCTTTAACTTTCATTTTCTTCCCAGAGTTTTTTCCAGTCTACATTTGGCGATAAACCATAAATTGAATTTATATTTGTAAAATGAACAGAGAGAGACGGGATAGGTGATATGCATAATTCTTTTTTATAAATGTTATGTAATGGCTTCTCAAAAGGATAGTGTTCAAATTTACACATGCTAATTAACTCTTCGAAATAATTATTAATAATTTTTTTACTCATTACAAATGAACACAAAGTTTGATCTATTTTACGCCAATGTCTATTTTCACCCATAAAAACTTTAGTATCGTTTGCTCCAGTATATAAATAAGGATAGTCAGTTGGACATATAATCAATTCATTATTAATTAGCGATGAAAATTTTTCATAGGCAAATAAAATTTCTGACACGGCATTTAATTTATGAATATAATCATCTTCAACAAAATAAGTTAAATCTTCACATTTTTCTTTTGACAAAATAATTGATTGATGAATATTCGACATATTAGATTTTTGATTTGAAGTTACCTCTTTGTTTTCCTCATTAATTTTTTTAATTTCTTTTGAGTATCTGTTAAAATCTAAATTCATAATTTCAAAGTCTATTTGTGAATTATTTAAAATATTTTTTAACATATTCATTTGATCATTTTGTGAATTATGATCAATTACATAAATTTTGAATTTAGTTTCTTTAAATTTAATTTTCGAATGATTTATACTTTTTATTATCGACACCAAAGTTCTTTTTGTGTACTCCTCTTTCTCTTTTTCAAAAATTCTCTTCTTGGATTGAGTAAGCATGTTTATTGTCATGCAAGTTCTTAAAATCACATCAAAAGATTTTACTTTCCTAGTAATTTTAACCTCACCCAAGGGCAAAGTGATAGAACGCTTACCCGGAAGGCTTAAAGACTCGTTTAAACTCTTATTAGAAACTGGTGCTGTAAAGTTACTTTGGTCGATGATTTCAAATCCAAAAAATCTACATATTTTAATAAAAAATTTAGAAAAAATATTTTTTTTGTTAGGTTTTATTTCTCTCATTTAAAATATTATTATAATAGTTTATATATATAAAAATGAATATTAAATCTTCAAAAGAATTAGTTGAAAAAGCTTTAAAAGAAATTAAAACGCTAACTCCCATCGAAATAAAAGAATTAAACGAAAAAAACCAATGTACCTTGATAGATATAAGAGATATCAGAGAATTGTGGAGAGACGGAACTATAAAGGGAGCATTACATATACCAAGAGGCATGTTGGAATTTTGGTTAGATCCAAATAGTCAGTACTATAATAAAGATAAATTTTCAAAAGATAAAAAATTAATTTTGTTTTGTGCAGCTGGTATGAGATCTGCCCTTGCAGCAAAAACACTTAAGGACATGGGGTACAACAATATTGCTCATGCCGAGGGTGGTTTTGGATCTTTAGCCAATCAAGGCCTTGAAATTGTTATTAAAGAAAAAAAATAATCTATTTTTTGATTTCATCAATCGCATAAGAAAGTCTATCTTGGCCCCAAAACATTTTTTTGTTTACAACAAAAGCAGGAACACCAAAAATTTTCTTTTTTAGCGCATCATCAGTTAATTTTCTCAATTTATCTTTTACTTTTTGATCAGATACTTTTTTTAAAAAAATTTCAGGATTTAAATCAATATTTTTTAAAACTTTATTTATTACAATTGGATCATTCATATTTAGCCCATCCATCCAAATGGCATTAAATATCTTTTCAATAAAGTTTTTTTCTGAATTATCCTTCTCAGCAATCAAAACTCCTCTCATAAAATTTACGGTCTTTATTGGGAAGTAAGAATTAAAATGAAAAGAAATATTTTTTTTTTTACTTACCAATTTAGTATCTTCAATCATATATTTTGATTTAAGTTTTATAAAAGCTGCAGGGGTTATACCTGCTGCATTATGTAATCCACCTAAAAATATAGGCATAAACTTAATTTTAAAAGAATTTTTTTTTTCAAGTTTTTTAATTTCTTTGTAACCAATGTAGGCATACGGACTACTAAAATCAAAATAGAAATCAATAAATTTAGTCATAAAAATTTATTTTTCTTGAATAAAAAATTCTAAACAACCAATAAATCAAAAGACCCGTTGGTCCAGTAAAGTATGTCATGACTAAAGAAATAATTACTAAAAATTTTGAAATTTGATATGTTTTTGCATCACTAACAATCCAGTTTCCAACAAAAAGATTAATAGATAAAAAATGAAGCCAAAAAATCAAAAGAAAAGCTTCGTTCGAAAAAAGAGCATAAAGATCATCCAAGCCTAAATATAAATTAAAAACTTCAAAAATATTTTCACTAATAAAAATTTGATAAGAAATAAATATATAAGCTGTGGATAATAATAATGGTATGACTACTGATTTAACTAAAAAATTTGTAATTATGTGATTTGGCAAAATAATTAAAAAAAACCAACAAGGAATTACACCTATGTTTGCTATATAGTATATATTCTCGTAAGTGAGAAAATTTAAAAAACTGTCAATCATAAAACTTTGTATAATATAAAAGCTATGGATCCAATATCCAATAAAAAAGATTTTGAAGACTTAACAACTAATTTAAGAGATCTAGCATACTCTTATATTGAAAAGTATAGTCCTTCAAAACAACAGGTAAAAACATATCTTTTAAAAAAATATCTAAAAAAATTTCAAGGATCAAAGTCTAAAAAAGATATATCAGCTATAATTGATAAAATAGTTTCGAATTTAGAAAAAAACCGTTTAATTGATGATAGATTATATTCTGATTCTAAAGCACGCGTATTTCTTAGACGGGGTTACTCAATAAATAAAATTGGGATGGCTTTAAGAACTAAGGGTATTGGCACAGAAAATATAAAATTAAGCATTGAAAAATTAAAAGAAGACAAATCTGATCCTGATTTTAATTCAGCAATGAAGATTTGTAAAAAAAAACGAATTGGACCCTTAAGACCAGAGGCAAACCGTGAGATTTATTATAAGAAAGACATGGGTATTTTGGCAAGATCTGGTTTTAGTTATGATATTTCAAAAAAAATACTATCTATGACTCAAAAGGAATTTAATCAATTATATAAACTTATTTAGATTTATTTTTCTTCTCATTTAGTTTGAGATAATATTCAATTCTTCTTTTCATTGCATTTTTTACTAAAACAAAAAGCAAAACTCCAAAAATAGTAACAGAAAGAATTATGATAGATATTGTTTTAAACATCTAAGTTTTTACTTCTTTTAATCATCAAACTCAAATTTTTGTAATCATCTTTTCCATATTTAAAAGGTTCATTTTCCAAAGTAGTAATTATAGCTCCAGCGCCTGTAGCAACTGCATGACCAGCTGCATAATCCCATTCGCGCGCTCTTTCTCTTGCAGCATAAAAATCATACTCGCCTGTTGCAATCACACAAAATTTATATGAACTATGCATAGGGGTAAACGAATTAACTTTATATTTTTTCATAACTTCTAATATGTTTGGAGCAGGTTTTGAAGCTCCACTAACAGCAAAAACTTTTCCTTTGGTTGTTTTTTTTTCACAATTAAGTTTCGATAATTTACCAGACTCGATCATATAAGAATTATTTCTTCCATAAGAATAAAATAATCTATTCTTTTTTGGCGCTCCAACTAGACCAATTATAGGTTCACAGTCCAATATCAATGCAGCATTAGTAGTATATTCATCTTGACCAGATATATATTCTCTTGTTCCATCAATTGGATCAATTAACCAAAATGTTTTAAAAGTATTTTTCTTTGTTAAATCAACTGTTTCCTCAGAAATTATTGGAATATTAGGTGTTAATTTTTTTATTTTTTCTGTAATAATTTTATTCACTTCTAAATCTCCATTTGAAACAGGAGAGTTATCGGGTTTAGTAATTATTTTTAAACCTTTTTTGTACAATTCAATTGATTTTTTTCCAGCTTCTTCAGTGGTTTCAATTAAGCCTTCAGCAATTTGTTTAAGTTCATCTGTTTTCATTATTGATTTTTTCTAGGTTAATATTATCTAAATTAATAACTTGTTTCCCAACATTTTGAAAATTTATAGTTGCCTTATTTCTTATTATTGATTGAACTTGACCGATTCCCCAGCTTTTTTGGGACGGATTAATGACAAAATTACCAGGTTCTAGATCATATTGCATAATGGAAAATTATAATTTTTTATAATATATAACAGTTTATGATTAACTCTCTAGGTATAAAAAAGTCGCCAAAAGATACCAAAATTGTAGTCGCTATGTCGGGTGGTGTAGACTCATCCGTTGTTGCTGGTCTAATGAAAGAAGAGGGTTATGACGTGACTGGAATAACTTTAAAATTATATGATGATATAAAAAGCTCTTCAAAAGGCAAACAATGTTGTGCTGGAAGAGATATTATTGATGCAAAAAGAGTTTCAGAGAATTTAAATATAGAGCACAAAATTCTTTATTACCAAAAAAAATTCAAAAAAGAGGTTATAGACTCCTTTATAAATAGTTACACTGCTGGAGAAACTCCAATACCGTGTGTTCAATGTAATCAAACTGTAAAATTTAGAGATTTGTTTAAATATGCAAAAGATTTAAAAGCAGATGCGTTAGTAACTGGTCATTATGTTTTAAGGCACGAACTTAACGGTGTGGGACAAATGTACAGGGCAGAAGACAAAGAGCGTGATCAAAGTTATTTTTTATTCAGCACAACCCAAAAACAACTTGATTTCCTTAGATTTCCTCTTGGCAAAATAAATAAAACAGAGACTAGAAAAATTGCGTCTAAATTAAATCTAAATGTAGCAGAGAAACCAGATAGCCAGGATATATGTTTTGTTCCTAATGGTGATTACGCGTCAGTAATTCAAAAATATAATCCTCAATCATATCAAAAGGGTGAAATATTAGATTTAGAGGGCAAAAAACTGGGATTTCATGAAGGAATAATAAATTTTACAATCGGCCAAAGAAAAGGGATAAAAATATCAAGTAAAGAACCTTTATATGTAGTTGATATAAATGCAAAAAAAAATGCAATAATTGTCGGAACACAAGATAATTTAAATATAAACAAGCTTTATTTAAGAGATTTAAATCTTTTATCTAATAAAGAAAACTTCGAAAAAGAAATTTATATTAAAGTAAGATCTACTGGAAAATTATTAAAATCAAAAGTTGAAATTAAAAAAGATCAAGCATTAGTAAATATTTCAGAAGACGAGAAAGGTATTTCACCAGGGCAGGCTTGCGTTTTCTATTCGAAAAATAATCTTGGAGAAAGATTATTAGGGGGCGGCTGGATAGATAAAACACTTAATAAAAAATTATCCACACAACTCACAACCCAATAAAAAAACAACCAAAAAGTGATGTCAATTTTTTTTGGATATGATTTAATAGAAATGAATTGAGAGGCAACTCTCAACTGGCCAGTTAAGGAAAGGCCGAGAGGTTTAAGCTTAACGGGCAGAAAGTTCTGCAGAGTAGCGCTAAAATTGCAGAGCGGGAGGTTCGGCGGTAGCGCCTAAAACGACGAACCAAAACTTAAGTCTGCGCACCGAAAGGTGTGTAGACCTTGAGTTTAGTTTTTTTTCCAAAACAGATAAGTTAATAAATAAAATAGAATTACACCTACAAAATAATTCCATTCTAATGCATGTTTGAAGTGAACATTTCCGCTAGTTACAACTATTGGCAAGCTGAATATTGCTACAACAACTAGAATTGAAACTAAAATTATTTTTAAAGTTAAAACATAATTATTGATGTCTTTTATGATTATAGACTTTAATTTATAAAATTTAATTACTAAAAGTGACTGTGCAACTATTTCGAAAATAATAAAACTTAATAACACAAATCTTCTAAAAAATTTATATAAATCATAGTCAAATTTAACTCCAAGTAATATTGAATGTATTATTAAAAAAATTGCTGAAAGAATGCCGAATGTTTTAAATTTATTATTTACTGCTTCATTATTTTGATATGCATTAATCAAATTATTTGTTTTTATCCAATATATAATTAGCAGCACAGATGCTATAAACATGGAAGGTTTAAAAATTAGAAATGTTGGATAAGTTCTTGCTGTTCTGCTTATAGACACGCCTCCATCAAAGTATGGAAATGTTGGACCAGATCTGCCAATTTGATCAACACTTAAAAAAGTATTGTCAAAAATTTCATAGTTTACCGAAATAAATAAGCAAAGGTTAATTGCAATAAATGGAATTATAAATATCCATAAACTCAACTTTTTAATTTGAGTTCTATATTCCATTAAATTTTAGACTACTTTCGTTTATTTCTTTTTCTTGCTCTTCTTTTTTTTGAGCCGATTTTTCGTCTTCCTCTGTGTTTTTTAGGATATCCCATAATTTACTTTTTACTATCATTTAAAAAGTAATATTTCAATTTAAATTATATTAGTAAAATTTCTCTTTACTCAACCAATTTGTATCAAAATCTGAACTAATGAATTTTTCATGTGAAAGGATTTTTTTATGTAGGTCTATTGTGGTTATTATACCATCAATTACAAATTCATTGAGAGATCTCATAGTTCTTTGTATAGCTTCTGTTCTATTTCTTCCTTTGCAAATTAATTTACAAATCAAACTGTCGTAATAGGGTGTAATTTTACAACCTTGAAAGATAGAACCATCAACTCTAGTTCTAAAGCCCGATGGTTGATGACACACAGATATTATACCAGGGCTAGGCTGAAAATCTTTAGAAGGATCCTCGGCATTGATTCTACATTCTATTGTATGGCCCCTAGCGCTAATATCATTTTGTTTAAGAGCTGTATCACCTGAATGTGCAATCCATATTTGTTCTTTTACAATATCTATACCTGTTTGAACTTCAGTAACAGGATGCTCGACTTGAACCCTTGTATTCATTTCAAGAAAATAAAATTTCCCATTTTCATAAATATATTCAACAGTACCGGCACCCTCATATCCTATTGCCTGGACCATTTTCACTGTTTTGTTTAATAAATCTGATCTAGTTTTTTCATCTAAAACCGGACTAGGTGTTTCTTCGATTAATTTCTGATGTTTTCTTTGAACCGAACAATCTCTTTCATTTAAATGTACTGTTCTATTCTTTCCGGACAAAACTTGAACTTCGATGTGTCTTGGGTTTTTAAAATATTTTTCAATATAGACTTCATCATTTCCAAAATATTTCTTTGCTTCTAATCTAGCTAATGAGAATAGTTCATCTAATTTATTCTCATCTTCTACTATTTTCATTCCTTTTCCTCCACCTCCTCCTGAAGCTTTTATTAAGACTGGATAACCTATATTTTTGCAAATTATTTTTGCATCTTTTGAATTTTTTACGCCACCATCAGAACCTTCGATGACTGGCAAACCATTCTCTTTAGCGATTTTTTTTGCTTCGATTTTATCACCCATCTTTTTAATAATTTCAGAGCCTGGACCAATAAATTTTATTCCATGTTTTTGAACTATTTCAGCAAATTTATAATTCTCAGATAAAAAACCATAACCCGGATGGATAGCTTGGGCTCCTGTAACATCAACAGCCGACATTATCGCAGGGATATTTAGATAGCTGTTTCTTGGTTCATGAGAGCCTATACAAACACTTTCATCTGCTAAACGGACATGCATCGAGTCAGAGTCAACATCGGAGTGAACAGCAACAGTTCCTATTCCCCATTCTTTACATGCTCTAATAACTCTTACGGCGATTTCACCTCTATTCGCGATTAAGACTTTCTTAAACATTAATTATTTTAAAAGAACCAAAGTTTGTCCAAACTCAACTGCTTGACCATCTTGAACTAGAATTTTTTTAACTTCACCTTCAGCTGTTGAAGGAACATGATTCATTGTTTTCATAGCCTCAACAATCATCACGGTTTGTCCTTTTTTAATTTTCTGTCCAACTTCAACAAATTTTTTTCCACCCGGTTCAGGGGCCAGATAGGCAGTGCCTATTATTGGAGAACTTATTTTTGTGCCACTTTCTTCTTCTTTTGCTTTTGTAAGCCCAGGTTTATGAGCTGTTATATTGGCACTTGAAACTAAGTTTTTTCCTACTTTAATTTTTTTATTACCGTCCTGATATTCAATTTCTGTTAATCCAAACTCATCAAGATAATTTTTTAGTTCCTCAATTAATTTTTTATCAATTTTCATTTTTTTAATAGATTTTTTATACCATTAAGAGCCATCATATAACCCTCAACACCTAAACCACATATTATCCCGTCCGCAGCTTTACTAATCAATGATTTATGCCTGAAATCCTCTCTTTTGTAAATATTTGTTATATGTAACTCGATTGTAGGTTTTTTTACAGCTAACAAAGCGTCCAAAATAGCCACAGATGTATGTGTATAACCTCCAGCATTAATAATTATACCTTGATATTTTTTTCTAGCATCTTGAATAAAATTTACTATTTCCCCTTCAACGTTTGATTGCTTAAATTCTATTTTCAATCCAATTTTATTTGAATAATTCTCACATTTTTTTTGTATATCTTTCAAAGAAACACTTCCATATTTCTCTTTTTCTCTAGTTCCTAGAAGGTTCAAATTTGGACCATTTATAACAAGGATTTTTTCACTCATTTTGATATAATAAAAATTAAAAATATCTCAATTATGGCAAAAATTCAATTAAATGGTAAATCAATTAAAATAAACAGGAATTCTTGCATTAAAGACTTAATCAAAAAATTTAAACTTAAGGAAAATAAGATAGCCATAGAGCTTAATGGAGTTATTTTGCCAAAAAAAATTTTATTCTACCAAAAAAATTAAAGACAAAGATAATGTTGAAATTGTGCAATTTATTGGTGGTGGATAGATGAAAAAAGATTTTTTAAAAATAGATAATATTAAATTAAACTCACGTTTAATTGTTGGAACAGGTAAATATAAGAATTTTAAACAAACAGCAGAAGCGGTGAGAGCATCCGGTGCAAGTATGGTGACAGTTGCTGTAAGAAGAGTAAATATTTTAGATAAAAAAAAACCGGTATTAATGGATTATTTAAATCCAAAGAAAATTATTTATCTTCCAAATACGGCAGGATGTTATACCTCAGAAGATGCATTAAGAACTTTAAGACTTGCAAGAGAAATGGGAGGGTGGAAACTTGTTAAATTAGAAGTTTTGGGTGATAAAAAAACTCTTTATCCAAATATGATTGAAACTTTAAGATCAACCAAAATACTTGTAAAAGAAGGTTTTAAAGTCATGGTTTATTGTTCTGATGATCCAATAATTTCAAAAAAACTTGAAGACCTTGGTGCATCAGCAATCATGCCACTGGCCTCGCCAATTGGATCTGGTAGAGGTATAAGAAATAAATTGAATCTATCAATAATAATAAACAGTTCAAAAGTACCAGTTATAGTTGATGCAGGAATTGGAACAGCATCAGATGCTTCAATTGCAATGGAACTAGGATGTGATGGTGTATTAATTAATACGGCAATTGCAAAAGCAAAAAATCCAATTCTGATGGCGGAATCAATGAAGTATGCTGTTATAGCTGGGAGAAAATCTTTTTTATCTGGAAGAATTAAACCCCAAAAATATGGTTCAGCAAGCAGCCCATCCAAAGGTCTAATTTGATTTAACTTTCTTCCTTCTAACCCAAAGAGTCTTTCCCAAACTCTTGTTATTTTTTTTATTATTTTTAATGTCGTTAGTTACAAATTTTTTAGGTTTTGATATTTTGATAATATTATTATTCGATTTTTTCTCTATATTCTTCACACTTTCAATTTTATTTATAATTTTTTTATTTTTATTAAATAAGTGTATTTTATATTCTGGAATAATTAATGTATTATCTGTTAAAATATTTATTTTAAATTTATATGTTTTTTCGAAAAATGAAATTTCATTACCAAAAAAAGAATTTAAATAATTATTTACTTTATCTGGCACAAAAGCAGTTATTGTTTTGGTTTTACTTGAAAAAGCCAATAATTCAATTTTTTTAATAATTTTTTGCGCGAAAGACTCCATAGATAAATTTGTTTCCCATTTTATGGCGCTTTCCTTTAATCTTTGACGAGTCATCTCCAAAAGGCCAAAATTACTAATTTTTCCAACCTGTATTCTGGCTCTGTCTAATTTGAGTTTATCTTTCATTTTTCTTTCAACAAGCCTCTTGTTATGAAAGTTCATCATGTCAATAAAATCAATTACAATTAAACCTGACAAATCTCTAATTTTAATTTGTCTAGAAATTTCCTCAGCTGCTTCAAGATTTGTATTTAATGCTGTCTTTTCAATATTAATTTGTTTAGTCGACTGTCCAGAATTTACATCTATGGCCACTAAGGCCTCAGTAGGATTTATAACTAAATATCCACCAGATTTTAATTTTACCAGAGGTTCAAAAATTTTATTTAAATCCTTTTCGATCCCAGCACTATGGAACAATGGTATTTTGCCCCTATATTTTTTAACAAACTTTGAGTTTCTAGGCATAAATTCTTTCATAAAAGATTTTGCTTTTTGATATCCTTCATTACCTTCTACGTGAATATATTTAGTTTCATTATCGTAAATATCTCTTAATGCTCTCTTAATTACATCTCCCTCTTCGTGTATTAATAATGGGGCTGTTGAATTAATTGCTTTATCTTTAATATTTTCCCAAAGCCCGATCGTGTTTTGAAGATCATTATCTATCTCGTTTTTAGTTTTTCTTGCTCCAGCAGTTCTGACTATAAGACCCATCTTCGATGGAATATCTATATTTTTTAAAATTTCTCTTATTCTATTTCTATCCTCATAATTAAAAATTTTTCTAGATATCCCCCCACCTTTTGCTGTATTAGGCATTAAGACAATATATTTTCCAGCTAAAGATAAAAAAGTTGTAAGCGCAGCACCTTTCTGTCCTCTTTCTTCTTTCATGACTTGTACTAATAAGACTTGACCAGGTCGAATCACTTCTTGAATTCTATATTTTCTAATTCCGTATCTATTTTTAAGTTTTTCTCGTGTTTTATCTGGCTGGTCTACATCTGTTGGTTTTGGTTCATTATTGTTTTCATTATTAGAATTTGCATCAGGGCTTCCTTCTGTTTCCCCATCTTTATTCTCATTACTTTCTTTTAGATCTTCTCTAATTTTTTCTTCTGCTCTTTTTAGTTCTTCTTTATCCTCAGTGGGTATCTCATAATAGTCTGATTGAATATCGTTAAATGCAAGGAACCCGTGTCTTTCTCTTCCAAAATCAACAAATGCGGCTTGGAGTGATGGCTCAACCCTACCTACTTTACCAAGATAAATATTGCTCTTTAAGTTTAAACTTTTTTTATTTTCAGACTCGTATTCTTCAATATTTGACTCTGATTTAAGTACAACTCTAGTCTCTTCTGGATGCGAAGCATCAATGTATAAATTCTTTTGCATGTGTTATAAAACCTGTTCATAGATATTTTTTGTTAAGTTATTTATTAATTAATAAAAAATTGTTACTTAATATTATACATTGTTTTTAAGTATTATAAAATGCAATTTTAACAAGGATTATACTGCCTTATGATAGCCAAAATATAGAGATTTATTAAAATTAAAGAAAAAAAAATGAAAAAAATTTACAACGCTTTATTTAAAACATTAACTTTAATATTTCTGTCAATTGTGTTTTTACTTTTTTCAGCTTTTTGGTATTTCTCACATGACTTACCAGATTTTAAAAAATTAGCAAAGTATGAGCCATCAGTTTTAAGTAGAGTTTATGATGATAATGGCCAACTAATTGCAGAGTATGCAATTGAAAAAAGACTTTTCATACCTTACGAGTCTATACCCAATAAAGTAATTTTTTCATTTTTATCTGCCGAAGACAAAAACTTCTTTGATCATCCAGGTATAGATGCAAGGGGTGTTACAAGAGCAATCATAAGAAATATAAGCAATGTGCTAACTAACAAAAGACTTGAAGGAGCATCCACGATAACACAACAGGTTGCTAAAAACTTCTTACTCACAAATGAAGTATCTTTAAAGAGAAAAATTAAAGAGGCTATTTTAGCTTTTAGAATTGAGAAAACATATACAAAAAAAAAGGATTCTTGAATTATATTTAAATGAAATTTATTTGGGACAAGGAACTTATGGAGTAGCTTCTGCTTCTTTAGAATATTTTAATAAATCTGTTAAAGAATTAAATTATAATGAAGCTGCACTATTGGCAGCTTTACCAAAAGCTCCAAGTAAATATAACCCTTACAAATCAAAGTTACTTGCCAAAACTAGAAGGAATTTAGTTCTAAAGAATTTAATGGAAAATGGATATATCTCAAATAAGCAATTTAAAGAGTTTGAAAAAAAAGATGTAATTTTAAAAAAGAGAAAAATTTCATTAATTAAAGAGGCAAGGTCATATACTGAGGAAATAAGGAGAATTGTTAAAACTGACTATGGTTTTAAAAAACTATATTCTGAAGGTTTGTCGATTACATCACCTTTAAATGGAAAATATCAAATTGCTGCATTAGGTGCCCTAAGATATGGAATAGAATCCTATGATAAACGCAGAGGTTGGAGAGGACCAATTACAAATACAAAAAAAAATAATGATTGGAAAGAAAAATTAAATTCATTAGAAATCGATAAAACTTTAAACTGGGAAATAGCAGAGGTTATTAACATCGAGCAATTTATTTCAGAAATTAAATTAATTAGTAGTGACAAAAACCATAAAATTTTTTTCAAAAATTTAAAGTGGACTAAGAAAAAGAATTTTAAGGAGCTTTTTAATTTAGGAGACATTATTTTCGTAAAAAAAATTGACAATAACTGGGTATTAAAACAGCTGCCGCTAGTTAATGGAAGTATAGTTGTGATGAATCCTTATAATGGAAAAGTTAAGGCATTAGTTGGAGGTTACAGCTTTGTATCAAGTGAATTTAATAGAGCAACACAAGCAAAAAGACAACCGGGTTCTGCATTTAAACCAGTAGTTTATTCTGCGGCGCTAGAAAATGGTTACTTACCAAATTCAGTAGTTTTAGATGCTCCTTTTGTTAGCAAACAAGGTGAAGGCTTAAAAAATTGGAAACCAGAAAATTACGGAAAGAAATTTTATGGACCATCTACATTAAGAAAGGGTATTGAAAAATCTAGAAATTTAATGACTGTAAGGATTGCCCAAACAGTTGGTTTTGATAAAATTTCAAAAATTTCAAAAGACCTTGGTATTTATAACAATGTTCCTGAGCTTTTATCTGTATCACTTGGATCTAATGAAACGACCCTTTTAAATTTAACAAATGCTTATTGTATTTTTATAAATGGTGGAAAAAAAGTTAAACCAATTTTAATTAATCGGATTCAAGATAGAAGAGGCAATACTATATTTAACTCCGAAGAAAGAAACTGCAAAAATTGCGACAAAGTTAATTTACAAGAAAATATTATGCCAGAAATATTAAATGACGGGGAACAAGTTCTTAGCCAAGAGACTGCTTATCAAATTACTTCAATGCTCGAAGGTGTAATCACGAGAGGTACTGGAAAAAAATTAAAAAAACTTAATCTGCCCATTGCGGGTAAAACAGGGACAACTAATGATAATTTTGATGCATGGTTTATAGGATCAACTTCAAATTTAACGATAGGTGTATATGTTGGCTATGATAATCCTAAGTCACTTGGAAAATATGAAACTGGAGCTAAAGTGGCATTACCAATATTTCAAAAATTTATTGAAACAGCAATTTTTAGAGAGGATATTAAAAATTTTAAAGTACCTGAAACAATTAATTTTTTTCCCATCAATTATGATACTGGAAAGATGACAGGATTTGATAATTCTAAGTCTATAATAGAGGCATTTAAAGAAGAAAATTTTTCAGATATAACATTAAAAAATTTAAATTTAAGAAAAAAACGTGATAAATTTGATGTATTTACTCGATTCTATTAATGACTGATTTTGAAAAAAATATAAAACTTTCTGAAAAATCTCTCTCAAATATAAGGGGGTATCTTTGATGGAAATAATGTCAAAGAGAGAATAGCAAGTTTAAATGAAGAAATTCTAAAAAAGAATTTCTGGCAGAACAATATTAAATCTAAAAAAGTAATTAAGGAAAAAAATTTTCTAGAAAATATTTTCAGCTTTTATAATGTTGCCACAAAAGATATCCAAAATTTAAAAGAATTGTACAAATTAGGATTAGAGGAGAGTGACTCGTTGATTTTAGAAGATTGTCGAGAAAAAACTCTTAAACTCTTGGTTGATATAAGAGAATTCGAAATTAAATGTTTTCTTTCAGGAGAAGATGACAATTTAGATATTTATCTAGAAATTCATGCTGGAGCAGGTGGAACGGAAAGCCAGGATTGGGCAGAAATGCTTAGAAGGATGTATCTTAAGTGGTTTGATAAAAAAGGTTTCAAGTACAATATGATTAGTGAACATAAAGGCGATGAAGCTGGAATTAAGTCTTGTGTACTAAAGATTACGGGTATTAATCTTTATGGATTAATGAAAAAAGAGTCTGGTGTTCACAGACTTGTAAGAATTTCACCATTTGATTCTGGCGCACGTCGTCATACTAGTTTTGCAAGTGTTTGGGTTTATCCCTGTGTAAACGACGATATTGATATAAAAATAGATGAAAAAGATTTAAGAATAGACACTTATAGATCTAGCGGTGCAGGAGGCCAACACGTAAATACTACTGACAGCGCTGTAAGGATAACCCATTTACCCACAAAAATTGTTGTTCAGTGTCAAAACGAAAGATCACAACACAAAAATAAAGAAACATGTTTTAAAATGTTAAAAGCAAGGCTTTATGAAAATGAAATTCAAAAAAGAGAAGATAAAAATAAAAAGGAATTAGACTCTAAAACAGATATTGGATGGGGATATCAAATAAGATCGTATGTTTTACAACCATATAGACTAGTTAAAGATTTACGTTACAACATTGAGGACACAAATCCAGAGTCAGTATTAAACGGAAACATAGATAAATTCATAGAGGGATCAATATTCAGGGCAAATAATTAATGAGAAAGACAATATTTTCTACTGTATTATTTGTATTATTTACTGTTTCAATATTAATATCTTACCTTACTTTTTTTGGTCATGAGACTGATAAATTTAACAAAATTATAAAATCTGAAATAAATAAATCAAATTTAAATATATTTTTAAATTTTGAAAAAATATCAATTAAATTAGATCCCATAAATCTTAATTTATTTATCAAATTTATAAATCCAAACTTAAATTATTTAAAAACAGATATACCATTATCTTTATTAAAAACTAATGTGAACTTAGAATTTTTAATAAAAAAAAAGATTGTTATCAAGGATATTACATTATCTACAAAATATTTAGATTTAATCAAAATTAAACCCTTATTTAAAAAAATTAATATTAACAACCAAAATTTAAAACTTGTAAAAAGCGGGAAATTTAAAATTAATAGTTTGAATTTAAAATTTGATGAAAATTTTAATGTTATAGGTAATTATAAAATTAATGGAGACCTTAATTCTGTTATTATAAAGGCTCCAAACGAATACGAAATTAATAATTTAATCTCCACTTTTTCTTATACTCAAGGATCTTTATTGTTTACAGATATGAACTTCAATTTAGTAAATAAAAAAAATAAAAAGAATGATTTCTTGAATGGCAGAATTGATGTTGTACAAAAAGAGAATATTCAAGATATTAATATTAATTTTGAAGTTAAAAATTTACAAGATTTACTTAATATATCTGCAATGAATTATGATTTATCTCAAGACGACACTCAAAAGCTAAAGGCCAAAATAAAAATAAATAAAAAAAAAGAAATTTTACTTAGCGATGCTTCTATATCTGATAAAAATAATAAATTTGTTTTTAAAGATTTTATTCTAGATCATAATTTTAATTTGATTAATTTTAATGAAATTTCAGTAAAAACAAATATAGATAACAAATTAAACAATGAATTCACTATCCAAAATAAAAAAAATATTTTGATTAAAGGCAGTATATTTGACGCAAAAAACCTTCTAAAAGAATTAAGACAGGCAAATGAAAAAAATGTATTTCTAAATAAAATATCTAAAGATATAGAAATAGATTTGAAAAAAATTTCAAAAGGTACGAGTTTTCCAGTAAATAAATTTCGCTTGGTGGGAAAAATCAATAAAGGTTCTTTCGAAAAAATTTCAGCGAAAAGTGATTTTGGGGAAAATGAACATTTAGATATTTCTTTACAAAAAAAGGCAAATACTAATGATAAAATATTAGAAGTTTATTCAGATATAGCCGCTCCTTTGTTGAGTGACTTCAAATTTTTTCAAGGTCTTGAGGGGGGTGATTTAAATTTTATATCTACTTTTGGCAATGAAATTTCAACAAGTAATTTAACAATTAATAATTTTAAATTAAACGAGGCACCTGCTTTGGCAAAAATATTATCACTAGCTGATTTAAAAGGTCTAAAAGATACTTTAAAGGGAGATGGTATCAGTTTTGATATTTTATCAGCACAATATAATTCAGACTCATCTTTAATGAAAATTGATGAGATTTTTATGATTGGTCCATCCATTTCTATATTAATTGATGGTTATGTAGAAAAAAAGAGTGGCCTAGTAAGTTTAAGAGGCACACTTGTTCCTGCAAAAACTTTAAATAATTTAATCTCGAAAATACCAGTTGTCGGTGATATTCTAATCGGAAAAAAGGTCGGCGAAGGTGTGTTTGGTATTAGTTTTAAAGTTAAAGGATTGCCAAATGATCTTAAAATTACAGTAAATCCAATCAAAACGCTAACACCTCGATTTATTACAAGAGCTCTAGAAAATTCAAAGAGAAAATAAACTAAATAACTTTAACCTTAATATGGTTTTTCTTTCCAATTGATAATTTAATAAAGTTTTTTTCTTGAACGTCTTCTATGTTAACAATTTTTTTTTCATCATTAACTGTTATATCATTCAATTTAACCCCATTATTTTTCAAAATTCTTCTTGCTTCACTTTTAGATTGAGCTAAATTATTTTGGAAAATAAGTTCTATAATATTAATACCTTGTATAATAATTTTTTTTTCAATTTTTCTTTCAGGTATATTTTTGCCTAGCCCCCCCCCCCTTACAAAAGTCTCTTTGGCAGTTTCAGCGCTATCACTTGCTGCTTTTGATCCGTGTAGAATAGTCGTTGCTTTATTTGCTAATAAAATCTTCAATTTATTAATGTCTTTTTCATTTTCAATTTGCTTTGTTAAACTATCAATATCATCATCTGTAAAATATTTTAAAAATTTTTTTACATCTTCGTCTGATGTATTCCTCCAAAATTGCCAATAGTCGTAGGGCGTGAACATTTTTTTATCTAACCATACAGCACCTTTTTCAGTTTTACCCATTTTTACACCCGAGGACAAAGTTATTAGCGGGGTGGTCAAACCAAAAGCATTTTTTTGCAATATCCTCCTAATAAGTTCTACACCATTCACTATATTCCCCCACTGATCAGAACCGCCTAATTGTAAAACACAATCATATTTTTTGAGAAGTTGATAGAAATCGTACGCTTGTAAAATCATATAATTGAACTCTGTGTAACTTAAAGATTGCTCTCTATCTAATCTAAGTTTTACACTATCAAAAGTAAGCATTTTATTAATTGTAAAATGTTTTCCAACATCCCTCAAAAAATCAATATATTTAAGTTTACCTAGCCAATCATAGTTATTAACAAAAATTGGTTTAGTCTTCTTATTTTTCGTTTTAAGAAGCTTTTCAAAAATTTTTTTAATACTTTTAATATTATTTTTAATTTCTTTTTCTTTTAAAATTTTTCTAGTTGAATCTTTTCCTGATGGATCTCCAATTAATGTTGTTCCACCTCCTAATAAAACAATCGGTTGATGTCCATATTTTTGCAGAAGTCTTAAAATCATGATTTGCATTAAACTTCCAACATGAAGACTTGGAGCTGTAGTATCAAATCCAATATAAGCTTTAATGGGTTTGTGATTTAAAATTTTTTTTAAGCCTTCTAAATCAGTACACTGATTAAGAAAACCCCTTGAATTCATCTCTGATAAAAAGGTGTTTTTCATACAACTTTATGCTTAGAGTCTACTATTATACAAAAATGACTATAAATAAATATAAATATGAATAAAGAATATACATCTTTGGGTTTAATGAGCGGTACGTCCGGAGATGGTGTGGATGCTTCAATAATTAAATCTGACGGGATATCAAAATATGAAGTAATTTTAAACAAATATTACGAGTATGACAAAGAAATTTACCAAAAAATTCATTTATTAAAAGAAAAAATAAATTCTCCTAAAGATTTGAAAAATTATTCTGAAGATCTTAAAAATCTTGAAAGAAAAATTACAATGTTTCACGTCAAACTTACAAACGAGATATTAAAACAAGAAGATATTAATATTATTGGTTTTCATGGACAAACTATTTTACATAGTTCAGAAGAACGGATTTCACGACAGCTTGGTGATGGTAATTTATTATCACAATTAACAAAAAAAAGTATCGTTTACGATTTTAGACAAAACGATATAAAAAACGGTGGAGAAGGAGCACCGTTGACACCAATTTTTCATCAATTAATTTTAAAACAAAATAAAATAGATGTTCCTTCTTGTATTCTTAATATTGGAGGAATATCAAATGTAACAATCGTAGGAAATTATAATTCTTTCGATTTTACCAGCAGAGATATAGGACCTGGAAACTGTTTAATAGACGCTTGGGTTAGAAAAAATTCAAATAAAAAATTTGATGAAGATGGCAAATTAGCATCGATAGGAAAAATAAATGAAATTATACTTGAACAAGCTCAAGAGCTTTATTCAAATAGGACCAATAAAAAAACCTTATCATTAGATGTTAATGATTTCGATGTTTCTTTCGCAAGAGGATTATCATTAATAGATGGTGCTGCGACTTTAACAGATTTTACAGGTAGAATTATTGGAGCATCTTTATTTTCGTTGTTATCAAATGTAAGAGAAAAATTTTTTAAAGTTTTAGTATGTGGCGGTGGAAGAAAAAACAAAATTTTATTAAATCTAATCAGAAACAGAACTCCTAAAAATATTATACTACAACAGATTGATGACTATGGTATTGACGGAGACTTTGTGGAGTCCCAGGCATTTGCTTATCTTGCAATTAGATCTTTTATTAACGAACCAATATCTTTTCCAAATACGACCGGTTGTTCTAAACCATTAACAGGAGGTACTATTATTAAATTTAAATAAGTTCTGTATTTTTTTTAACATATGAGCTCATTACTTTTTTTAAATCTTCCTCTTTACTTGAAAAAAAATGATTAGCATTTTTAATTTCGGAAAAGTCAACTTCAATTCCTTTTTGATTTTTTAATCTATTGTTTAATTCAATAATACTATCTTTAGATACTAACTCATCTTTTTCACCGTAAATCACTTGACCAGAAGTCGGACAAGGAGCTAAAAAAGTGAAATCGTAGACATTAGGTTGTGGTGCTATTGAAATAAATTTTGTAACTTCGGGCCTTCTCATTATTAGCTGCATACATATTAAGGAACCAAATGAAAAACCTGATACCCAACATTGACTGTAATCCTGATTTTCCCTTTCTATCCAATCTAAAGCAGATGCGGCATCTGAAAGTTCACCCTGACCATTATCAAATGTGCCTTCGCTTTTACCAACGCCCCTAAAGTTTAACTTTAGAACTGAAAAACCATTTTTCATAAAAACATTAAATGTTTCTTGAACCACTCTATTGTTCATTGTTCCTCCGTACTGCGGATGAGGATGTAAAACAATAGCAATTGGAGATCCTTTTTTTTGATTTTTATAATATTTTGCCTCAAGCCGGCCAGATGGCCCTGGTAAAAAAACTTCAATACTTTTCTGTTTCATATTTAATAATGATAATTATTTTCAAAAAAAAAATAGATTTATAACATGTTTTTCAGCGACAAATTATTTTTTTATGAAGTTGACTATTTTAGTGGGAATAACTAAAAAAGTGCAATAAAACAATACTAAAATGAAACTTACTTCAAAAGGTCGTTACGCAGTTATGGCAATGGCCGATATAGCGTCGAACCAGAAAACAAAGCCAGTTTCCTTGCATGATATAGCTTTAAGGCAAAATATTTCTCTGTCGTATTTAGAACAATTATTTTCAAAGCTAAAAGATAAAAAACTAGTAAGAAGCAGCAGAGGCTCATATGGTGGTTATATTTTAGAAAAAAATCCTAAAGAAATTAAAATATCGTATATTATTTCTGCTGTAGACGAAGAGATAAAAACTCTTAAGTGTAAAAAAGAATCAAAAAAAGGTTGTAATGGAAAAAATGTAAAATGCATAACTCACAACCTTTGGGATGATTTAGAAAAACACATTAATAACTTCTTCGAAAATATAAACTTAAGTGATCTTGTAGAAAAAAAAAATTTAAATACCAATTAGATGAAAAATCAAAATATAAATACTAATCAAGAATATAAATACGGTTTCACAACTGATATTGAAAATATAAGGGCTCCCAAAGGTCTAAATGAAAATTCTATAAAATTTATATCTCAAATGAAAAAAGAACCTAAATGGATGCTTGATTGGAGACTTAAGGCATTTAGCAGATTAAAAAATTTAAAAGAGCCAAATTGGCAAAAACCAAAATATCCTAAAATAAATTATCAAGACTTATATTATTACTCCGCGCCCAAAAGTGTTTCGAGCAAACCAAAAAGTTTAGATGAAGTTGATCCTAAATTACTCGAAACATACAAAAAACTTGGAATTCCTTTAAACGAGCAAAAGAAATTAAGTGGGGTTGCTGTAGATGCGGTATTCGACTCAGTATCTGTAGCAACAACATATAAAGAAGAACTTACCAAAAAAGGGATAATTTTTTGTTCAATATCTGAAGCAATACAAAAACATCCAGACTTGGTAAAAAAATATATAGGTTCAGTAATACCTATTACAGATCATTATTTTGCAACACTTAATTCAGCAGTTTTCACAGATGGTTCTTTTGTTTATATACCACCAAACGTTAGATGTCCTATGGAGCTTTCGACTTATTTTAGAATCAATGCTTCAGAAACAGGCCAGTTTGAAAGAACATTAATAATTGCTGATAAGGGTAGTTACGTGAGCTATCTTGAGGGCTGCACAGCACCAATGCGTGATGAAAATCAATTACACGCTGCAAATGTAGAGTTGGTTGCATTAGATGATGCAGAAATAAAATATTCTACAGTTCAAAATTGGTATCCTGGTGACAAAGATGGAGTTGGAGGAATATATAATTTTGTTACTAAAAGAGGAGCTTGTCGTGGAAAAAATTCAAAAATTTCATGGACTCAAGTTGAAACTGGTTCGGCTATAACATGGAAATATCCAAGTTGTATACTTCAAGGAGACAATTCTGTTGGAGAATTTTATTCAATAGCTATAACTAACAATCATCAAAAAGCAGATACCGGGACAAAGATGATACATCTAGGAAAAAACACAAAAAGTAAAATTATTTCAAAAGGAATATCAGCTGGGAAAGCTGATAACACTTACAGAGGTTTAGTCGATATATCGAGAAAAGCAAAAAATTCAAGAAATTATACGCAATGTGACTCGCTTCTTATGGGAAATAAATGTGGAGCACATACCGTCCCTTATATTAAGAATAAAAATTCATCCTCAACAGTTGAGCACGAAGCAACAACATCAAAAATAAATGAGGAACAATTATATTATTGTAATCAAAGGGGACTTAACCAGGAAGAGGCAGTAAGTTTAATAGTAAATGGTTTCTGTAAAGAAGTTTTGCAACAATTACCAATGGAATTTGCTGTAGAGGCTCAAAAATTAGTTGGTATCAGTTTAGAGGGAAGTGTGGGTTAATGGAAAATAGATTTCATTTAGCTATACCGGCGGGAGATTTGGATAAAGCACTAAAATTTTATTGTGATACTTTGGGTTGCAGCAGAGGAAATGCAGAATTTAAATATCCAGATGCGTGGGCAGATATTAATTTTTGGGGAAACGAATTAACATTACATGCAACAGATCCTAGTAAAAAAAATATAAATGAAAGACATAATGTAGATATGGGAAATGTTACCGTTCCACATTTTGGAGTTCACTTAGACGCTGAAACTTTTAAAAAATTAAAAGAGAGGTTAATTAAAAAAAAAATTAAGTTTATAGACCCGCCATATATTAGGTTTAAAGGTGAAGATATAGAACAAGAGACTATGTTCCTAGAGGATACAAATGGAAATTGTATGGAAATAAAAACCATGAAAAATCCAAATACATTATTTAAGAAATAAAATGAAACTAGACATCAAACTCAATGAGTACAAAAACAATATCGAATCTTTAAAGGCTATAGAAAGTCTAGAAGTTTATAGATGGCTTATATCATTGGGTGAAAAATTGAATGAGGACCCTCTAAGCAAAGAAAGAAGAATAGATAAAAATAAGGTAAAAAGCTGCCAGTTTGAGTTATTCGTAGATTATGAGAATGGACGCTTTAAATCTTGGAGTAAGGCTATGGTTTCAGCAGGTTATGCCTACATTTTAATTGATATTTTTAATTCTTTACCAATAGAGGAAGCAAAAAAAATTACTTCAAATGATTTTAAAAAAATCAAAATGGACGAGTTACTTACCATGAGTAGAAAAACCGGTTTTTATGAAATGATAGAAATTATGATAGGTAAATTAAAAAATGTTGGAAATTAAAAACCTTAAAGCATCGATTAACAACAGAAGTATTCTTAAAGGTTTAAATTTAAAAATTAACCCAGGCGAAGTTCATGCGATTATGGGTCCAAATGGATCAGGAAAAAGTACTTTGGCAAATATTTTATCTGGAAAAAGTGGTTATGAAGTAACTGGTGAATTAAAGTATCAAGGAAAGGATCTTAAAGATATACCCGTAGAGGAAAGGGCTCAGAAAGGAATCTTTTTAGCATTTCAATACCCTTTGGAAATTCCAGGAGTAAATACCAATAATTTCCTTAAAACGTCTTTAAATACGATAAGAAAAGCTAGAGGCCAAAAAGAAATTGATACCATTAATTTTTTAAAACTAGTAAAGGAAAAATCCAAGGAATTAGGTATTGATGAAAAGATACTTTCTAGGCAACTTAATGTAGGTTTTTCAGGAGGAGAAAAGAAAAAAAATGAAATTCTCCAAATGAAAATTTTAGATCCAAATTTAATTGTTCTAGATGAGACAGATTCTGGATTGGATATTGACGCACTGAAAACTATTGCTGATGGTGTAAATTCATCAAGAAACAAAGAAAAAACTTTTTTAGTTATAACTCATTATCAAAGACTTCTTGATTATATCAAACCAGATCATGTTCATGTTTTATCAGATGGTAAAATAATTAAATCAGGAAACAAAGAACTTGCACTAGAGCTAGAAAAAAAAGGTTATAAAAAAATAAATTAAATGATTGAAAACTTTAAAATCGATTCTAATGAAATTGATAAAATAAATTTTATAAATAAAGAAGATAAAAATTTTAGGATTGAAAATTTAAATGCCTTTAATAGTACAGGTTTTCCAAGTAAAAAAGAGGAAGATTGGAAGTTTTCAGACACTCAAGCAATATTTTCAAAAAACTTTAAAAAGTTAAATTTAGATAATTCAAACTCTAAAGAGACAGATATTAAATTAATAAAGGATTTTGATCATAACTATATGTTTTTAGTTAATGGCAAACTAGTTAATAGTGAATTTAAATTTGAGGATAAAAGTAAAATAAAAATATCCAACTATCATGAGGAAAAATTTTCTGAAAAAATTAGCAAAAATCCATTTATTTGTTTAAACCATGCATTATCTAATAATGGATATTATTTAGAAATTAAAGAGGGATATAAATTTGAAAAAGTATTAGTCATTTATAATCTTTTTACGAAAGATCTTTCGAGCCAAATACTTAATAATAAAAATAAAATAGTAGTCGGAAAAAATTCAGAACTACATACTATTAATTACACTATAAATCGTTCAAAAAACAAGTTTATAAATAATTCATATGAGAGCGCAATACTTTTTGAGAACTCCAAATACAAAAATATTTGCATTCAAGCCAGTAAAAGTGATGGCTACTTTCACAAGTTTTCAAATAATAAACTAAGATCTGACTCTAATTTTTCAAGCTTTATTTTTTCTTCTGGTTTAAAATTTTATAAGCAAGATATTAATATTGATTTAGAGGGTGAAAATTCTGAATGCGATATTAAAGCTGCCCTTTTTTTAGATAACGATGAACACCAAGAAATTAAAACCAAAATTAATCATCTAGTTCCTAATTGTAAGAGTTATCAAAAAATCAAAAATGTTTTAGATTCGGAAGGCAGAGGAATTTATCAAGGAAAAATTTATGTTAAAGATATTGCTCAAAAAACAAACGCATATCAATTAAGTAAAGCATTACTTTTAGATGATAATTCTGAATTTAATTCTAAACCCGAACTTGAAATTTATGCCGATGACGTGAAATGTTCCCACGGTTCAACATCAGGAAGTATAGACGAAAATTCAATTCACTACTTAATGACAAGAGGATTGACTAAGAAAGAAGCGATTCAGCTATTAATTAATGGATTTCTTAACGAAATAATCAGTGAAATAAAAAGTTCCACTATAAGAAAATTTGTTGAAAACAAAATAGAACTTCAAATACATGGATACTAAAGAGATTAAATTAAAATTCCCGATTTTTAAAAATAAAGTAAACGGTAAAGAGTTAGTTTATCTCGATAGTGCTAATTCATCACAAAAACCAAAAACTGTGATTGATAGAATTTCAAAATTTTATTCTAAAGAATTTTCAAATGTAGGTAGAAGCGTACATTCGTTAGCAGTAACAGCTACAAATCGTTTCGAAGAAACGAGAGATCTTGTGCAAAGATATGTAAATGCAAAATCAAGAGAGGAAATTATTTTTACCAAAAATGCAACAGAGGCTATCAATTTAGTTGCATCAACTTATGGTGAAAAATTTATTGAAAGCGGAGATGAGATTTTAATAACAGAATTAGAACATCATGCAAATTATGTTCCATGGCACTTTATCAGAGAAAAAAAGGGGGCAATTATAAAGTTTGCTAAATGCAATGACAGAGGAGAAGTTGATATTGATGAGATTAAAAAATTAATTACTAATAAAACAAAAATTATCGCCGTAACTCATATATCAAATGTAACTGGAGCTATAATGCCAATTAAAAAGATTGTTGATCTTGCAAGCCAGAAAAAAATTCCTGTTTTAGTAGATGGTTGCCAAGGCGCACCGCATATTAAAGTAGACATGCAAGAATTAGGTTGTGATTTTTATGCAATATCATGCCACAAAATGTATGGACCCACGGGTGTTGGAATTCTTTATGCTAAAAAGAAATGGTTAGATATTTTACCTCCATACCAAGGTGGTGGCGGCATGATAGAGGAAGTAAAAAAAGATAATATTACATTTCCAGGAAGTCCAACTAAATACGAGGCAGGAACATTACAAACTGCAGAGATAGTTGGATTTTCTGAGTCTATAAAATTTATAGAGGATGTTGGAATAAAAAATATTATGAAACATGAAAAAGAAATTTTAGAGTATGGTTTGGAAAAAATTAAAAAAAATAATTCTGTAAAAGTTGTTGGTGAACCAAAAAATAGGGGATCAATAATATCGTTCACCATAAAAGGTATTCATCCACATGACATAGCAACTATTTTAGATGAAGATGGTGTTGCAATAAGAGCTGGTCATCATTGTTGTCAAATCCTTCATGATAAAATGGGACTCGCAGCATCTGCTAGAGCATCTTTAGGTATTTATAATTCAAAAGAAGATATAGATATTTTAAGTAACGCAATAAAAAAATGTAACAAGATATTTAATAATTAAATGGATATTAAGGAATTATATCAAGAGATAATTTTAGATCATGGAAAAAATCCAAGAAATAAAAATATATGCAAGGATTTCAATAAAGATGCCAAAGGTCATAATCCACTATGTGGTGATAAAGTTCATATTTTTTTAAAGTTGAACAATGAAAAGAAATTAGAAGATATTTCTTTCGAAGGAGAAGGCTGTGCAATATCAATGGCATCTGCTTCTATTATGACGGAGATAATTAAAGGAAAACAATTTAATATAGCTAAAAAAATTCAAGAAGATTTTTTAAATATGATTAAAGAGGGTTCAAAACTTAACATGAATAGTCTGAGTGACATTGAAAATATGACTATGATGTCACTATCTGGTGTTAAGAGATTTCCAATGAGAGTCAAATGTGCTACTCTAGCTTGGCATACATTTGTAGAAGCGGTTGAAGGAAATAAAAAAATAGTAAATACAGAAAATTAATAAATGAACGATTTAAAACAAAAAATTATTAATGAAATAAAAAAAGTCTACGATCCAGAAATACCCGTAAATATTTATGAGCTGGGCCTTATATACAAGATAGAAATTGATAAAAAAAATAATGTCAATGTAGATATGACTTTAACAACACCTAATTGCCCTGTAGCTGATAGTTTGCCAAAACAGGTAAAGGAATATATAATGAACGTTAAGGGAGTTTCTGATGTTAAATTAAATTTAGTTTGGGAACCACCATGGGACAAATCTAAAATGTCGGAAGCTGCCAAATTAGAATTAAATTTATGAGTGAACAGGTAATTAAATTAAGCGACAACGCCGCAAATAGAATTAAAGAAATAATGTCAAAAGCTGACAACACTGCTATTGGAGTTAGAGTGGGTGTTAAATCTGGCGGATGTGCAGGAATGTCTTATATGATGGAGTATGCGAAAGAGGCAAAGAAAAACGAAGAAGTTATTGAAGATAAAGGGGTTAAAGTTTTCATTGATGCCAACGCCGTAATGTACCTCTTAGGAACCGAAATGGACTATAAGAAAGATAAGTTTTCCTCACAATTTGTATTCAAAAATCCTAACGAAACTGAACGTTGTGGTTGCGGAGAATCATTTAAGGTATAACGACTCAATGAGAGACACTAAACATCTTGAAAGCTTTGCAAGACAAAGAGTTCAAAAAGAAAAAGAAAAAACTCTTTTTAAAAATAAAATCAAAGCTGTTCATAAAGGCGCTAATGGTACCTTTGAATATACAATAAAAGAAGGTGTCAATAAGGGCAAAATAGCTGACAATAGGATTTTAAAAAAGTAAATTTGATATCTATTTTGGAAGCTTTGTAGCACCAGTTTCTTGGTGAGCAATTTTTCCATCTTTAAACTTGTAATAAGACATAACTGCTTCTTTATTACCATCATTATAACTTGTAAAAGCGTGCATAAATCCAACTTCGTTATTCTCAAATAGAATTCTATGTTTATCTATCTTTACATCTTTCATTCCAACCCATTTAACCACATCATCTTTAGATAAGGTCTTTCCAGATGAGTGCATCAAGAATTTAAAATCATCGTGCATAACTTCTTTAGCACCATTTGTGTCGCCTTCATTTATTATTTTAACCAATTTTTCTATTATAGACATTGTGTTTATTTAACCTTGGTAAATAGTTCTAGATAGTTTTTCTATCTTTTCTTTTGAACCGGGAATTAGATCGTAAGTAGATTTATTACATTCACTATTCTTTTTTTTGTTAAAAGGTTTACCGTAAACTTTATCTACATAAACATTCATTCCTTTATTGATTTCGTCATTTTTAATACCTTCTTTGTTAAGGTATTCCCTGATTACTTTAGATGCAGCTAAAGCTATCTCAATATCCTTGACCTCAACTGTATCTGCTGGCAATACAGCAGTAGCAGTATAGTGACCAAGACATTCGATTGCATTTTCTTTTTGTGCTTTGGTTATATGACCAGCCGCAAAAGATGATATTATTACTGAGCTAATTAGAATTAGTGATATAAAAATTTTTTTCATAAA
>CACFZK010000009.1 GCA_902570785.1 uncultured Pelagibacteraceae bacterium | reverse complement strand
AAACAAAAGTAATCTTATATGACCAGGTGTTTGTTCAATTATATTCTCTATTTTAGGAAGTAATTTTTCAGAAACTTCATTAATAAATATTACTTTACTATCATTAAACATCGACACGTTATTAATTTGATCATACAATAATTTTTCATTTTTTATTATTTCGTCTTGACCAAAAAGTATCTGCTCATAGTTGAAAAATTTTTTTTTAAGGTTAGTTTTAAATTCATCTTTTAAACCAATATTTTCACCGTAAAATAAAATTAACCTATAATTATCAATTAAAGTTAAATCTTTTTCGAGTAAAAAACTTTTAAAAATCATTTAATTAAAAATAACATTTAGCCTTTTTGATATCTGTTCAGCTATATCTTTTATACTATTATCCACAATTTTATTTTCACGATTAAGGGTATCTAAATGTACTTTAGATGTTTTGAAAGAGTTACTTCGAGAGAAGTTCTGCTGAAAAACTATTTTGTTATTTTTTTCAGATATTACTTTTAAATCAAAGTTGACATTAACGGTGTATTCAGACGTAGCTCCTATAGACGTTCTATTTGATATCACTTTTTCCTTTTTTGCTATAATTTCAAAAATCAAAGTATTACTTACACCATCTATTTCACCAAAGTAATTACCTAAGGTTCTAGCTAATTTTTTATCTCCATATATATTAATATTTTTAACACTAAATTTTTGATTTTGACTAGTCAACAAAGGTTGATAACCACAACTTTGTAAAAAAATCAAAATTATTATATTAAAAAAAATTCTATTAAGTGTTTTCATATTCATCCAGTGACAATAAAATTTATGATTTTATTTTTAACAAAAATATTTTTTAAGATTTTTTTATCTTTAAGATTTTTTTTAATATTTTCTATTTTTTTTGCCTCGCTTAACGCATCCTTTTCTGAAAGATCTTTTTTTGCAACAAATAAGCCCCTTTTTTTACCATTAATTTGTACAACTAATGTAACTTCTTGTTTTTCTAACAATGTTTTATCAATTTTTGGCCATTGAATTTCTTCGAAGAAGTTTTTTCCCTCAAGTTTAGATAAGCATTCACATGACAAATGTGGAGCAAAAGGTAGTAGCATTTTCATAAATTTTATCTGTGAAACCAGTAGATTTTTATTGCCAATTTTTTTGTCAATATTACTTTCCATAAGTGATGCTACCTCATAAATTTTGGCTATAGCTACATTTAATTGAAAATTTTCAATTAAATCTGTAATTTTAAAAATATATTCATTAAACTTTAATTCAAACTTTTTTTCATCATCAGAGCTTATTTCAGTTTGTTTTCTATCTAAAATTTTCTGATTAATGTTCCATATTCTTAGAATAAATTTGTGCGAGGCAGATACTCCAGCAGTAGACCATTGAACGTCCCTTTCTGGCGGGCTATCCGAAAGAATAAACCATCTAACTGCATCAGCGCCAAATATCTTAATCATACTTTCAGGATCAACTATATTTTTTTTAGATTTTGACATTGCCTCTGACGGACCTACTTTTACCTTGGATCCATCAATTTTTGATTTTTTACCAAGTTTTGTATTTTCAATTTGATCAGGACTAAGCCACTTACCTTTCTCATCTTTATAAGTTTCATGACAAACCATCCCCTGAGTAAATAATCCTCTGAACGGTTCCTTAATTTTAATATCCTTTTTGCAAAACTTTATTGCTCTCATGAAAAATCTCGAATAAAGCAAGTGTAAAATAGCATGCTCGATCCCACCGATATATTGATCTACTGGCATCCAGTATTTAAAAGCTTCATCGTCGAATGGTTTAGATTTTAATTTCGGAGAACAAAATCTTAAAAAATACCACGAGGAATCCACAAAGGTATCTAAAGTGTCAGTTTCTCTTATCGCGTCTTCTCCAGTCTTTTTGTGCTTAGTTTTTTTCCACGTGGGATGGTTATCAAGAGGATTACCTTTGGAATTTATATCAATATCATCTGGCAATCTAATTGGAAGTTCAGTTTTATCTACAGGAACTACTGATCCATCTTTAAGATAAATCATTGGAATTGGACAACCCCAATATCTTTGTCTTGATACGCCCCAATCTTTAAGTCTAAATGTTACTTTCTTTTTTCCAATTTTCTTTTTTTCGATTTCTTTTACAATTTTTTCTTTAGCCTCGGTAATTGTAAGACCATTTAAAAAATCAGAATTTATTATTGAACCATCACCAGTAAAAGCCTTTTTTTCTGTCTTTAGTTTTTCAAAATCTTTTGATTTTACAACTTGTATTATTTCAATTTTGTATTTTGTTGCAAAATCAAAGTCTCTTTGATCGTGTGCAGGACATCCAAATATCGCACCTGTTCCATAATCCATAAGAATAAAATTAGAAACATAGATGGGAATTTTCTTTCCGATAATGAAAGGATGTTCGGCCTCTAAATCTGTTTTGAAGCCTATCTTTTCTGCATTAGCAATGGCTTCTTCGGTAGTTCCAACTCGGGAACATTTTTTTTTAAATTCTATAAATTTTGCTTGTTTAATATAGCTTTCACATAGTGGATGGTCCGCAGATATTGCTAAAAAAGTTGCACCAAAAATAGTATCTGGACGTGTCGTAAAAACTCTCACTGAATTATCGTTTTCAGAAATTTTAAAATCTATTTCACAACCGACAGATTTTCCTATCCAATTCTTCTGCATCAGTTTAACTCTCTCTGGCCATTCCTTTAGAGTATTTAAATCTTCAAGAAGTTCATTTGAAAATTTTGAAATATTAAAAAACCATTGATGTAATTTCTTTCTTTCAACTAATGCATTTGAACGCCAACCTCTACCGTCAATAACTTGTTCATTAGCTAAAACAGTTTTTTCTGCCGGATCCCAATTTACATAAGTTTCTTTCCTTACTACCAATCCTTTGTTATAAAAATCTATAAATAACTCTTGTTGATGTTTATAATACTCTTCATCACAAGTAGAAATTTCAAGATCCCAGTCGATAGAAAGGCCTAATAATTGAAGTTGATATTTCATTGTAGATATATTCTTTTTTGTCCAATCCTTAGGATTTAAATTATTTTCTTTCGCTGCATTTTCAGCTGGAAGACCAAATGCATCCCATCCCATTGGATGCAAAACATTAAATCCATTGATCATTTTATATCTAGCAATAACATCACCAATTGCATAATTTCTTACGTGGCCCATATGTATTTTGCCCGAAGGATAAGGAAACATCTCAAGACAGTAAAATTTCTTTTTTTTGTCTGTTTTTTTGAATTTATTTTTTTTCTTTGACCAAAAAGATTGCCATTTTTTATCTATGTCTGAAATGTTGATTTTATCCATAGAAATCAAATTTTAAAAAATTATATTTTTTATTAACTTTTCTTTTTCTTCTTTCTTGACTCTGCATCTAATGAAGCTGCTTTTTTTATTATATCTGATCTAATTGTATCTTCTAGTCTGTTAGAAGTTATTTTTGTTACTATACAATTTGTTTGTCCTTTACAGGTTTTTTTATGAATAATTATTTTTAAACTATCAGCTCTAATCTGGTTTGATAAAAATCTAATAGTGAATTTTAATGAGTCGTTAGTAGTATTGGAGTCTGTGTACCAATCAGTTACTATCATACCTCCTGAATAATCCACTGTTACTAAAGGCATAAAATCTATAACATCAAATGTTGCTCTCCATAAAGGGTTCGATGTACTAAATTCATAGTTTGTACTTTTGTTTCCGCCAAACAAATCTTTAGCACTTACACCTCTGCCTTCCTCAATATTTTGTCTGGCTCTTTCTCTTCCTTCAGAAGGGATATTTCTTGCGTCTCCAGGTTTTGGAAGTTTTAAACCTCCTCCGCATGAACTTAAAAATATGGTAAGGAAAAAAATTAATAAAAGTCTGTTTAAAATCTTCATAGTTTGATAATTTTTATATAATCTCAAAGGTTGTAGAATAACACCAAAAAAGCTTTATTTTTGTGTGGTTTTTATACAACACTAATTGAAAAAAAACTGATTTATAGCATATAAATCTGAAAAAACTAGCAATTTTAGCTAATTTCCTAACAGTTTATTTAAATAAACATAACATGGAGATAAACATGAAAAACATAACAAAAGTAGGTCTATCGGCATTAGCTGGAGCACTTGCATTTACATCTGTTAACGCAGGTGAAATGTCAATATCTGGTTCAATGGAAGGTAGCTACACAAAAAAAGGTGGGCATAATACAAGCTCAAACCCACTTGGTATGGACAAAGAACTTTCAATTACTGGTTCAGGAGAATTAGATAATGGAGTTGGTGTTGCATACAAACAAACAACAACAGATGCTTTAGCATTTAGCGATTCAGAACTTGTGTTCACGAACGTTCCAATGCTAGGCGATGCTTCAATTGCGATGACATCAACTGGTTCACCAATCAGTGCGATCGATGACGTAACTCCAACAGCTTTCGAAGAAGCGAATGCTACAGTTGGATCAATTGACGATGTTAATGGTTCAGATGGTACTTATGGTATCAGATATACATTAGCTGACGCTCTTGGTTCTGGAGTAAAAGTTGATGCAATGTACTTCTTCCAACACGGTGCAGGAGATGCTAACGCCGACAACGCTACAGCTTCTGCTGACAACGGTAACGAAGAAGGTTACGAAATTACCCTACAAGGTTCAGTTCCTATGGTTGATGGACTAAGTCTTGGAGCTGGTTATGCTAAACTTGATAAAAGTGCCGAAGGTACAGCTAACGCTGACGACCTGGACACACACGAAGGTACGATGTACGCTAAATACAGCGTTGGTGCTCTAAGTGTAGGTGTTCAAAGAGGTGTAGTTGCGATTGCCGGAGCTAACGACCAATCATTTGATAGCACATACCTAGGTATTTCATATGCCGTAAGTGATAATCTTTCACTTTCATACAATGAAATTGAATCAGAAAAATCACAAGAAGGTACGTTTGTAGAACAAGACATGGATTCAATAAGTCTTTCATACACAATGGGTGGAATGACTATTGGTATCGTAGATGCTGAAGCGGACAATGCTGCTTACACAGTAGGTAGAACACAATCTGCAAGATCAGTTTCAATGTCAATTGCGTTCTAAAGACTAATAAGTTTTTTTAAAAAAAGCCGGTAAGTAATTACCGGCTTTTTTTTTATCCGAAGATAGGGCACAGCCAACGATATTTAAATTTTTTGTTTGATTAAAATTCTTATAATTTATACCTCCAAGAGCTACATATCTACTTTTAAAGTTCTTAGTTAATAAATTAAACTTTATGCTTCCTAGAAAGCTTTTTTTAAACTTGTAATTAGTTTTAAAAATCCTCGATAAGAAAATCTGGGAACATCCTTGTCTTATTTTTTCCCTTATTTCCTTTGCATTATGCGCACTTCCAATAATATTAAAATTATTATTAAAATTTTTAATATGTTTATAATTTTTTCTATTCCAAGAGGATATATAAAAATTATTTGTTTTTAATAGAAATAGTAGCTTTAAATTATTAGCAACAAAAAAGGTGATTTTGTTTTTTTTACAGTTTATTGCAAACGTTTTTAACTTTTTGATATTGGTTTCTTTTAAATTTCTTAAAATCAAAATAGCACCTGTCTTTTTTGCGTAATCTAGGTTAATCTCATTTGTTCTATTAATAAAAAAATATATTTTTTTAAATGTCATGCGAGATCAAGCTATAAATAAATTAATTTCAATTCAAGAAAATATAAAAAATTTGAATATCAAAAATGACATACCCGCTCAGATAATATGTGTTTCTAAAACATTTCCATTATCAAAACTTTTACCTTTAGTTAATTTTGGTCACTTTCATTTTGGTGAAAATAAAGTGAAAGAGGCCGAAGAAAAATGGTCTGATCTCAAAAAAAGAAATAAAAACCTTAAATTACATATGGTTGGGAGGTTACAAACTAATAAAGTTAAAAAAGCAGTGCAAATTTTTGATTTTATTCATTCAGTGGATAGCAAAAAATTGGCTGATAATTTAAAAAAAAGAGAAGAGGAGATTAATAGAAAACTATCTTATTTTATCCAAATAAACCTTGGAAACGAAAGTCAAAAAGGGGGTGTCAATAGAGAGGAAGCAGAAAGTTTTATAATTTACTGCAAAAATGAGCTTAAGATTAATGTAATTGGACTCATGGCCATACCGCCATACGATGAAAAACCAGAAAAATACTTTAGTGAAATTTCAGTTCTAAATTCAAGTTTTAATTTAAAACATTTAAGTTTAGGTATGTCCAATGACTATAGTCTTGCAATAAAATATAAATCTACTTTTGTAAGAATTGGTTCAGCTATACTAGGGCAAAGAAAGTCAATTAATTATTAAACGTGTTTTATTTGAAACCTTACTTAAGATTTTCAAAAAATCTTTTTTTCTTGTCGCAACACATCCCTTTGTTTTCCTAAAGTTTTTATCTGAAAGATGAAAGAAAACTGCGCTACCAGCTCCCTTTCTAATTGGTTTCATATTAAAATCTAACACTAAAATCAAATCATATATATTTTTTTTTAAATACAATTTTTCTGCACTGTATTTAAAAGGAAAATTTATTAACTTATTATAATAAACTGAGTCAGGATCATCACACCAGCCCATATTCTTTCTAATAACTTTTTTTTTAATTTTGCAATGAAAATTATGATTCCTATCTTTTCTATAAAGAAGCATTATAAACTTAAACTTTCCCTTAGGTGTTTTTTTATCTCCCTCCTTTTTCATAGAGGTTAACCCCTTTTTTCCTATTGAGCATTTTATTTTATAGTTATAAAAGTAGAGATATTTTTTTTTTAAGATTATATGCATAATAACTATTCAGTTAATGTTGCCTGCTTGTGTAACAAAAACTTTAACAAGTATTTAGAAGAAATTAAATCTTTTTTTACCTTTAAAATGTTTATAATTGATGCAGACATAAAAAACGATAGTGTATCAAATTTTGATGCAATAATTGTAGACAGTGAGATGTTAAATAAAATTCCAGAAAATTTTATAAATTTACCTAAAATTTTAATAAAAAAAAATAAAAATTTAAAAAATCAAACAAATTTAGCTGAAATATCATTTAAATTACCGTTAAATATTTTTAGGTTTAACAAAGAGATTGTTGAATTATGCAAAAAAAGTGAATTTCATAAAAACTCTATCATTAAAATAAAAGATTATACCCTTGATAAGAATGAGAGGATATTAAAGAAAGGAGACAAGACTCTTAAAATTACTGAAAAAGAGATTAACTTTATCTGTACTTTAAAAAACTCAAAATCAGCGCTAAGTAAAAAATACATCCTAGAAAAAATTTGGTTATATTCCTCAGGAACAGAAACACACACAATTGAAACTCACATTTACAGATTGAGACAAAAAGTTAAGGAAACATTTGGAGACCAAACTTTTATTAAAAACATTAAAAGTGGGTATACCCTTTGAAAAAAAGAAATGTATTTGCCAAGGATTTATTTTCCTCAAAATATAAAAAAAGAGTAGTGAAACCAAAAAAAGGTAAAGGAAGTTACAGTAGAAAAAAATTTAAGAAAGTCTAGCGCCTATTTTTTGAATAATTTTTGATGACATTTCAGTGCCTTTTTTTAAGCTCTCTTTGGCAGATAAATTATTTATATGACCATGCAAAAAACCTGCTGCAAAAAGATCACCGGCACCTGTTAAGTCAATAACTTTCAAATTTTTTTCAATACCAAATTCAACAACTTCGTTATTTTTTATTGCTAAACTTCCCTTATCACCACGTGTAATAACAATTATTTTTTTTAGATTTTTTCCGAATGAAACCACATCTTCAATATTTTTTGCATCAATCAAAGATAAAATTTCTTGTTCATTTGCAAATGTAATATCTAAAGAATTTTTTACCAAGTTCAAAAAATTTACCTTATGTCTATCTACGCAAAATTTATCAGAAAGTGTCATCGCAGTTTTTTTGGAATTTTTAATAGCCTTTTCAAATGCCTTTTTTGGATATCCCTCATCAAAAAGGTAGCCTTCAAAAAATGTTATCTCACTATTTTTTATTACGCCGATATCAATATCGATATCTTTTATTTGTCCAGCAACACCCAAGAAAGTACACATTGTTCTTTCAGAGTCAGGAGTTATAAGAATTAAACAAGTACCAGTAGGAGTATTTTCATTTTTTTTGGTATAGAAAAATTTAACTTTTTCTTTTTTAAGGCCTTCCTCATATTTTTTTCCAAATTTATCATTATTAATTTTGCCAATAAAACCTACGTCATTGTTTAATTGTGAGAGACCAACAATAGAATTTGCTACAGATCCTCCAGAAACAGTTTCCTCAATTTTTAAATTTGACACTAAACTATTAAATTCATTTTCATTTACTAGTTTCATTGTACTTTTTGTGAGATTATTTTTAATTAAAAAGTTATCATCTACCTTGCATATAACATCAATAATTGCATTTCCTATTCCTATAACTTTCATACTAAGCCTTTTTTGTTTCAATTGGTTTTTTTCTATTAGGATAACAAGTGGTACAGATTTTACAAGCAACACCATAACACTCCCTTGCTTTACAATATTCTCTTCCATAATAAATAATTTGTAGATGAAGCTTTATCCATGACTTTTTTGGAAAAAGTCTTTTAAGATCCTTTTCTGTTTGAATAACATTTTTCCCATTTGTTAAACCCCACCTTTGCGCCAAACGATGAATATGTGTATCTACTGGGAAAGCAGGTATTCCAAATTTTTGTGACATAATAACACTCGCAGTTTTATGTCCAACTCCGTGTAAATTTTCTAGATCTTCAAAAGTCTTTGGGACTTTGCTATTGTGCTTTTCTATTAATTGTTTTGACAACAAGTAAACGCTTTTAGCCTTATTTCTAAAAAGCCCAATTTTTTTAATTAATTTTTCAATTTTTTTTCTTCCTAATTTTACAAAATGTGAAGGTTTATAATATTTTTTATAAATACTTTTCGTAACATTATTTACATTTAGGTCTGTTGTTTGGGCAGATAAAGCAACAGATATTAATAACGTAAATGTGTTTTTATGTTTGAGAGGAATAGGTGTTTTAGGATAGATTTTGTTTAAAATCCTCAAAACTATTTTTGCTCTTTTTATTCGGCTCATTGTTTTAAATTTATTTAAAATTTAAAACATTTCTCATAGAGTATAAACCTGGTTTTTTATTTATTAACCATTTTGCAGCTGCTAAAGCACCTTCAGCGTATAAAGCTCTGTCAAAAGACTCGTGGTTTAAAGTAATTATTTCTTTTCCGCTTGAAAAACTAACCTCATGCTCCCCTACAATTTTACCTTTTCTAAGAGAATTAAAATTAATTTTATTGCTAAATGGAAATGATTTTTTATTTAAATATTTTTTACCAATTATCTTATTAAGATCCTTATTTTTTCCTCTTGCTATACCTTTGCCAAGCATTAGAGCTGTGCCTGATGGATGATCTTTTTTTTGCTTGTGATGCACTTCGTAAACTTTGCTTAAAAAATTATTATCTAGTGATCTAGATGCAATTTCTGTCAAATAAACTAATAAATTAACTCCTAAGCTCATATTTCCAGCTTTTAAAATTGGGACTTTCCTTGAATACTTTTCTATTATTTTTTCTTCATTCTTAGAAAACCCCGTTGTTCCTATGACAACTCTTTTTTTTAACTCTGAAGCAATTTTGATAATTTCAAGAGTACATTTGGGTACTGAAAAATCTATAATAACTTGGGCATTTTTTAATGAATTTTTACTATTCGTTTGAAGTTTAAGCCCAGAGATTTTTTTTTTATATATTCTATTTTCCGTTATTGAGATAATTCTAATATTCTTATCTTTTTTACAAGATTTAATAATTTGTTGACCCATTCTCCCTAGACCGCCAGTTATAGCTAAATTAATTTTTTTCATTTAACTTCTCCAAAATTTTTTTGCTTTCTCAAAAAAGCTTTTAATCAGAGGATTAGATTTAGTATCCTCTAAAGCTTTAAATTCAACAAGTAATTCTTTTTGTTTCTTCGTCAAAGATGTTGGTACTTCTGTAATAATTCTTATATAAAGATCACCAGTTGCATTTCGCCTCAATATCGGCATACCTTTATCTTTAAGCCTCAATTGCTTGCCACTTTGTGTACCAGATGGAATTTTAATTTTTGTTCTACCCCCATCTATTGAAGGTACCTCAACAGTTGTTCCTAAAGCAGCATCTGCTATTGAAATTGGCAGTTCATAATAAAGATTTTCTTCTGATCTTTTAAAAATACTATGAGGCTCTATTGAAATAAACAAGTATAGGTCACCGTTTGATCCACCTTTAGTTCCTGCCTCACCCTTTCCTGCAAGTCTTATTCTCGTGCCATCATCAACTCCTTTTGGTATTTTAACTGAAATAGACTCATTTGATTGAGTTTTACCTGCACCAGCACAACTCGTGCATGGGTTAGAAATTTTTTCACCCTCACCACTACACTCCGGACAAGTTTGTTGAATCGTAAAAAATCCTTGACTAGATCTTACTTTACCTTGCCCATTACAGTATTTACAAGAAGTTGGTTTAGATCCTGGTTTAGCACCACTACCAGAACATGTTTTGCACTTTTTATAAGTTGTATAATTAATATTTTTTTCTGTACCTACAAATGCATCATCAAGTTCGATTGAAAGGTCGTATCTCAAATCGCTACCTCTGTAATTTGCTTTACCTCTTCTAGATCTTCCACCTCCAAATCCAAAATCACCAAAGTCACCAAATACGTCCTCAAAAATATCTGAAAATGACGAAGAAAAATCGAAATTACCAAATCCTCCTTGACCACTGCCTTGAAAAGCTGCGTGACCAAACTGATCGTAATTAGCTTTCCTTTTTTCATCTGACAAGATGTGATAGGCCTCACTAGCTTCTTTAAATTTTTCTTCAGCAGCTTTATCACCCTTGTTTTTATCTGGATGAAATTTAAGTGCTAATTTTCTATATGCTTTCTTTATTTCTTCTTTTTGTGCGGATTTATCAACACCTAAGACTTCATAATAATCTCTTTTTGACATAAGAAGCTTTGCTCCTACTATATTAGTCTTAGGCTCTTTTTTCTTTATCTTCTTTTGAGTCTACAACCTCAGCGTCGACAACATTATCTTTATCCTTATTGTCATTGTTTTTATTAACTTTATCATTCTGATCTTTGCCTGGTTTCTCACTACCCTTTTGTTGATTTTTATAAACTGCCTCACCTAACTTCATTGAAGCTTGAATTAAAGACTGTGTATTCTTTTTAATTTCTTCAGTGTTAGTACCTTTTAATGAATTTCTTAAATCTGAAACAGCCGTCTCTATGGCCTTTTTTTCAGTTTCACTTATTTTAGATCCATGCTCTTTAAGGTTTTTCTCTGTTGAATGAATCATGGTATCTGCTTGGTTTCTAGCATCTACTGACTCTCTTTTTTTCTTATCAGTCTCTTTATTCGCTTCAGCGTCTTTAACCATATTTTTTATTTCATCATCGGACAGTCCACCAGAGGCTTGAATTTGTATTTTTTGTTCCTTTCCTGTGCCTTTATCTTTTGCAGACACGTTAACTATACCATTAGCATCTATATCAAAAGTTACTTCAATCTGGGGAACACCTCTTGGTGCAGGTGTAATACCCACAAGTTCAAAATTACCTAAAACTTTATTATCTGTAGCCATCTCCCTCTCACCTTGAAGCACCCTTATAGATACCGCCGGCTGATTGTCTTCAGCAGTCGAAAATGTTTGGCTTTTCTTTGTAGGTATAGTTGTATTTTTATCAATTAATTTTGTAGAAACACCTCCAAGAGTTTCAATTCCAAGAGATAATGGAGTTACATCTAACAATAGAACATCTTTTACGTCGCCTTGTAAAACTCCTGCCTGAATAGCTGCCCCCATCGCAACTACCTCATCCGGGTTTACACTTTTGTTTGGGTCTTTGCCAAAGAAGTTTTTTACAGTTTCAACTATTTTTGGCATTCTTGTCATTCCACCAACAAGAACGACTTCATTAATTTCTGCTGCTGAAAAACCAGAGTCCTTAAGAGCTGTTTTACAAGGTTCCAAAGTTCTTTCTACTAAGCTTTCAACTAAAGCTTCAAGTTTAGCTCTTGTGAACTTTAAATTTATATGTTTTGGACCTGTTTTATCAGCCGTAATAAAAGGTAAATTAATTTCAGTTTGAGTTGCAGATGATAACTCAATTTTAGCTTTTTCTGCTGCTTCCTTCAATCTTTGTAAAGCAAGCTTGTCAGTTTTTAAATCAATACCGCTATCTTTTTTAAATTCTGAAACCAAGTAGTCTACAATTGTATCGTCAAAATCTTCTCCACCTAAAAAAGTGTCACCATTAGTAGACTTAACTTCAAACACACCATCACCTATTTCTAAAATGGAAACATCGAAAGTACCGCCACCTAAATCATACACAGCAATTTTCTGTCCACCCTTTTTATCTAAACCATATGCTAATGAGGCTGCGGTTGGTTCATTTATAATTCTTAAAACTTCAAGACCAGCAATTTTGCCTGCATCTTTTGTTGCCTGTCTTTGAGCATCATTGAAATACGCTGGAACAGTTATCACAGCTTGTGTAACTGGCTGACCTAAATATTTTTCTGCCGTTTCTTTCATTTTCTGAAGAATAAAAGCTGATATTTGTGATGGGGAATATTTTTTACCTTTAGCCTCTATCCACGCATCGTTTTTATCTGATTTAACTATCTTAAAAGGAACTTTTTCTACGTCTTTCTTTACTGATTGATCATCAAAGGTTCTTCCTATAAGTCTTTTTGCAGCAAAAATAGTATCATTAGGATTGGTTACTGCTTGTCTCTTCGCTGGTTGACCAACTAATTTTTCATCTTTTTCAATAAAGGCAACAACTGATGGTGTTGTTCTTTGACCCTCGGCATTTTCAATGACCTTTGCTTGTTTGCCGTCCATTATGGCGACACATGAATTTGTTGTTCCTAAGTCTATTCCAATTACTCTACTCATAATTATCCATATATGGTGTTTGTTTTTCTTTATACAAGGCGGTTTTAGGATTTTTTTTCACTTTTTTCCTTAATTTCTTGATCTTTTTGCTCAATTTTTTTTGAAACAGCTACTAAAGAAGGTCTAAGTAATCTATTACCGTACATATAGCCCGCCTGTATTTCTTGAATTATTTTTCCAGGCTCAACCTTCTCATCTTCTATTTCAGTCATTGCTTGATGAAAATTGGGATCAAATTTTTTTTTATCAGTATCAATTTTTTCAATTTTGTTCTTTTTAAAAATTGAAAGAATATCTTTTTCAATAATTTCAATATTTTTTAAAAATTTATTCAAATCTTTATTATTCTTAAATGATTCATCATTTTTAATTGAATTATACGCTCTTCTAAGGTTATCTAAAATAGCCAAACTCTCTCGTGCAAAATTAAAACTTCCGAAGTCGATAGCTTCTTTAATCTCCTTTTCAAACCTATTACGTTGGTTTTCTATTTCTGCTAACGATCTTAATAATTTATCCTCTGAGTTTTTTAGTTGATCCTCAATAGATAATTTATCTTCCTGATTTCCCTTTTCTTTATCTGACTTACTTTCGTCATTTAAATCATTCATAATTGCTATATAGTTACAAATTATTTAATTTCTAGATGTATGTATAAAATTGATAAAATATTGATTGGGACCCATAATATGGGCAAATTTAGAGAGATTTCAGACTTACTACCTCCTGAAATAGTAAAAATTTCACCGAATAGTTTGAAAATTGAAAGCCCAGATGAAACAGGAAAAACATTTTCAGATAATTCTTTGCTAAAAGCAAAATTTTTTTGTGAAAAATCAAAATTGGTTACATTATCCGATGACTCGGGATTGGAAATCGAATGTTTAAATAATCAACCTGGTATTTACTCAGCAAGATGGGCAGAACAATTCGGTGGTTTTGATAACGCAATGAATGAAATTTTAAAAAAAGTTAGAGAAACCAACAAGGGTACTAAAGCAAGATTTATTAGCAGTCTGACGATTTATTGGAAAAATAAAAAATTTATAACAGAAGTTGGAAAAATTGAGGGCAATATATCTGAAAAAAGAGGCTTAAATGGTTTTGGTTATGACCCAATATTTATCCCTGACGGATATTCACAAACCTTTGCTGAGATGGATTACAAAAAAAAACTTCTTATTGACCATAGATATATAGCCTATAAAAAATTAGAGAAAAAAATCAAAACTTATATTCAGTAAAATTTCCATCTTTTATTCTGTAAACTTTTAATTTTTGAATTAATTTATTGTCCGTAATATTAAATTTTCCCACTTTACCTTTGATATCTTTTTTAAAATTAAAATGATTTACAGTTTTTATTTCACCCCGTTGTTTCCATGTATAATATATTAAACCAACAGCATCGTAGCTCAAGATAGATATTTCCGCGGGATTATATTTATAAATATTAAAAAATTCTTTTTTAAAATTTTTAAAATTTTTAAAATTAATTGATGGGAAATAAAAACTTTTAATCGAGGTTTCTGATAGAAGACTTTGATCAAACCATTGATTGCTAGTTACAATTAATATTTCTTCACCAGATATATCTGTATAAGCTAGAGAAGTCAGAACACTTTTTAGACTGTCACCAAAATCTAAAATTATAATTGAGTCAAAATTTATTTTTCCAAGTGTGTATTTTTGTTTTAAATTTTTTAATTCTCTTAAATCCTTTGGTTGTTCTGATCCTTCTAACTTTTTGATTCTTGATTCCAAATTTATTTTCCTTTGTTTATAATTTGTTAGTCTTTCAATTTGTTTCGTTAATTTTTCTGGATCTTGATCATATTTAAATATTTTTGAATTAGTAAAATTGATCTGCGAAATATTTTTTTCTATATGTTTTGTATAGATATTTTTTGGAAATAATATTAGCGTTTTCTTTTTCTTTTTAGTTTCTATAAAATTTTTTATTGAGAGAAGTTGTGATTCAAGATTGATACCTAGCATTATAATATTTTTATTAATGTTAGAGCTCATGTTTGATAAAGAAAGAAAAATTATCTCATTGCAATCATAAAGCTTATTTGTTTGCTTTGATTGTACCGGACCGATAACAATTTTGACTCCTTTGTTTCCGAATTTTTCACACGCTTCAACTATTTTTTCATTTTGTGATCCAGAGTCCTCTGGAAATATTTTTATATTTGGATTTCCTAAATCATGTAAAGCGAGATTGACAGAATAAAGTATTTCTTCTCCTAAATCTTTTAGTTCTCCAGAAAAAGGTGCTAAAACACCAATTTCTAATAAGTTTTGATTTTTATCCTCAGCCGAAAAAACATAAGTATTAAAACTTATAAGCAGATAAGATAAAATTAATAAAATAATTTTTTTCATAAATATGAATAATTTTTTACCAGGTTTATATATTGTTTCAACTCCAATAGGTAATTTAGAAGATATTACATTAAGAGCTTTAAATGTACTTAAAAATTCTGATAAAATTTTGTGTGAGGATACAAGAAGATCAATAAAATTATTGAACTTTTACAAAATTAAAAAAAAACTATTTTCTTATCATAAATTTAATGAGAAAAAATTATTACCATTTGCCGTTAACTCGATCTTGGAAGGTGAAAAAGTTGCTCTCATCTCAGATGCTGGAACGCCTATTTTGTCGGATCCTGGTTTATTACTTTTAAGAGAATGTATTAAAAAAAATATTAAAATTTTTCCAATTCCTGGTGTTTCTGCTATAACAACAGCAACAAGTGTGTCAGGCTTCAATGAAAAGTATTTTTTTTATGGTTTTTTACCAAAGAAAGATAAAGAAATTGAAAAAGAATTAAATGCCCTGAGAGATCACAATTTTTGTATCGTTTTTTTTGTACCATCAATAAAAATTAATTATTATATAAAATTCTTTAAAAAATATTTTGCAAATAGAGAGATATTAATTGCTAAAGAAATGACCAAAATACATGAGGAGTTTTATAGAAAGAATTTAAAGGACTTTGATGGTTTTAAAAGTAAAATCAAAGGTGAATTAACAGTTGTATTATCAAATATAGGCAAAAGAAATGTTTTAGAAGACAATAATGTTGATAAAAAAACCCTAAAATTAGAAATAAGCAAATATTTAAAAAGATATTCTGTGCGCGATGTAGTAAATTTGATCTCACAAAAAAACAAATTGCCAAAAAAAGAAATTTACGATTTATGTTTAAAATTAAAAAAATAATTTTATTATTTTTTAAAATAATTTTAATTTCTTCGCTTCTATACTCCTGTGTAGGAACTTCATCAGTCGGTGTATTTGGCTCAGGTGTCAGTATAGCTTTTGATCCCAGAACAGTTGGAATGCAAATTGATGACTCAATTATGCAAAAGAACTTAATGGGAAGACTAGCATTGAATGAAAAGAAATATTTTATCTCAATAGATATTAAAGTCTTGGATGGTAATATTTTTCTATCAGGTAAAGTGGATGAGCCTGAAGAAAAACTTAAAATTACCAAGTTAGCTTGGGAAACAAAAGGAGTGCGATCTGTAAAAAGCGCAATAAAAATAAAAGGACAAACTAATTTTAAAAGCACAGCTAAAGATATTTTTATAACATCCCAGTTAAGAACTGCATTCATCTTTAACAAATCAATAAGAGCTTCGAATTACAATATCGATACTATTAATGCCAAAACATATATATTTGGAATTTCAATGACAAAAGATGAAAAAAAACAGGTAATCAATGAAACTCAAAATATTTATGGATTGAAGGAGGCCATCCCAAGTATTATTTTAGTTGAGGATTTAAGTAGAAATAAAAACTAATTCTTTTTCTTATTTTTGTAATCTATTACTTCAGAAGAGAAGGCAGCGACTGATGCTAAATTTAAAATATCATTTGGTGACGATCTCAAAGGAGCTATTTCAATTGGTAAACCTAATCCAATTAAAAGTGGCCCAATTGTTTTTGCGCCCCCAATAGTTCTCATAAGTTTAGTTGATATGGCAGCACTATGAAGAGCAGGCATTATTAGAATATTTGCATTACCTACTATTTTAGAAAAAGGATAGGTTTCCTTATATTTTGGATTTAAAGCTACATCAGGCTGCATCTCCCCATCAAAATCAAAATCAACATTAGTCTTTTTTAAAATTTCAATAGCTTCTCTTACATGTTTAGTATTTCTGGATGAAGGTTTGCCAAATGTAGAATGAGATAAAAAAGCAACTTTAGGGTCAAATCCGAATAATCTAGCCACCCTCACACTTGATGTAGCAATTTTTATCAAATGTTCTGCAGATGGAAAGTCATTTACTTGTGTGTCTGCAATGAAAACAGTTTTTTTAGGAGTAATTAGTAAGTTTAGACCGAATAGTATTTCACCAGGTCTAGCCTCAACAACTTTTTTTAAACTCTCAATTGATGCAGCGTAATGTCTGATATTTCCTGTTACCATTGCATCTGCATCTCCGCATTCAACCATAGAAGATCCCCAAATAACTCTGTCATTTCTTATTAATCTGTCCACATCTCTTTCTAATAGGCCTTTTCTTTGCAATTTTGCGTACAATTTTTTCGTATACATCTCTCTTTTTTCTTTATCAGTCGAATTAACAATTTTTATTTTGTAGTTTTCGTCTAGTCCTATTTCTTTTAATTGCTCTTTTACTCTCTTTTCATTTCCAATTACAATTGGGTTTCCTAATCGACTATTTTTATAGGCAACTGCAGCTTTAAGCATATTTTGGTCTTCTCCTTCTGCAAAAACAACTGTCTTGGGTCTTTTTTTTACTTGAGCATTAATACCTTGCATAATGCTCATGGATGGATCGAGTCTGTTAGTTAATTGATCTTTGTAAGTTTCAATATCTAATATTTTTTTTCTAGCAACACCGCTTTCCATAGCAGCTTGTGCAACAGCAGCAGGTATTCGACTGATCAATCTCGGATCAAAAGTAGATGGAATGATATATTCTCTTCCATAATGTGGCCTCTCTCCTCCATAGGCATTTACCACTTCGTCAGGAACTTCCTCTCTTGCAAGCGTGGCAATAGCTTTAGCTGCTGCTATTTTCATTTCTTCATTAATTTCTTTTGCCCTAACATCCAGAGCACCTCGAAATATATAGGGGAAACCAATTAAATTATTAACCTGGTTTGGATAATCTGATCTACCAGTTGCGACTATTGCGTCTGTTCTTACTTCATCAACTAACTCAGGTTTTATCTCAGGATCAGGATTTGCGCATGCAAATATTATAGGATTCTTAGCCATAGATTTTACCATATCTTTGTCTAAAACATTTTTTGCCGATAAACCTAAAAATACATCTGCACCTTTCATTGCGTCTTTAAGCGTTCTTAATTTTGTTTCAACTGCATATACTGATTTAAATTGATCAACATTATCCCTTCCCTTATAAATAACTCCTTTTCTATCAAGCATAATTATATTTCCAGTTTTTATACCAATACTTTTAAAAAGATTTGCACAAGCTAATGCAGAAGCGCCAGCCCCATTTATAACAATTTTTACGTCGCTTGGCTTTTTATTTGATAAGTCCAATGCGTTTATAAGAGCAGCAGAAGTAATAATTGCTGTTCCATGCTGATCATCATGAAAAATTGGAATATCTAAACTCTCCTTTAGTTTTTTTTCAATTATAAAACAATCAGGTGCAGCTATATCCTCTAAATTAATCCCGCCAAAACTATTTCCAATATTCCTGATACATTTAATTATCTCATCAGAATTTTTATTATCTATTTCTATATCTATGGCGTCTATATCAGCAAATCTTTTAAATAACACAGCTTTTCCTTCCATAACAGGCTTAGACGCTAAAGCACCCAAATTTCCTAATCCAAGAATGGCTGAACCATTACTTATAACCGCAACTAAGTTTCCTTTGCTAGTATACTCATACGCTGCGTCAGGATTTTTTGATATTTCTAAAACAGGAACTGCAACACCAGGAGAATAAGCAAGAGAAAGGTCTCTTTTTGTTGTCAAAGATTTAGAGGAAATTATCTCAATTTTGCCAGACTTCCCTCTATTATGAAACTCCAGTGCTTCTTTATCTGTATAATGGTCAATTTTTGATTTTTTTGTCATTAAAAACTAATTATGTAATATAAATGATATTAAATCACTAACAATTTGTCTTAAATATGAATTTATTGTCTTCTACATCAGTTTTTGGGTTTTATACTTTAGTAAGTAGGGTTTTGGGCTATTTAAGAGATATTTTAATAGCAATTTTTCTAGGCACAAGTATTTACGCTGATGCTTTCTTTGTTGCTTTTAGACTTCCAAACACTTTTAGAAGATTATTTGCTGAAGGTACATTTAATGCTGCATTTATACCAAGTTACTCAGACCAAAAAATTAAGGGAAAAAAATTTGCAAAAAAATTTGCGGATGAAGTTTTAAGTATAATTTCAATATTTCTTATATTTCTGATTATCATAGTCGAAATTTTCACTCCTTTTATAATCTATATCATAGCGCCAGGTTTTTATGAAAATTCAGAAAAGTTTAATTTAGCAGTGGAATTTACCAGAATAACATTTCCATTTTTACTTTTTGTAACTTTATCTTCTTTATTGTCAGGTATTTTAAACACTAATAATAAGTTTGCGGCAGCAGCTGCGGCGCCAATAATTTTAAATGTAGTTCTAATTCTATCACTTTTTCTGGCCTTTAATAATAATCTTAACATTGCAAAAAGTTTATCCATCGGAGTAACATTAGCTGGAATATTTCAATTTATTGTTCTTATTGTTGTTACACGTAGATTTTATTTTCCTTCAATATTATTTTTAAAAAAAATTAGTAATAATATAAGAGCTTTTTTTAAAAAATTACTTCCAAGTATTTTTTCTTCTGGCATAACTCAGATTAACATTTTAATTGGAACAATAATTGCATCATTTCAATCTGGTGCTGTGTCTTATTTATACTACGCAGATAGAATTTACCAAATTAACCTAGCGATTGCAGGTATTGCAATTGGTACTGTTGCTTTACCTAATTTAACAAAATGTATTAAATTAAAAAAACAAACTTTAGTTGAAAAATTGCAAAATAAATCTATTGAATTGTGTTTACTGCTATCACTTCCTGCGGCGTTAGGATTATTTATAGCATCAGAACAAATAGTTAATTCTTTATTTGGTTATGGATCATTTAATAAGGAAGATGTTCATAATACTTCCCAAGCTTTAATGTTTTTTTCTTTTGGAGTCCCAGCTTTTGCCTTAATAAAAGTTTTGTCAAATTTTTATTTTGCAAGGAATAATACTAAACTACCGTTTTATATTTCTTTTATTACTATGTTTATTAATATTGTCATTAGTTTATCACTTTTTAAAAAATACGGCTTTGTTATTATACCGATTGCGACTTCTTTATCTACTTGGGTTGGAGTTATAATTTATCTAATTTATTTAAGAAGAAATAAAATATTATTCTTAAAAAATATTTTGACATCAAATCTATTTAAAATTTTGGCTTCAACATTTTTAATGTCCATTTTTCTTTATAATGGTCTAAATTATTTTGAGGATAAGTTTGAATATTCAAATGAATTTAAATTAATTTATTTGTTAATTATGGTAGGTTTATCATCAACTTTGTACCTAATTACTGCTAAAATATTGGGAATATTAAACCTAAAAAGTTACAAAATAAAATGAATAAAAATTTTAAAGATTTGGTCTTTTCGGGGGTTCAACCTACTGGAAATTTACATTTAGGTAATTATCTAGGTGCTATTAAAAATTTTGTCGAACTCCAAAAAAAAACGGATTGTATTTATTCAATCGTTGATCTTCATGCGATTACTGTATTTCAAGATCCTAAAGAACTTAAAAATAGTATTTTTGAAACTCTTTCAAGTTTTATTGCGTGCGGATTAGATTTTAAAAAAAGTATAATTTTTAATCAGTCGTCAGTAAGTGGTCATGCAGAGTTGGCTTGGATTTTTAATTGTGTTTCAAGGTTAGGTTGGCTTAATAGGATGACACAATTTAAGGAGAAAGCTGGGAGCAACAAAGAAAATGCAAGCGTTGGATTATATGTTTATCCAAATTTGATGGCAGCTGACATACTTTTATACAAGGCAACCCACGTACCTGTTGGGGATGATCAAAAACAACATCTTGAACTTTGCAGAGATATAGCAAATAAATTTAATAATGATTTTAATAAATCAAATTTTTTTCCAATCCCCGAACCTTTAATACAAAAAAAATTTTCTAGAGTTATGAGTTTAAGAGACGGAAAAAAGAAAATGAGCAAATCAGAGGAGTCCGATTATTCTAGAATAAATCTCCAGGATAGTGAGGATCAAATAGAAAAAAAAATTAAAAAAGCAAAAACAGACTCTTCACTAATAACATCAGATAAAAAGGATTTGGAAAAGCGTCCGGAAGCATTAAATCTTCTTAATATATATTCATCAATAACCAATACCTCTTTGGAAAAAACATTAAAAGAAATGGAAGGAAAGGATTTCTCGAAATTTAAAAAAAACCTTTCCGACGTACTAATTGCAACAATTTGTCCCATTGGAAAAAAAATAAAAGAATTAAATAAGGATAAGTCTCTTTTGCTTAACATTTTAAGAAACGGAGCAGAAAAAGCAAAAATAATTGCAGATAAAAATCTAAAAGAAATTAAAGAAATTGTGGGATTTATTTAATAATTCATATATATTATAAATTATAATGATACAAACTGAAATAACTCCTAATCCAAATGCTTTAAAATTTATTTCAAATAATAAATTTTCTGAAATTGGTGCCAAGGAGTTTCAAAAAAAGGATATTAAATCAATTACAAATAATTTAATCAAGAACTTGCTAAATTTCGATGGGGTGGAATTGGTATTAGTTTCAGATAACTTTATAAGTGTTAAAAAGACAGAAGCCGCTAGTTGGGATAGTTTGAAACCTTCAATAATATCAGAGATTAACGATCATTTAGAAAAAGATAAAAAACCGATCCTTCTAAAAGAGGCTTTAGCTAATGAGCGACCAAAAAAAGAGACTAATACAATAGAAGAGGAAATTAAAAAAGTTCTAGATAGTAAAATAAGACCTGCTGTAGCCAAAGACGGTGGTGATATAAAATTTATATCCTTCCAAGAAGGTACAGTTAAAGTTGAGCTGAGGGGAAGCTGCTCTGGTTGCCCAAGTTCAATAGTTACTCTTAAAAATGGAGTTCAAAATTTATTGCGACATTACATAAAAGATGTAAAAAATGTAGAAGCAATCTAATCTAATGAAGTTGAAAGTAACACCTTATTTGGAACAATTATTAGAGCTAGGCAAACTTTATAAAATAGACGAACTTAAGTTGTATGCTAAATCAAAAAAGAAATTAACAACTTCTCAAATTGAACTAATCTTATTAAAAAACAAAATCAGATTACCTGAGCAAAGTTATAATAAAAAAAAAATTGCTGAAATAAAATTCAAAGAACAAGTCTTAACAAATATTTTAATAACTTTATTTTTAATTACATTTGCAATTAGTTTGATCTCTGTGAGACCATTTATAAAGACCGTTACCACTGAGATAAAATTCACATATGTAGCAAAAGAATATAAATCTAATTTTAAAAGTGATAATCACACAAAAAAAGATAATACTGAGTTTTCAAATAATAAAAAAAATGATGAAAACTATATAGGCATTGACACACAAATTACGCTAAATTTATTTGAAAACTTAAAATACGATTTAAAAAGTATTAGATTAGGTCAATCGGTAAAACCAGTATATTTAACTAAATTACCAAAAGACTTAAAAAAAATTAGAAGCACAAATAAAAGAAAAGACACATTCATAAAAATTATTATGCCTTTAATTTTAAATGAAAATGAAAAAATATTAGAAGACAGAAATAAACTATTTAAAATTCTAAGCAAACAGTCTAATTCAATGGGTGAAAAAGTCTGGCTTAAAAGAAGATTTAAAGATTACGATGTAAACGGAGAGGATGTTACAGAACTCAAACAAAGAATGGATATCATTCCTACTTCTATTGCTATTGCACAAGCAGCAAAAGAGAGTGGTTGGGGGACATCTAGATTTGCATTAGAAGGTAACGCCATGTACGGTCAGTGGACTTGGGACGGAGATGGTATTGAACCATCACAAAAAGACAAGAAGAAAGAACATAAAATTCTTAAGTTTCCCAAGCTTCAATCTTCTGTAAGCGCCTATATGAAAAATTTAAATACGCATAGAGGTTATACAGAATTCAGGAAAGAAAGAGCTGAGAAAAGAGAAAGTAATAAAAAAATTATAGGAGTAGATCTTGTTGATTATCTCTATAATTATGCACAAACAGGATCAGAATACGTTAAAACTCTTAAAAAAATTATACAACAAAATAATTTAACTGATTTTGACAGTTCCACACTAATGAACTCTAGTAGATCAAAGTCTCTAACTTTGTAATTTACAAATCTGCAATAACAAACTGTATTCCTAACCATCTCCAATATCCACTTTTATCTCTAAGTGAGCAATTCACTCTACCCCTTTCAGTAATAAATTTTCCATCTAAAATTACTTTTAATTCATTTTTATTGGTGAAAAGTAACTTGGATTTTCTCCATTTGTTTTGTTCATTAGAATAACAATTAATATTTTCTAAATTTTTTTGATTTTCAAAAAATTGGATACTTACACTTGGTGGGTTATTTCTATCTGTAAGGTACTTCTCCTCTGGCAATATTTTCTTATAAGGAAAAGCAATATTTTTTAGTAAACTTTTAAATCTTTTTATTTCACCATATTTTTCATTCATTGGAAATCTTGGAAGCTCATATCTATTCTTAGTTTTATCAATAACTCCGGAATGTTGACCAAAAGCGTATTTAAAACCAAGCTCTTTCACTATTTCAATATAAGAATTTTTATATTCACCAAATGGATATGCAAAAATTTTTGTTTCGTAATCTAATTTTTTTTTTAGAATTTGTTTTGCAATAGTAAGATCTTTTCTTATCTCTTCATCAGTTTTATCTACTAAATAACCGTGACTATGGCTATGATTTCCAATATGTACAAAATCATGTTTTGAAATAGTTTGTATTTGTTCCCAACTCATATATCCCCTAGATCCAACTGTTTCAGTATTTACAAAAATTATAAATGGTATCTCATCTCGTTTTAAAATAGGCCAAGCATTTTTATAAAAAGATGAAAAAGCATCATCAATAGTTAATAAAATTTTTCTAGTTACATTATTTTTATTAAAAGATTTTTCAAATTCTTCTAGTGTAATAAATTTTAGATCAGAATTTTTTATTTCATCTATATGAGCTTTAAAATCTTTAATTCTTATATTAGTAGATGGATACTTATTTTCTTCAAATCGGTGATACATAATGCTAATAATACCGTAATCTTCAATATTTTTTGAATATGAGTAGGAATTGAAAAAAATATTTATAGAAAATATAAAAACAAAGATGATAAAAAATTTTTTTATAATTAGTTTCACAGGCAAAAATGACTCAATTGGTTTAAAAGTGAATAATAATTTTTTTGTCAAAAAACTTCAAACAAATATTAGAAAAAAAGACTTACTTGTTAATAGTATTTATAAGTTAATTAAGGAAAAAAAAGTTAAAATTGATAAAAATTTTTCAGTCCTGGTTAATATTGGCCCAGGTAGCTTTACTGGAATAAGAATATCAATTGCCGCGGCAAAAGGGATTAAAATAGCAACTGGGGCCAATTTATACGGGTATAAAGATGCAGATCTCAACGATTTTAACCTAAAAAATATTGAATTATTAATTAAAAAAAACTTAATACAAAATAAATTGATTAAACCCATATATTTAAGTTAAATTAGGAAATTATTAAATGAGTAAAATTGAAGAAAAATGTAAAGAAAAGGGAGTTAGGTTAACTGATCAGCGAAAAATTATTGCTAAGGTCATATCAGACTCGAAACAAACCTTTGGATCAAAAGATCATCCTGATGTTGATGAGCTTCATAAAAGAGCTTCATTAATTGATAAAAAAATTAGCATAGCTACAGTTTATAGAACAATTAAGCTATTCGAGGAATCTGGCATTTTAATTAGACATGACTTCAAAGAAGGTAAGTCAAGATATGAGCCAACGACTGAAGAACACCATAATCACCTTATTGATATAAACTCTGGTGAGATAGTAGAGTTTGTTGATAAAGAAGTTGAGGTACTACAAAATAAAATTGCCCAAAAGTTAGGTTATAAACTTGTAGACCATAAACTTGAACTCTACGGATCTAAAATTAAAAAAAATTAATAATTTGTCAAAAAAATTTTTCATTAAAACTTTCGGATGTCAAATGAATGAATATGATAGTAATCGTATTTCTGATCTATTCAAATCAAATGGATATTTGCGAAGTTTTGACTCTCAAAATGTAAATTGCTACATTTTGAATACCTGCCACATAAGAGAAAAAGCAACAGAGAAAGTATATTCGGATATTGGAAGACTAAAAAAAAACTATAGGAATAAAACTAAACCATTAGTTTTAGTTACAGGTTGTGTTGCTCAAGCAGAAAATGATGAAATGATTAGAAGAGAACCTTATATAGATGCCGTGATTGGGCCACAGTCATATCAAAATATTCCTAATATATTATTTTCTCTAAATAAAAAAATAAAGAAATTTAATTTAACTGATTTTGATGTAATAGAAAAATTTGATAAATTAAATAGTTTAAAAAATTCTGATACAAACGTTTCGGTTTTTGTGACTATTCAGGAGGGCTGTGATAAATTCTGCAATTTTTGTGTGGTTCCTTATACAAGGGGAAGTGAATATTCAAGATCCCCAGAAGAAATATTAAAAGAAGTTGATCATTTAGTTTTAAATGGAGCAAAAGAGATAACATTGTTAGGTCAGAATGTTAATGCATATTTATATAAAAAAAAATTCAGACTTTCAGACTTAATTTTAAAAATAGGTAAAAATAAAAAATTAAAAAGAATTAGATATACAACATCACATCCTAAAGATATGACGGATGACTTAATCAATTGTTACAAACAAGAAAAAAAATTAATGCCATTTCTTCATTTGCCTGTACAAAGTGGTTCAGATAAAATACTTAAAAACATGAACAGGAAACATACCAGAGAGGAATACTTAGACTCGATAGATAAACTAAAAAAAATTAATCCAGAAATAAAATTTTCGAGTGATTTTATAGTTGGTTATCCTGGGGAAAGTGAAAAAGATTTTAACGATACAATTTCACTTATTAAAAAAGTAAATTTTATTAACTCATTTTCATTTATTTATAGTCCAAGACCTGGCACACCAGCCTCCAAAATGAAAATGGTAGACACAAAAGTACAAAAGAAAAGACTAATAATTTTACAAAACTTATTAGAAAAAATTCAAATGCAAAAAAATAATGATAAAATTGAAAAAGTAGAGGAGGTTTTAGTTGAAAATCGATTAAAAAATCAAATTCAATATTTTGGACGAACTAAAGATCTAACACCAGTGATACTAAATGATGTAAGCGATGTTGATATTGGAAACCTTATTAAAGTTAGAATTAATAAATCTGATAAAAAAATCACTGTTTGGTAACAAATGTTCTAATCAAAGAGAAGTAGCAGCTTAATGTTAGAAGCAAAAAATTTAAATAAAGAAATTTCTATAAAAAAAATTGATAACGAAACTTCTAATATAAAAATTTTCAACAATAATATTCTGTCTCAAATAGTTGGTGAATTTAATAAAAATTTAATAAAAATTGAAAAATTAACTAAAACGAAAATTTTTTTTAGAGGTAATTCTCTCATTATAAAAGGTGAAAGGGAATCAGTTCTTTCAGTATCAAATGCTCTTGTATTTTTAGTAAATAAATTTCTTGTAACTGGTTCTTTAGAAGATAATGATGTAGATTACTCTATAAAAAAAATTGAAAGCCAAAATTTAATGGACAAAAGCAATATAAGATCTATTGACCAAGTGATAAAGACCCCAAGAAGATCTGTGATACCAAAGTCAAAAAAACAGTCTGAATACTTAAGAGCCTTGTTAAAAGAGGATATAGTTTTATCCCTAGGTCCGGCTGGTACAGGCAAAAGTTATCTGGCAGTATCCGCAGCAGTTAATATGCTAATGGAAAAGAAAGTAGAAAAAGTTATTTTATCAAGGCCAGCAGTAGAAGCAGGTGAGAGATTAGGTTTCTTACCTGGAGATTTAAAAGAGAAAGTCGATCCATATCTTCAGCCATTGTATGATGCTTTATATGATTTCTTTGGATATGAAAAAGTTCAAAAGAAAATTGAGACTGGAGAAATAGAAATCGCTCCTTTAGCATTTATGAGAGGAAGAACTTTAAAAAATTCATTCGCAATACTTGATGAGGCGCAAAATGCATCATTAACTCAAATCAAAATGTTTTTAACAAGGATTGGTGAAAACTCTAAAATAGTGGTAAATGGTGATCCTTCACAAGTAGATCTTATAAATAAAAATCACTCAGGTTTGCTTCAGTCAAAAAGGATTCTTCAAGATATTAAAGAAGTAAAATGTATTGAATTTGATCATACTGATGTTGTAAGGCATCCACTAGTATCTAAAATTATACAAGCCTACCAACTAAAAACAGATGATAAAAATTGATGTTTTCATTAAAAATAAAAATTGGAAAAAGAAAATATCCAATCCACACAAATATTTAAATAGAAAAGTAAAAAATATAGAAAATTCTATAAGTTTTTTAAGAAATAAAGATGTAAATTTTTCAATTTTATTAGCAGGCAATAAAGAAATAAAGTTACTTAATAAAAAATTTAGAAAAAAAGGCAAGTCTACAGATATTCTCTCTTTTCCATTTTATGATTCTAATAAAATTAAAAAATTAAAAAAAAAAAACATTTATTTAGGAGACGTAATTTTAAATTACTATAAAATTGAAAAAAAAAATTTTAAAGAAAATTTCAACAAATTATGGATTCATGGTTTTTTACATTTACTTGGACATAAGCACAAAAAAAACAGCGATTATTACAAAATGCACAAAGTTGAAAAATTAATATTTAATAAAATTAAAAAAAATTAATGTTGGATTTTTTTAACAAAAGAATTTTTATAATTTTCATATTTCCTTTAATTTTAGGAGGTATAACTGTGTTAGGTTTTCAACCTTTCAATTTATTTTTTGTTAATTTTTTATCATTACCATTATTATTTTTTATAATAATTTATGTAAAAAAAAAATCTAAAAGTACTTATAGAAAAAAGCCTTTTATTAAAAATTTGTTTGTACTCGGTTCATCCTTCGGTTTTGGCTTTTTCTTTTGTGGTATTTTTTGGATTGCAAATTCATTAACTTTTGATCCAATATTTAAAATTTTAATACCGTTTAGTTTATTTTTGATTCCTTTATTTTTATCTTTATTTTTTTCAGTACCAATAGCTTTAATTGGTAATTTTTGTGAAAAAAATTTGTCATCGATTATTCTTATTAGTTTAGCATTTTCTTTTTCAGATTTTATTAGAAGTAAAATTTTAACTGGCTTCCCATGGAATATCTGGAGCTATAGTTTTTCATGGTCAATTGAAAGTCTTCAAATTCTAAAAATAATTGGAATTTTTTCATTTAATTTTTTTGCCATTTTAATTTTTTTTTTACCAGCATTAATTTTTTTTAAAAATAAATTGAAATATTATTTAATACCAATATTCATTATTCTGACTTTTTCAAATTATTTTTATGGTTCTTATAACATTAATTATCTTAAAAAATATCCATCAGAAAAAATTAATTTTAAGATTGTTTCAGCGAAAATTGATATGACAAATTTTAAGGATGAAGAAAGTGTTGCATCCAAACTAATTAAATATAGTGAACCAAATAAGAATTTAAAAACTGTCTTTATTTGGCCCGAAGGTGTTTTTGTAGATGAGAATTTTTATAAAAATAAAAAAATCAAAGAATTATTTAAAAAAAATTTTTCTGAAAATCATTTAATTATATTTGGTGCTAATACATCAAAAAAAGTTCTATCTCAGAATAAATATTTCAATAGCATGCTTGTTTCAAATAATAATCTACAGTTTATATCGAAATATGATAAAAGAAAACTCGTGCCATTTGGAGAATTTTTACCTTTTGAATTTATTTTTAATTCTTTAGGTCTTAAAAAAATTACTAGCGGTTATAATTCTTTTTCGAGTGGTAAAGATAACTCTTTATTAGAATTTGAGTATAATAAAAAAAAAATAAATATACTTCCTTTGATTTGTTATGAGATAATTTTTCCGGATTTAGTAGAAGAAAATAATGAATATAATTTTTTAATCAATATTTCAGAGGATGCTTGGTTTGGAAAAAGTATTGGACCACATCAGCATTTTGCAAAGGCAATCTTTAGATCAATCGAGTCTAATGTTTTTACACTTAGAGCTGCAAATATGGGTGTAAGTGCGTTTATAAGTCCTGAGGGAAAAATTTTGAAAAATTTACAACCAAATGAAATAGGAAATATAGAATTAAGTTTGCCGATACTTAAGAATAATAAAAAACAAATTAAAAAGGATTTGATATTTTTGTCAGTTTTAATTACATTTATAATTACATTTTTAATTTTAAGAAAATTTAAAATCTAATGAATCTGAAAAATTATCTTTTTACTAGTGAGTCAGTTTCAGAAGGTCACCCAGACAAAGTTTGTGACAGAATTTCTGACATGGTTGTTGACAGTTATCTCTCAAAAGACCCTTTTTCCCGAGTGGCTTGTGAAACCTTGACAACAACTAATAAAGTAGTGTTAGCAGGAGAAACAAGAGGCCCAGAGATTAATAAAAATCATCTTGAGGAAAAAGTTAGAAGTTGTATTAAGGACATAGGTTATGAGCAAGAGGGATTCCATTGGAAGAATTGTAATGTAGACATAAATTTACACTCACAGTCATCGGATATAGCAATGGGTGTTGATTCTAAAGGTAACAAAGACGAAGGAGCTGGAGACCAAGGTATAATGTTTGGCTACGCATGTGACGAAACAGATGTTTTAATGCCTGCACCAATCTTTTATTCACATAAAATTTTAGAATTGATGGCAATTGATAGGAAAAATGGGAAAGCTGATAAGTTAGAACCAGATTCTAAAAGTCAAGTAACTTTACAGTATGAGAATGGCGTTCCATCAAAAGTTAGTGCTGTTGTTATCTCTACACAACATTCACCTGAAGTTACACAATCCCAAGTTAAAGAAATTGTAAGACCATATCTAGAAAAAGCAATTCCAAAAAAATTGTTAACAAACCTTAGTGAAAAAGATTTTTATGTAAATCCAACAGGACAATTTATTATTGGTGGACCAGATGGAGACACTGGATTAACAGGAAGAAAAATTATTGTTGATACATATGGCGGCGCAGCACGTCACGGTGGTGGAGCTTTTTCAGGAAAAGACCCAAGTAAAGTTGACCGGTCCGCTGCATATGCAGCAAGATATGTTGCTAAAAACATCGTAGCATCAAAAATTGCAAAAAAATGCGAAATACAACTTTCTTATGCTATTGGTGTTTCAAAGCCATTATCCATTTATGTAAATCTTTTTGATGGGGATTTGGAAAAAGAGAAACACGTAGAAAAATTGATAAAAAATAATTTTGATCTTAGCCCTAGAGGAATTAGAGAAATGTTAAATCTTAATAGACCCATTTATGAGCCTACAGCCTCATATGGACATTTCGGAAGAAAACCAGGACAAGATGGTTCTTTTTCATGGGAAAAAACTGATAAAATATCTATTTTCCAAAAAAATTCTTGAAAATAATGAATTTTTAAATTAAATTAGTATTAAATACTTGGAAGACCAAATGGGCTTTTGCCCATTTTTTTTTAGGTAAGACAAAAATATGCTAAATAGAGGTTTAGATAAGCAAGAACTTTTAAGAATTGTAGATTCTGTAGCTAATGAAAAATCCATAGATAAGGAGTTAATCCTTAATTCTATGGAAACAGCGATACAAAGAGCTGCATACAGTAAATTTGGTTTTGAAAATGCGATCGAAGCTACAATAAATAGAGAAGATGGAAGTATAAAAATTCAAAAAGTTTTAGAAATCGTTGAGAGTGTTGAGGATCCTGTAAAGCAGATTACACTTAAACAAGCAGAGAATTTAGATAAACAAAATAAAAATCTAAAAATTGGAGACAAGATTTACGAAGAATTGCCTCAAATTGATTTTGGTAGAATAGCAGCACAGAGTGCCAAACAAGTTATTTCTCAAAAGGTTCGAGAAGCAGAAAAAAATAGACAATTTGAAGATTTTAAAGATAAACAAGGCCAAATTCTTAGCGGGATTATAAAAAGAACAGAATACGGAAACGTTATTGTTGATCTAGGAAGAGCTGAGGGAATTATTAGGAAAGAGGAGTTAATTCAAAGAGAAGTTCTTAAGAATGGTGACAGAGTAAAAGCTTACTGTTTTGAGGTAAAACAGGATGCAAAAGGGCACCAAATTTTTCTTTCACGAGCACACCCGCAGTTTTTAGCCAGACTATTTTTTCAAGAAGTTCCTGAAATTTACGAAGGTGTAATTGAAATAAAATCAGTATCAAGAGATCCAGGTAGTAGAGCAAAAATATGTGTTAACTCAAAAGACTCTTCATTAGATCCTGTAGGCGCATGTGTGGGGATGCGAGGAAGTAGAGTTCAAACAGTCGTAAATGAACTTCAAGGTGAAAAAATTGATATAATTAAATGGACAGAAGACCTTCCAACATTAGTTGCAGAGTCTTTATCACCAGCTGAAATTCAAAAAGTTTTGATTGATGAGGAAAATAAAAGAATAGAAGTAATTTTAACAGAGGAAAACTTAAGTAAAGCTATTGGAAGGAGAGGCCAAAATGTGAGGCTTGCATCCAAACTCATAAATTATGAAATTGACATACTTACGGATGCGGAAGATTCAGAGAGAAGACAAAAAGAATTTAAGGAAAGAACTGAACTTCTAGTAAAAGCTCTGGAGGTAGACGAAACACTTGGACAACTTTTAGTATCTGAAAATTTTCAAAACATTGAAGAGATAGCACAATCCAATGTTGAAGATATTTCAAAAATTGAAGGTATAGAAGAGTCAACTGCAAAAGAGTTAATCGAAAGAGGAAAAGAATATCTAATCAAAGAAAAACAAGAAATCTCAGAAAAATTGAAAAAACTTGGAGTAGAAGATGAATTAACCAAACTTGAAGGGATGACACAAGGAATGTTAGTTGTTTTGGGTGAAAAAAATATAAAAAAACTAAAAGATTTTGCTGAACTTTCTTCTGATGAACTGATTGGTGGTATGGATGAAATTAAAGGCAAAAGAGTAAAGATTGATGGGTATTTGGAAGAATTTAATTTAACTAAAGAAGAAGCTGACAATCTAATAATGGGTGCAAGAAAGATTGTGTTCGCAGATTAAAATATGGAAAAAGATAAAAGTAAAAAAAAAACATTAACAATATCAAGCTCTTTTACTAAAAAATTTAATCCCAGTACGTATGGTAAGACTTCAAAAAAAATCTTATGTTGTTGATAAGAAAAAAAATATTAAACCTTCATTAAAATCAAACAAAAATTTTTCATCAAATTCTGGTTTTAAAAGTAGTCAAAATACTAGAAATTTTAATAGAAAATTCATAGAACAGCAGGCTACAAAAAGATTCATAAGATCAGATAAAAGTAAAAAAGACGAAGCTGATAGAACAAAAGAAAAAGTAAATTTCCGCGATAAGAACTTTAGTAGCAAAAGAGAGTCAAAGATGACAATTTCAACTGCAATGAATGTTGAAGAATTTGAAATTAAACAAAGAAGCTTGGCTTCAGTTAAGAGAGCAAGACTAAAAGATAAAAAAGGGTTAAACACAGACGAAAAAAAGGAATTCAAGAAAGTTATAAGAGAAGTCAAAATTCCATCACAAATTACTATCCAAGAGCTGTCAAATAGGATGGCTGAACAATCGGCTAATATAATAAAATTTTTGTTGAATATGGGAGTGAAGGCAACAATAAATCATACTATTGATAAAGATACCTCAGAATATATTGTTAAGGAGTTTGGTCACAATCCAATTTTTGAAAGTGTTCCTGAAAAAATTTTAAATAAGGTCACTAAAAATAATGGGAAAAATTTATCTACAAGGTCACCAATAGTGACTATTATGGGACATGTCGACCACGGAAAAACTTCATTGCTAGACTCTTTAAGAAGTACAAATGTTGTTTCTGGTGAACACGGTGGAATAACACAACACATAGGAGCTTATCAAGTTGGAAATGCAGATGGTAAAGTAATCACTTTTATTGATACACCGGGTCATGCAGCATTCACAGAGATGAGAGCAAGAGGTTCAAAAGTTACAGACATAGTTGTTTTAGTAGTTGCTGCTGATGATGGCGTTAAACCACAAACAGTCGAAGCGATTCAACACGCAAAAGCAGCAAAAGTTCCAATAATTGTTGCAATAAATAAATGTGATTTACCAAATTCTAATATTGGTAAAATAAAGAACGATCTTATGCGTTACGAATTAGTAGCTGAAGACTTGAGCGGAGATACTTTATTTGTGGAAGTATCAGCAACTAAGAAAAAAAATCTTGATAAACTGAAAGAAATAATTTTGCTTCAAGCAGAAATTCTAGATTTAAAGGCGTCAAAAGACGGTCAAGCAAGAGGGGTAGTTCTAGAATCTAAAATAGATAAAGGGAAAGGCCCGGTCTCAACAATTTTAGTAACAGAAGGCTCTTTAAAAAGAGGAAATCATTTTGTGTGTGGCAAAACTTTAGGAAAAATTCGTGCCATGATAAGTTACGAAGGAAAAAACCTTGAAACTGCACTACCGTCAATGCCGGTTGAAATACTGGGTATGCAAGAGTCAGCAAAAGCTGGAGATGAATTTTTTGTAGTGGAAAGTGAAGAAGAGGCTAAAAAAATTAATGATTTTGAAAAAACAGGAACAAAGGAAAACCCAAATATCATTTACCAAGACAATACAAAATTATTCGACAAACAAGCAACAAAAGAAGAATTAAATATTATTTTAAAATCAGACGTACAAGGATCAAGCGAAGCATTAAGAAATGCAATCAATAAAATTAATCATTCTGAGGTCAGTCCTAAAATTGTTTTATCAGATATTGGAATGATAAATGAAACAGATATATCTTTAGCAAAAGCATCTAATGCAATTGTTATAGGTTTTAATGTAAAACCAAATAAGGAAGCAAAAAAATTATCTGAAGCTCAAAAAGTAAGAATAGAATTTTTTAATGTTATTTATAAAGCTATAGAATTTGTTGAACAATCTTTATCCGGCCTTCTTGAGCCTGAAAGGAAAGAAAAAATCGAGGGCACAGCTGAAATACTTAAAATTTTTAAACTTTCAAAATCCGGAAAAGTTGCTGGATCAAAAGTTACTGATGGAGAAATAAAAAATAATGCTAAGGCGCGAATAATTAGAGATGGCAAAGTTGTATACGATGGACAAATAACAAGCATTTTCAGAGAAAAAAATGCTGCCAAAGAAGTTAAAAGCGGACTTGAATGTGGGATCACCTTTAAAAATTTCCTCGATTTCAAGGAAAAAGATATGATCGAGTCATACAAAGTTGATATGATAGAAAGACAAATTAATGATTAAAAATTCAATCGAGGGGAATATAAATCATAGACATCTTAGAGTTGGTGAGCTTGTGAAGCAAAATTTAGGACAAATTTTTATAAGAAATGAGGCCAAGATACCTTCTTTAAATACAAAAATGGTAACTGTAACCGAGGTAAAAATGAGCTCAGATCTAAAATCAGCAAGAGCCTATGTTATACCACTTGGCGGCAAAGAGACGAAAAAAACAGTAAATATATTGACCGAGTTTTCTTATCTTGTTAGAAAGGCTCTATCAAAAAAACTAGACATTAAATATCTTCCGCGTTTATACTTTGTTGAAGACAAGTCATTTGATTATGCAGAAAGAATTGAAAAACTTATAAAAGAAAATAAAAATAGATGAAATCGAAAAAAAATATAATAAAACTATTAGCAACACATAAAGATGATGTCGGATCAACAGAGGTTCAAATTGGAATATTAAGCGAAAAAATAAAAAATCTCTCTGAACATTTTAAAAAATTTAAAAAGGATAAGCATTCAACCAGAGGACTAACCAAATCTGTAAATCGAAGGAAGAAGCTTCTGCAATATTTAAGCAAAAATAATCCAAAAGCATATTCAGATATAATAAAAAAACTTAATTTGAGGAAATAAATGTTTAAAGAATTCAAAGAAGAAATAGATTTTGGCGGTAAAAAAATAACATTAGAAACAGGAAAAATCGCCCGTCAAGCTGATGGAGCTATTATCGCTACTTGTGGAGAAACAGTTGTAATAGCTACTGTAGTTGGTGCTAAAAAAGTTAATCCTGATTTAGATTATTTTCCTCTTTCAGTAAACTACCAAGAAAAATATTATGCAGCAGGAAAAATTCCAGGCGGGTATTTTAAAAGAGAAGCGAGACCAACAGAGTCTGAAACTTTAATTTCAAGATTAATAGACAGACCGATTAGACCTTTATTTCCAGAAAATTTTAAAAATGAGGTACAAGTTTTACCTACGGTGCTCTCATATGATAATGAAAATGAAGCTGATATACTCTCAATAATAGCTTGTTCAGCCGCGCTATCAATTTCGGGATTACCTTTTAAAGGACCTATAGCAGCCTCAAGAGTTGGTTTTATAGATAATAAAAATGTTTTAAACCCGACAAAAAAAGAATTGGAAAACTCTAAGCTGGACCTAGTTGTTGCTGGAACAAAAGATGCAGTTTTAATGGTAGAGTCTGAAGCTTCTGGTTTAACAGAAAAAGAAATGTTAGATGCTGTAAAATTTGGTCACGAGAGTTTTGCCAATGTAATAAAAGGTATAGAAAAGTTAGCAAAAAAAGCCTCAAAAGAAAAATGGAAAATTGAAGAAAAAGACTTTAGCAAGGTTTCTAAAAAAATAAAAGAAGAGCTCACAAAAGATTTAGAAAAAGCATTTTCAGAAAAAGATAAAAAGAAAAGATCCGACCTAATAAGTTTAGCTGGAGAAACATGTAAATCATTGTTCAAAGATGATGAAACTCTACTAGAACACGAAGTAATGACACAACTAAAAAACTTAGAAAAAGATATTGTTAGAACAAGAATTTTAAAAAGCAAAAAAAGAATTGATGGCAGGGGCCTTTCAGATGTAAGACCAATAAAATGTCAAGTAGGTATACTGCCTAGAGTTCATGGTTCAGCATTATTTACAAGGGGTGAAACACAGGCAATAGTTACAACCACTTTGGGGACCACTGACGACGAACAAAGAATCGAAAGTTTGGAAGGATTAAAAAGACAAAGATTTATGTTGCACTATAATTTTCCACCATTTTCTGTAGGAGAAACTGGAAGGATAGGAACAGGTAGAAGAGAAGTGGGACACGGTAAACTAGCTTGGAGAGCATTGAACTCGTCTCTTCCAAAAAAAGAAAACTTCCCTTATACATTAAGGATTGTATCTGAAATTACTGAGTCAAATGGATCATCTTCTATGGCGACGGTATGTGGATCTTCCCTTGCATTAATGGATGCAGCTGTTCCAATAGCTGAACCAGTTGCGGGAATAGCAATGGGGTTAATTAAAGAAAAAGATGATTTTTCAATTTTATCAGATATTTTAGGAGATGAAGATCATTTGGGAGATATGGATTTTAAAGTTGCCGGAACTAAGGATGGGATTACATCTCTTCAAATGGATATTAAAATAACTGGTATTACTTTTGAGATTATGGAAAAAGCCCTTGCTCAAGCAAAAGATGGACGTGTTCACATTCTACAAGAAATGAATAAAACTATTAAATCTTCTAGAAAAGAAGTAGGAAAGCACACTCCAAAAATGGAGAAAATAAAAGTTGATAAAAAAGATATTGCAACTGTTATAGGAAAAGGTGGTGCAACAATAAGAGAAATTGTTGAAAAATCTGGAGCAAAAGTTGACGTTAATGATGCGGGAGAAGTTACTGTTGCGGCTGCGAATGAAGAGACAAGAAAAATGGCAGTTCAAATGATAAACGACCTTGTTGCAAAACCTGAGATGGGAAAAACATATAAAGGAAAAGTAGTAAAAATTATGGAATTCGGTGCTTTTGTAAATTTTTTAGGAAAACAAGACGGACTTGTTCATATTTCACAGTTAGCTGCAAAAAGAGTTCAAAAAGTTACAGATGTAGTCAAAGAGGGTGACGAAGTTTCAGTAAAGGTAATAGGATTTGATAGAGGAAAAGTTAAACTTTCAATAAAAGAAGCTGTTTAATCCTATTTAAATTTGATACTCAAAATTTTGAGTTTTCTCATTGACACGAAGTTCTTTTGCTCCGTTTCTCAAGTGAAAATTTCTTGCCATTTCTGTTAAAGGAGACAAAGTAACCAATCTATTTAAATGGTTTGATTTCTTTATTTTTTTATATGCCTCTTTAACAATCAATTTCCCCCCACCTTTTTTCTTAGACCAAACAGTGTACGCAATCGCTATTTTACCAACTTTTTGATTTCTCCACGAGGCACTTTGCAATTGTGCGTCTCGAGTCATTAAATCAAATTCTTCAATTGTTTTTGGAATTTCATTTGTGAAACCAAAGCACATTATTGCACATATTTCTTTTTTATATTTTACACCATAAATTTTTCGTCCATGGCTAGTTCTAAATTTTACATCAAGTTCTGGCCTAATTGGATCTTCATTTACATCACAAGAATCAAGTTCAACTAATTCAGCTCCCTTTATCCAATCAAAAAAATTTTCAAATTTTTCTTTAATTTTTTTATTAAATTTTGCCATTTAATTATTTTAGATTTTTTTTGTTTAGGTGAAATTTTTTGGATCCGGCATTCCTGCTTTGTTGTAACCCGCATCTACATAGTGAATTTCACCAGTTACACCTGCACTTAGATCACTTAATAAATATAAAGCAGATTTTCCCACATCATTTATATCTACATTTCTTTTTAAAAAGGAATGGTCAGCACTCCACTTATATAAAAATTTTGCATCACCAATTGCAGAAGCTGCCAATGTTTTAATTGGACCTGCACTTATTGCATTTACTCTTATACCTTTAGTACCTAAATCTTTAGCAATATACTTCACACTTGACTCCAACGCTGCCTTACAAACTCCCATAACATTATAGTTTGGTATTACTTTTGTAGATTCATAAGTTAAAGTTAACATGCTTGAACCACTCTTCATTATTTTCGATGCTTCTTTAGCGATTTCAGTAAATGAAAAACACGATACCAACATACTTTTTGCAAAATTTTCTCTTGAAGTATCAATATATTGACCTGATAGTTCTGCTCTATCTGAAAATGCAATTGCGTGAACGATAAAATCAATTTCATTCCATTTACTCTTGACCTGTTCAAAAGTTTTAACGATATCCTCTTTATTTTCTACATTGCAATTTAAAAGAAAATTTGAATTTATAGACTCTGCCAAAGGTGTTACTCTTTTTTTTAGAGCATCACCAAAATATGTAAAAGCTAACTCAGCACCATTTTCAGCAAGTTTTTTTGATATGCCCCATGCTATAGACCTTTCATTTGCAACACCCATGATTAAACCTTTTTTACCCTTAACTAAATCCATTTTAAACCTTTTCGAAAATTAATGTAGCGTTCGTCCCACCGAAACCGAAACTATTTGACATAACAGAATTTAATTTTACGTCCTTTTCAACCTTGGTAACTATTGGAAATTTTTGAGCTGATTCATCCATTTCATTAACGTTGCAAGATGCTGCAATAAAGTTATTCTTCATCATTATTAATGAATAAATTGCCTCATGAACTGAAGCAGCACCTAATGGGTGACCAGATAGAGATTTTGTTGAGCTAATCTTTGGTATTTTATCTTTGAATGCATCCTGTATAGCTTTTAATTCTGTTATATCACCAACCGGAGTTGAAGTACCGTGTGTATTGATATAATCAATTTTATTTCTAGTTGTCTTTAATGCTAGGTTCATACATCTTGTTGCACCCTCTCCTGATGGTGCAACCATATCAAAACCATCTGAAGTTGCCCCATATCCTGTCAGTTCCGCATAAATATTTGCTCCTCTTGCTTTAGCATGCTCAAGTTCCTCTAAAACTAAAACCCCTGCTCCACCTGCAATTACAAAACCATCTCTTGTCTTGTCGTAAGGTCTAGACGCCTTTTGTGGATTATCATTATATTTTGAAGAAAGTGCAGTCATTGCATCAAACATTGCAGTCATTGCAAAATGAATTTCATCACTTCCTCCTGCAAAAATAATTTTTTGTTTTCCAAATTGAATAAGTTCCATTGCATTGCCAATACAGTGACCACTAGTAGCACATGCAGAACTTATTGTGTAATTAACTCCTTTTATTTTAAAAGGAACTGCTAAAGTTGCAGAAGCAGTGCTTGCCATAGTTCTTGGTACAATAAATGGCCCCATTTTTTTTGGATTTTTTTCTCTAGTTTTATCAGCAGCCAAAATAACATTCTCAATTGAAGGTCCACCCGACCCCATGACCATACCTGAATTAACATTGCTTATATCTTTATCTTCCAAGCCCGAGTCTGCAATTGCTTCTTTCATCGCTACATAGTTATATGCTGATCCTTTCCCCATAAATCTTAATGCTTTTCTGTCAACATGATCTTCAAGCTTTATATTTGGTTTTCCGTGTACATTACTCTTCAAATTATGCTCTTTATATTCTTCTGCAAAAGAAATTCCTGATTTACTATTTATAAGTGAATTGTAAACTTCGTTTTGATTATTCCCCAGACAAGAAACAATGCCAATACCTGTTACAACAACTCTTTTCATTGTTTATAAACTCCTACTTTCAAATTTTCTGCAGTATATATTTGTTTGCCATCAGCTTTCAAAATCCCATCTGCAAAACCAACAGTTCCACCTTCCGTTTTTAAAACTTTTTTCATATCTACTTCATAAGTTGCCATTTTAACTTTTTTTATAACCTCACCTGTAAATCTAACAGAATTTACACCCAAAGCACGTCCTTTACCTGGCTCTCCAATCCAGCCTAAGAAAAATCCAACTAACTGCCACATTGCATCCAATCCCAGACATCCTGGCATAACAGGATCAGCTTTAAAATGACAATCAAAAAACCACATATTATCCTTTATATCTAACTCAGCTTTAATAGTCCCTTTTTTAAATTTTCCTTCATCTAATTTAATTTGTGTAATTCTATCAAACATTAACATTGGTGGTGATGGTAAACGTGCATTACCTTCACCAAACAAGTCACCGTTAGCACAATCGATTAATTCATTATAGTTATAACTGTTTTTTTGTTTCATTTTGAAAGTTAACAATTGCTTGAGTTTTTAGCAATATCATATATAAAATTGAAAAATTATACAGTAAGTTAATGCAAAAAATGAATAGTAAAAACAAGATTTTTATAGACAAACTCAGATCTTCTGGCCTGAGACCCACAAATCAAAGAGTAGAAATAAGCAAATTTCTCTTTAATAGAAAAAAAACATTTCATTTCACAGTTGAACAATTAAAAAACTCTATGAATTTAAAAAGGTCAAAAAAAATTTCTACAGCAACTTTTTACAACACCGTACATGCACTAAAAAGCGCAGGGTATTTGAAGGAATTCTCATTAGAAAACAATACATCATATTATGATACAAATGTAACTTCTCATCATCACTTCTTCGATAATGGAAAGGTGATTGATATTAAGAGCGACAAAATTACCTTTCAAAAACTTCCAGAGGCCCCAAAAGGCAAGAAAATCAAAAACGTTGAAGTTGTAATAAGATTAGAAAATAATAATTAATCTCAAAATCAGACGTTGTTGTATTGACACATACTTTAGAATAATTATAAAGTAATTATAAAATTATAAAATAAAATTAAATGAGCGAAGAACTAAAAAAAAACGGCAATGGCAATGGTAAATGCCCTGTGATGCACGGGGGAGTTACCAAAGCGGGAGAATCTAACACTTCACGTCTTTGGCCAAATAGTATTAATCTGGATATTTTACATCAACAAGACACAAAAACTAATCCCCTGCCAAAATTTAACTATAAAAAGGAAGTTAAAAAATTAAATTTTAAGGCTCTTAAAAAAGATTTACTTAAATTAATGACTGAAAGTCAAGAATGGTGGCCAGCAGATTTAGGAACTTATAGCGGCCTTATGGTAAGACTAACATGGCACCAAGTTGGAACTTATAGGGAATTTGACGGAAGACCTAACGTGGGATCACACAGATTTTCTCCTCAGGACTCTTGGCCAGATAACACAAATTTAGATAAAGCAAGACGTCTTCTTTGGCCAATCAAAAAAAAATATGGAAATAGATTAAGCTGGTCAGACCTTATGGTTCTAGCTGGAACTATGGCCTATGAGCATTCTGGATTTAAAACTTTTGGCTTTTCTTTTGGTAGAGAAGATATATGGGAACCTGAAAAAGATGTTTATTGGGGCAAAGAGACAGAACCATTAGCAGTTAATAGATATGGGGATCCACAAGATCGCTCTTCTTTGGAGGCTCCACTTGCGGCGTCACATTTTCAACTTGTATATGTTAACCCTCAAGGAGTTGAAGGAAAACCCGATCCAGTAAGAACTGCAATGGATGTGCGAGAAACGTTTGGTCGAATGGGAATGAATGACGTAGAAACCGCTGCTCTCACAGTGGGAGGACACTCTATCGGAAGGGCTCATGGTAATGGTAATCCAGACAATTTAGGTCCAGAGCCCGCTGGAGCTGATATTCACGAACAAGGTTTTGGATGGAATCAGAAAAATGGAACAGGTGCTAACCAAATAACTTCAGGTCTCGAAGGAGCGTGGACAACTAACCCTGACAAGTGGGATCATCAATATTTAGATCTTTTACTCAACTATGAATGGGAAAGTAAAAAAAGCCCAGCAGGTGCTTGGCAATGGGAACCTATAAACCTCGAAGAAGATAAAAAGCCAAGAGATTTAGAGGATCCTAACAAAAAAGCAAGATTGATGTTTACTGACGCTGATATGGCTATGGCAATGGATCCAGAGTATAGAAAAATTTCAGAAAGATTTTATAAGGATCCAAAATTTTTTGAAGATTCATTCGCGCGAGCTTGGTTTAAACTTACACATAGAACAATGGGAAACAAAGAAAATTATATTGGTCCTTGGGCACCAAAAGAAGATTTGCTATGGCAAGGTAACGTTCCATCTCCAAAAAAGAAATATAATGTAAATAAGGTAAAAAAAATGATTTCATCTACAAAATTATCTATTAGTGAATTAGTTACAATTGCTTGGGACAGTGCCAGAACCTATAGAAGGACTGACAAAAGAGGAGGGGCTAATGGCGCAAGAATTCGATTAGCGCCTATGAAAGACTGGGAAGCAAATGAGCCAAAAAAACTCTCAAAGGTTTTAAAAGTGCTTGAGAATATAGCTGATAAAACAGGAGCGACTATAGCGGATACAATTGTCCTTGCAGGGAATGTTGGGCTTGAAAAAGCTATAAAGAAAGCAGGTTCTAAAGTTAAAGTCCCATTTAGTCCCGGAAGAGGAGACTCATCTCAGGAGCAAACAGAATTAAAAAGTTTCAAGTGGTTAGAACCTTTGCACGACGGTTTCAGAAACTATGTAAAAGCTGACTACTCTGTAATGCCAGAAGAACTTTTATTAGAACGCGCTTCTTTAATGGGATTGACCGCTCAAGAAATGACTTGTCTAGTGGGAGGCATGAGAGTGCTAGGAACAAATCACGAGTCAGCAAAAGGCAAGGGAGTACTCACAAGTAAAGTCGGCACTTTGACAAATGATTTCTTTATTAACTTAGTCGATATGAAATATATTTGGAAACCGACTGGTAAAAATTCTTACGATATAATTGATCGTAAAACCAATAAAGTTAAATTTACCGCCTCTAGAGCCGACTTAGTTTTAGGTTCAAATTCAATTTTAAGATCTTACGCTGAGGTTTATGCTCAAGATGATAACAAGGGAAAATTCATAGAGGATTTTGTAAAAATCTGGACAAAAGTTATGAATGCAGATAGACAAATCAATAAAAAATTAAACTGATATGACAGAATTAACTTCTGGCATATTTAATGCCTCTAAAAAAATCTACGACACAAATAGAGGATCAATATTAAGAACAATTGTTTATACTATTGGTCACTTTGCGATCGCAATTACTGTATTAATGTTGGTTGCAGATGTATCTTTTTATATAGCTTTAACAGATGCAATAGTTGAGCCCTTAGCCAATTCTGTTTGGTATTTTTTATTAGATAAGTTTTGGGCCTCAAAAGTAATGAAGAAAAGATAAATTAAAGTCTACCAATTAAATTTTCCCTCCTCACCCAACCTTTAAATTTTCCTGTTTTAACTTTACACCAATCAGTTTTACATTTCTGTATTAAAAATAATCTTCCTTTTTCTACTACAGCCAGACGTTTGGAATATTCTGAAGATTTGTTAAAAAGAATTGATTTATCTTTATTGTTTAGTGCAGCCTTTTTTTTCGATAATTGCGAAATATGTATCCACCCAGAGTTATTTTCATGATCTATGATTTTTCTAAAATTATATGATTTGTCCAAAACCAACACTGGTAAAAATTTTTTATTATAAACTAATTTTATAGGATGATTTAAAGATGGGCCTTGTCTTAAATTAACCTTACTACTTCTTAGAGTTAGATAATATTCTGTCTCCGCATGTAGGTTGTTAACTAAAAAAATAAATAAAATAAAAAGGACTAATGTTTTAACCATGTAAATTTTTATTTTTACAGTCAGGATTTTTTAATAACTTAACAACTCTAAAATCAGAATTAAGAGAATTGAATATCATTATGTTGCCTTTTTTTTTATTTTTAATATTAAGTATTGATTTTATAACTTCATTAGCTTGCAGCGAGCCTGCGACTCCTGCTAGAGTCGTCATGATACCATCTGTTTGACAGTTAACTTCATCATTCGGAGTTTCTGGCATAAAACACCTAAAACAAGCAGTTTTGTTTCTGAAATCAAAATTAAATAACTGACCATCAAACTTATTTATAGCTGCAGAAATAAGTACTTTTCTATTTTCGATACAGTAATCATTGATTAAATACCTTGTTTTGAAGTTATCTGTTCCATCACAAATTATAGAATAATTTTTTGCTATTCTTTTAATATTATTCTTATCAATTTTATTTTTATAAATATTAATAGATATTTTATTATTTATGTTTTTTATCATTTGTTTAGCGACTAATACCTTTTTTTTACCAATATCCCTTTTTGTAAATAAAATTTGCCTACTCAAATTTGAGATTTCTATAATATCATGATCCACAATTCCAATATTACCGACCCCAGAGTATGCAAGATATAAAATTAAAGGACAGCCAAGTCCACCCGCGCCAATCACTAAAACTTTCGAATCAAAAATTTTTTTTTGTCCAATAATCCCAATTTTTTTTAGAATTAATTGTTTATAATATTTCTGATAATCTTCACCTTTAATTGAGGTTTTTTTCATTGGCGAGAAATGAATCTACAATTTTTTGAGCAACGATTGAAGCAATAAATTTTTTTGAATTCTTTTTAACTCTCTCTGTTTTTCCATTTTTTTCAATTATAATTACCTCATTATACTCACTGTGGAAGCCCCTGTCTTTTTTTGAAACATCATTAGCAATTATCATATCACAAAACTTTTCTTGTAATTTGATTTTAGAGTTTTTTATTAAGTTTTGTGTCTCAGCAGAAAAACCAATTAAAAGTTTTGGTCTAAATCTGTTATTTTTTCCAAGGAAACTTAAAATATCTGGATTTTTTTCTATTTTAATCTCCTTTATCTGATTTTTTTTTATTTTATTTATTTCTGAAGATATTGGTTTAAAATCAGATACAGCTGCCGCACACACAGCAATATGAGTAGGTAACTTTTTTTTTACTTCTTCCAACATTTGTTTGCCAGTTATTACCCTCTTAACTTTGATCTCATTATCATATTTCAACTGTGTTGGACCTGATATTAATGTGGTTTTGACTCCCAGCCTTTTTAATTCCAAAGCAATTTCGTAACCTTGTTTTCCACTCGATTCATTTGATATGAATCTAACCGGATCAATATATTCTTTTGTTGGACCAGTTGTAACTATAGCTTTAATCTTTTTAAATTTAAGAAAATCTTTTTTTTTAAAAAATCTCGACAAAAAAGATAAAATTTGACGTGGACTTGACATTTTTCCTTTTCCATACTCTCCACAAGCCATCTCACCATCTTCTGGACCAATAAATTTGTACCCATAATCAACGAGAGAATTTAAATTTTTTTGTGTAGCTTTATGCTCCCACATTCTTACGTTCATGGCTGGAACTAAAAATATTTCCTTGTTTGATGCCAGAATTATGGTTGAAGCAAGGTCATCAGCATTTCCTTTGCTTAATCTAGACATAAAATTTGCTGTCGTGGGCAAAACTAATATTAAGTCAGCCCATCTAGATAATGAGATGTGATCAATATTTCCCTTATTTTTTTTGTCAAATACTTCCTCAAAAACTTTATTTTTTGACAATGAGGACAAGGATAATGAAGTTACAAATTTTTTTCCACTTTTTGTTAAAACC
>CACFZK010000008.1 GCA_902570785.1 uncultured Pelagibacteraceae bacterium | reverse complement strand
GACAAAGCGATTGTAACCGGGGTTTATGGAAGTCAAAGAATTCTTAATGGCAAGCCTAAATGGCCACACTACGGAATAGACTTTGCAGCTAAAGAGGGAACAAAAATTAAAGCAATGTTAGATGGCACTGCAACCATGGTTGAGAATGATTTATTTTATACTGGAGGAACTTTAATTTTTGATCATGGCCATGGAATTTCTACATTATATATGCATATGAAAGATATTTATGTAAAAAAAGGACAAGAGGTTAAACAGGGTGAGATAATAGGAACGGTTGGATCTACTGGCAGGTCAACTGGGCCACATCTAGACGTGAGATTAAATTGGTTTGGAATAAGGCTGGATCCTGCAACTGTTTTAAATTTAAATTAATCCTTTTCAAACTTATTTTTATAATCTTGTAAAAGTTTTTTATTTTGATCATTTTTAAATAAAATAAAATTTTCACATACTAAAATATCAAGATTTGTTCCCATAAAACATTTAAAAGCGTCCTCTATAGAGCAAACAATTGGCTCACCTCTAACGTTAAATGATGTATTAACTAAAATAGGACAACCTGTAACTTCTTTAAATTTTTTTAAAAGTTTATGATATTTCGGATTTGTCTCTTTGTGCACAGTTTGTATTCTGGCTGTATAATCAACATGAGTTACAGCCGGAATTGAGGATCTTTTTATATTTAATTTGTCTATTCCGAAAAGTTTTATATCTGTTTCGCTCATGGGTATTTGAATATTTTTATTTATATCTGCAACCAACAGCATGTAAGGACTATCTGTTTTAATATCAAACCAATCAGTGAGATCCTCTCTTAAAACTGATGGAGCAAAAGGTCTGAAGCTCTCTCTAAATTTTACTTTTAAATTTAGTTCCTTTTGCATTTTATCAGACCTTGGATCAGCAATAATAGATCTTGCTCCCAAAGCTCTTGGTCCAAATTCCATTCTTCCTTGGAACCAGCCAATAGTTTTTTCGCTCTTTAATTCTTCAGCAACAACATTAATTAAATTTTCTTCATCGTATTTTTTAAACTTTGCGCCCAGAGATTCTAGTGTTTTTTCTATGTGATCATCTTTGAAAGATGGGCCAAGATAGCAACCTTTCATATCGTCGAGACATGAAGGTAATGATCTCTTTTCTCCTAATTCGTGATACCAAAATGCAAGAGCTGCACCTAAAGAGCCCCCTGCATCCCCAGCCGCAGGTTGAACCCATATATTATCAAAAATATTATTTTTTAAGATTTTACCATTTGCAACACAGTTCAAAGCAACCCCTCCTGCCATACACAGGTTTTTTATTTTTGTTTCTTTAGCTATGGAGTTAGTTAATTTTAAAATAATTTCCTCTGTAACAGCTTGAATGGACGCTGCAATATCCATATGAAACTGTGTTAATAATTCTTTTTCTGGCTCTCTTATTTTTTGTGCAAACAAATTTGAAAAATTGTTATTTATCATAGTCAAACCAGTTGCATAGTTAAAATATTTCATATTGAGTCTAAATGAACCATCATCTTTTAAATCAAGTAACCTTTTTATAATAAGATCTTTGTATTTTGGTTTACCGTACGGAGCCAAACCCATAACTTTATACTCACCACTATTAACTTTGAAACCAAGGTAGTATGTAAAGGCAGAATAAAGAAGACCAATAGAATGAGGAAAATAAATTTCTTTTAACATATCTATTTTATTGCCTTTTCCAACTGCTACCGTTGTTGTGGCCCACTCTCCTACTCCATCTAAAGTTATAATAACTGCATCTTTAAAAGGAGAAGGATAAAAAGCACTAGCCGCATGACTATAATGATGTTCTGAAAAGTTTATTTTTTCAATATCATTAAAATTTGGATCATGCCTTTTCAATTGATCAAACAAGAATTTTTTTTGGAAAAGTTTTTCTCTTAACCAAATTGGCATTGACATTGAAAAAGATTTAAAGCCTCTTGGTGCAAATGCCAGATATGTTTCAAGTAATCTTTCAAATTTTAAAAAAGGTTTTTCAAAAAAAACAATATGATCGATCTCACTAAGTTTTAAATTTGAATTTTTCAAAACAAATTCAATTGCATTATATGGATATTTAGAATCATGTTTAATTCTTGAAAATCTTTCTTCTTGTGCCGCAGAAATAATTTCTCCGTTGATAACTAACGCTGCTGCGCTATCGTGATAAAATGCTGAAATGCCTAAAATTTTTGTCACTTAAAAAATTGTATAAATAAATGGAGCTACAGCTGATCCTTGGCTAAGAACAATAATTATACCAAAGAAAGCTAAAACAATGATTATTGGAAATAACCAATATTTTTTTCTTTCTCTTAAAAACTCCCAAAATTCTCTTAAAAAACTAATCATTATTCTTTATTAAAATTGCTTTTTCATAGAACTGATTTTTTTTTCTCTTTTAATCCAATAGGTATTTGCTTTTAAGAATTTTATATTTAATAAATCTTTTCCAATTAAACGCATGAATAGTCCTATTGGTGTAACGATTATAAAATATATTATAGCCATTACTATAGGAGCAATAATTCTTCCAAGTAACTCACCAAATTTTACCCAAACTATATTTAATGGATTTAAAAGTTTTGAGTTAAGTAAACCTAAAACTAAAAAAATAACTGAGATTGGTATAGACCATAATCTCAATGGGTTTCCATTAATAATTGGCCAAAAGGCTATTATTGCAAAGAGAATGCTAAAAAGTATACCAAAGCTTCTATTGGAGCTAATCTTGTCCATTAGAAGCTTGATATATTATTGTTTATTAATTTTCAAATTTATTAAGCAGCCAACTTAAGACTGTGTTTATCAACCATACCACTTAAAAAATTCCATAGATATTTTGCGGTTGATAAAGCTGCTTTTTCAGCTTTCTTTTGCTCTTTCTTAGAAAGACCGTCTAACAATTTTTCACATGCTTTTCTATGAAGAACATCTGCAGCTTTGTGTGCCTCAAAAAACTCAAGACCTTTTTTCGAGCTCACACCATAATATTTTTTTAGACCTCTTATTTTTGTATCTGCAATTTCAGGTATTTGTCTTTCATAAGTGTACAATGAAGCAAGTCCTTCTGCATATGATTTTCTACCTTGTTTAAAGAAATTATCTATCATTCTTTTAGTAAAAGACTCTTGTTTTGCTTTTTCTATTTTATTTTTATCTGCACCGACACTTATTGCAAAGTTTTTCCATAACTTTGGATGATCCCCATTTGGGTTTTCCTCATCTTGCAAATTTTCTAATAAGATTTTTCTTTTTTCAATATCTTCGCAAATCGAATGTGTTGCGCTTATATATCTTGGAAAAGCTTTCACATGTTGATAATACTGTTCAGCATAATCCTTTATAATTTCTCTTGTTAGCTTTCCATCATTCCATGATTTATAAAATGGATGATTTAATAGGTGATACTTGTCTAGCTTTTTATTTAATTGTTTTGAAAACATAATTTTCCTCCTGAGTCTTTACTGTAATTAAAATTTTAAATTTAACAATTAAAAAAGTAATCCACAACTTTAGATTGTTGCTTCTTTTCTTATTGGTTTCTCATCAATTGGAAGGTGAAGCAAAGTTGCAACAAAAGATAAAATAATAGCTAAATACCATGCGTAGTCATAATTACCAAACATGTCATAAAACATCCCCCCTAAATAGGCGCCTAAAAAAGATCCGATTTGATGATTTAAGAAAACTATACCAAATAACATTGATAAATTTTTTGCCCCAAATACTTGAGCAACAATACCATTTGTTGCAGGCACTGTTGCTAACCACAAAAGGCCAAAAGTTATTCCAAAAGCTATAGCAGAAATATTTGATGGGGGTAAAAATATAAATAACATTATTGATATTGCCCTAAAAAAATATAGTCCAGCTAATAGCATTTTTTTACTATACTTATCGCTCAAATAACCCATGATCAAAACACCGATTATGTTAAACAAGCCTATTAAGGATAAAATTGCAAAACCTGTCCAGTCATCAAGTCCCCTATCCTGAACATATCTTGGAACATGAGTAGCAACTAACGTAATTTGAAATCCGCAAACAAAAAAACCTAAGACTAACAATCTAAAACCCTTGTGTGCAAAAGATTCTTTTAAAACTTTTATAACACTATCACTTTTTTCAGGCTCCTTTTTTAAAGTAGCATCTTCTGTTTGGCCCTCAGGTTTTTTTAAAAATAATCCAGGGATGCACATTATAAATAAAATTATAGCAAAAACTGTAAAAGTGCTTTGCCAACCTACCTCAACCATCAAATATTTTGTAAGAATAGGAAAAATAAACATTCCTAATCCTCCGAAAGCAGTTACATAACCAGCGGCTTTACCTCTACTTTGATTTGGAAAATGTTTTGTTACTACTGGAGCTAAAATTGTTCCTGCTGCCCCCCCTAAACCTATACCAACTAGAAGACCAAGATTTATTTGAAACCAAGTACCGGTATTAAAGTTATTACCCAAAGCTAAAACACCAACTCCATAAATAATTAGAGTAAATATAACCATTTTACTTCCACCATGCTTGTCTGCAAATCTTCCAAAAATGGGTGTAACAATTCCCCATATTAAAGCATGTAAAGCAATAGCAAGACCAAATTCTGTGTTGGAAATTCCGCAATCAATTTCAAAGTCGCCAGAAAATAATCCGAAGGTTTGTCTCACCCCCATTGTAACGTTGACAACAAAACAAGCGGCAATAAGAGTAACTAAAGCTGTTTTATTAGGAAAAAATTTTAAAGTCATTTAATCTTTTTAATGGCTTTTCCCAAATCTTCAATCAAATCTTTTGAATCTTCTAAGCCAATATGAAATCTCACTATATGGTGATTAGGTTTTAAGTATTTTCTGTAAACTCTTTGAATTACGTGGCTTTGATATAATGCTAAACTCTCAAAACCACCCCAACTCTGACCTATTCCAAATAATTTAAGTGAGTTAATAAAATTATAAATTGAGTTTTTTTTCTTACTTTGAATTACTACAGAAAATAATCCTGTTGAACCTGAATAGTATTTTTTCCAATTTTCATAATTTGAAGAACCCCTTTTAAAAGGATAAAGAATTTCTTTTATTTTTTTCTGTTTGCTTAAAAAACTTATAATTTTTTTTGTATTTTCTTGATGTTTATTTAACCTTACATCCAAAGTCCTTAAACCTCTTAAAACTAAATATGCATCATCCGGGGATGCTCTATATCCTAAAAGTTTATTACAGAATCTAACTTTGTCGTAAACCCTTTTGTTAACACACAGACTTCCGAGCATTACGTCTGAATGACCAGAAAGGTATTTAGTTCCTGATGAAATTGACATATCAAAACCTAAATTCAACGGTTTTATAAACAAAGGGGTTCCCCATGTATTATCAATTGCGGTTATGATTTTCTTGTTTTTAGCAATTTTTATAATTTTACTTAGATCTTGAAATTCAAAAGTATTGCTACCTGGATTTTCGACAAATATCATTTTTGTTTTTTTATTAATTCGTTTCTCAAGTGTTGTTAAATCTTCCGGGTTATAAAAATGGGTTTTAACATTAAATTCTTTTAATAATTTTGACGTTATTATTCTTGTTGGGGCATATACAGCATCAGTGACTATTATTTCGTCACCTGGTCTGCAAAAACTCATGATAGCTAAAGAAACTGCACCAAACCCAGTTGAGGTTAAAAAGGTTCTATAACCAGATTCTAACTCAGTAATAAAATTTTGGAGTGCGATTGTAGTTTGGCTACCTGCCCTTCCATATTCATAAAAATTAACTTCTGATCCTTTCTTAACAAGATTCTCATGATTTATAAGCTCTTGCATACTTTTAAAAAAAACTGTCGAATTTCTAACAATTGCAGGATTAGCTGATCTTGAATTTTTATCTTGGGCTAAATATTTTAGTTTTGTTATATCAGAATATTTCATTTAAATATTTTCACAACCTGTTAGCCACAAATCATAAACTGGATGATCAAAAGGTCTTAGAGTTGGGCTGGACGAGAAAGTCCATCCATTAAAGACGAAGACTTTTTCATCACTTTTATCGGATAAGTCTTTTACTTGTAAGTATGCTACTACTCCCAAATCATTATTCTCAAGATTCCTTTTACAATTTTTTGGTAATATTTCTAAATAACCAAATCTTTTTTTTTTTCCAAGCACAATGTTAATATCTGATGTTTTTGCAGTAATTTTATCTAATGCTCTTAGACTAACTATTGTTTCAGTTGTTTGAGTTTTTTTTGTTTTTTTTGATTTAATATAATTTAACTCCCCAGTTCCTGTATCATCAATACTATCAGGCTCTTCTTCAAACGTAGGTTGAATAGTTTGTAAATCCAACTTTACTTCCGCAAAAAGTGGTGAAAAATATAAACTGATCAAAATTAAGAATATTTTACTATTTAGGTTTCCACGTCTCATATTTTCTAAAATCCTTAGAACTTTTTGTAATTTTATTTGGTTTATAAGCTTTTTTACTTCCGGTTTGATTGTCTTTATGAGGTTTTTGCCAGATATATTTTTTTTCTTTTTTATTTGATGGAATTTTATTAGTTGTGTGATGCATCCAAGAAAACCAATCAGATGTTATTTTTGATGCATTTATTTCTCCATTATAAACAACCCAACGATTATTTTTTTTATTTTGATAATATTTATTTCCAAATTCATCTTCTCCAACAAATTTTCCAAAAAAAATCGTGTATAAGAATGTCCCTAAAGTTTGCGAGTTCCACCAAGTAAAAATTTGTTTAATCATTTTTTATGTTAGTTATTAAATCCACACAATTTTTAATTGTATCACAATAACATAGACACAATTTAAATATCGTATATATCTTAAAAGACAATACTTTCAACAAACATTGAGGAAAAATTATGTCAAAATTTTTAGTAGAAACCCATTATACATGCACATTTAAAATTGTTCACGAGTTAGATGAACTAAACGAGAAAGAGCTTGCAAATATTGATAATCGAAAAGATGGTAAAGTTGAGCTCATTGATGTGAATGTAAATAACAGAAAAACTAGAAAGGCAGGAGGTGATAAAAAATTAGAAAAGTTTGAAACGAAAGACAATTTAAATATTGGTCATAAATCAAAAATTGAAAAAAACGAAAAAATTAAAACAGCATTGGTTAACGAAAATTTAAGAGTTAAAACTGGATCAGGAATAAAAAATTCAGGCAAAAGATTTCAAATGCCTGATCGAAGAAAAGGATATATTCAAAAAGCAACTGTTGGGGATCATAAGGTCTACTTACATACCGGAGAGTATAATGATGGAAAAATTGGAGAAATATTTATTGACACCAATAAAGAAGGGGAGTTGGTTAAAGCATTAATGAATAACTTTGCGATCGCTATTTCGCTAGGTTTACAATACGGAGTTCCGCTGGAAGAATATGTTGATGCATTTTTAGACACTAAATTTGAACCTTCAGGAAATGTTCGTGGAAATGATAGAATACTAAGCGCAACATCCATTCTTGATTACATTTTTAGAGAACTTGCAATATCTTATCTTGGTAAAGAGGAGCTTGCACATACACCAAGTATAAGTAATGGTGTGACTGAAAAAGAATTTAATACAAATGACCAATTTCTCAAAATTGTTAAAAATATTACTAGTAAAGGATTTATACGAAGCAACTATGAGGAAAAATTAGTTGATCTTAGTGATGTTAGAATAAATTTAAAAAGCAAAACATAACTATTTTTTAATATTTTTTAAATTTAATTCCTTTAACTGTTTATCTGAAATTTCTGAAGGTGCATCCATTAAAAGATCTTGGGCGTTTTGATTTAACGGAAACAAAGTAACCTCTCTTATATTTTTTTGATTTGCTAATAACATAACTATTCTCTCTATCCCTGGTGCCATACCACCATGAGGAGGAGCACCGTATGAAAGTGCTTTAATCATTCCAGAAAAGTTTTTTTCAACCATTTCTTTTGAATATCCCACTTTCTTAAAAACTTTAAACAAATATTCTGTAATGTGATTTCTTATTGCTCCCGAAGACAATTCGTATCCGTTACAAACTAAGTCATATTGGTAAGCTAAAACATTCAATGGATCAATTTGATCAAAATCTTCAATCTCGGTTTGGGGCATAGAAAAGGGATTGTGACTGAAATCAATTTTTTTTTCTTTCTCATCGTAATGAAACATTGGGAAATCAACTATCCAACAAAAATTAAATAATGAATTATCTATTAATTTCAATTCTTCAGCAATTTTTTGTCTTGCAATACCAGCAAATTTATTTGCTTCTTCTTCCTTGTTACATACAAAAAAAACAGAACCTTTTTCATCTAATTTGCATAGTTTTAAAATTTCCGAAATACCTTTTTCAGAAAAAAACTTTCCTATAGGTCCTTTGCCTGTTATTTTTCCATTATTTTTTTCAAAAGTTATATACGCCAAACCACTTGCACCCTCTGAAATTGCCCAATTATTTAAATTATCGAAAAAACTTCTTGGCTGAGAGACTGTATTTTTTAGTGGAATAGCTTTTACTATAGCACCTTTGTTAATCAATTCTTTAAAAATTTTTAGTTTAACATCGTCAGATTTAAAAATTTTTGTAACATTACAAAGTTCGATAGGATTTCTTAAATCTGGTTTATCGGTGCCATATTTATCTAAAGATGTTTTGTAAGAAATTCTTGGAAAAGGAAATTTATTAATTTTTTTACCTTTTCCGAATTTTGAAAATAACTCACTAAAGATTGGTTCAACAATTTTAAAAATATCTTCCTGCTCAACAAAGGACATTTCCATATCTAATTGATAGTGTTCACCCGGGCTTCTATCGGCACGTCCATCTTCATCTCTAAAGCATGGTGCAATCTGAAAATATCTGTCAAACCCAGAAATCATCACCATTTGTTTAAATTGTTGTGGTGCTTGTGGTAGAGCATAAAACTTGCCTGGATGTAATCTACTTGGCACTAAAAAATCCCTTGCCCCTTCAGGACTAGATGCAGTAAGAATTGGCGTTTGGAATTCAAGAAAATTATTTTCTATCATCTTAGACCTAATAAATGAAATGACCTCAGATCTTAATTTTATATTTTCATGCATCTCATTTCTTCTTAAATCAATAAATCTATATTTTAATCTTATTTCTTCTGGATAATCCTGCTCACCAAAAACAGGCATGGGCAACTCATTAGCTGAAGATAATATTTTGAAGTTTAAAACCTTAACCTCAATTTGTCCTGTTTTTAAATCTTTATTCTGAGTTTCTTTTGATCTTTTAAGAACCGATCCATCAATTAAAATTACTGACTCGGGTCTTAATTTTTCTAAAGTTTTAAAATTTTTGTCCTGGTTTTCAATTACACATTGAGTAATACCAAAGTGGTCCCTAAGGTCTATAAAAAGTAGATTTCCATGATCTCTCTTTCTATGAAGCCATCCTGAAAGTTTTACTTTTTGACCAACATTTTTTTCATTTAATTCCGAACAATTATGGGTTCTAAATTTATTCATATAAATATTATTTTAATTCTTTCAAAACATCCTTAATTAATTTTAAATTTATTGGTTTAGCTTTTTCTAAAGATAAATTATCAACTAAATTTGAAAATGAATTTATTTTTTCATAGGATCTATCAATATTATTTAAAATATAATCAATATTTTTTTTACTTATTGTAATTTGTTTATCTGAAAAATTTTTTGTCAAGATTACCTTTATTAAATCATCAGTTGGTAAATCAATACCAACTTCAATAAAGCTTGTAAATCTTGAATTTAAATCTTTCAAATTTATTTTAAACTTTTTTAATGAAATAGGCGAACTTATAATTAAGTATTTATTATCCTGTACAGCCAAATTAATAATTGAATAAAGTAAATTTTCCTCTATATCGTTATCAAAATCGTCAATTATCAAACACTCTTTAGTTTTAAATTTACTAATAATATTTTCATCAATTTTTTCAGGTGAAATAATTACACTACTAATTTTACTGGATATAATATTTGTAAGGTGAGTTTTACCACACCCTTTTGGACCAAATATATTTATAAATCTACTGGGCCACTGAGGCCAGCTTTCTATAAGTTTAAATGCATTAAAATTATTTTTTGATATATAAAAATCCTGACTTAAATAAGTTTTTTTAAATGGGAAATTAAATATTAGTTGCTTAGACATTTAACTTCTCAATTTCAGGTTCCATTGATCATCCAAAAATTGGATATCGAAACCATTTTCTATAAGATTATTTTGAAGACTTTTAATTTTTCCAAAAAATTTAATCTTAATTCTTGCTGACTTTTCATCAAAATTTATTATAGAAAAAGAGTCTATTGAATTAATTTTTTTAATTTTATCAATTAATATTTTAAAAGAGTCCTCATTTTTTATTTTTATATTTAAAGTAAGGTAAGAGGGAGCGGCTATATCAATTAAATTTTCCTCTTTCCAAAGTTCTATTGTATATGACTTGAGATTTGATATAATGTCTCCTCGTATAGTTTCGTTATCAAGATTATCTATTTTAAAATCTATTTTTTTATTTCTTTTAGTACCTGAAAGATCGGATTTTAAAAAAACATCTAATTTTTTTTTATCAAATCTTAAAATTATAATTGAACTATTTTTTATTCCATAATTTTTTACAAGTCGGGTTAGATCGGTTTCTTCTAAATTTGATAAATTTTCCTTTATAAAATTAATATCATCAAGATTTTGAAGTGGAAGAATAAAGTTTACATTATCGTAAATATTATTTGCGTTCCACTCCTCGTAAAATTTATTTTTAGATATTACTTGCAACTCTGATCCTATGATGAAAATTGGATAAACCAACATATCAAATTTTTTCATTTCAGAATATGATATATTTTTATTGATTAGAAATTTTTCAATTAGTCTTCTGTTAAAATTTAAATTTATTTTCAAATTATAATTGTTTTCAAAATTTTGTTCTTCAATGATTCTATAACTTGATACAAAACTTTTTATATTGCTCAGATCAGTGCTGAGGAGTTCTTTTTGATCTTCCCTTTTTATAATTGCAGTAATAAGTTTGCGAAAACCCTTTTTAAAAGCCAGATTTAAATATTTTTCTCTATTATTTGATGTTTTAATTGGCCCATTCACTTCAATATTATCAACAGTAAAAAGACCAGTTGATGCAAAAACATTTTGAGTTTTGCTAAAAAATATTAATATTAAAAATAAAACAACAAGTTTTTTCATCAAGTATTTAATTAACATTTTATTCATGAAAAAAACAAAAAATAGTTACAAAAAAAGTGGCGTAAATATTGAAACGGCCTATAAATTAACTAAATATATAAAAAAAATATCTCAAACTGCCTTTAAAAAAAATTCAAATAAAAATAATATAGGAAATTTTGCATCTACTTTCGATTTAAGCTCTCAAAAAATAAAAGATCCCTTAATAGTTAGTAGTACAGATGGCGTTGGTACAAAAATCGAAATTGCTAATAAATTAAAAAAATTTGATACAATTGGTATAGATCTTGTTGCAATGTGTGTTAATGATTTAATTGTTCAGGGTGCTAAGCCATTATTTTTTTTAGATTATATTGCAACTGGAAAATTAAAATTAAATCAAATGAAAAAAATTATAAAAGGAATAGTAAAGGGTTGTAAGATATCAGATTGCATTCTTGTAGGTGGAGAAACTGCTGAGATGCCCGGTACATACGAAAATAACAAATTCGATTTAGCAGGATTTTCTGTTGGTATAGTTTCAAAAAAAAAATTATTAAATAAAAACAAAGTTAAAAGTAACGATGTTGTTCTTGCAGTTCCATCAAGTGGTTTGCACTCAAATGGTTTTTCGTTGGTAAGAAAAATTTTGAAAACTAATAGTTTAAATAATTTTTTAAAGAAAGAGTTGCTTTCACCTACAAAGATTTATGTAAGGGAAGTTCTTAAATTAGTTAAAAATAATTTGATTCATTCATCAGCTAATATAACAGGAGGTGGTCTGATAGAAAATATACCAAGATCAATACCAAGTGGTTTTGGTGCTAATATAGACTTGTCTAAGATAAAAGTTTTAAAAATATTTAAATGGCTAAAAAGTAAAAACATTAGTGACATTGAGATGTTAAAAACTTTTAATTGTGGAGTGGGTTTTTGTATAATAACTGACAAACAAAGCGCCAAAAAAATAAAAAAATTTTTTAGTAAGAAATTTGAACCATATCAAATCGGTTATATAAATAAATCTAAAAATAAAATAAATTTTATAAAAAGAATAAAATGGTAAAAAAAAAGGCCTGTGTTTTTATATCTGGTTCTGGTACGAATTTAAAATCAATCATTAAAAGTTCTAGAGATTATAATTTTCCAATAAACATTGAACTTGTAATATCAAATAAGAAAAGTGCTAAAGGTTTAAATTATGCTAAAAAATATTCTATTCCGTATAAAATATTAGTATGTGATAGAAGTAAATTTGAACAACACGTTCTCCAATTAATTTTTTTGAAAAAAATTGAAATTATTTGTTTGGCAGGTTTTATGAAAATACTTTCAAAGAATTTTATAAGAAAATTCAGAGGAAAAATTTTAAATGTTCACCCTTCTCTTCTACCAAAGTTTAAAGGCTTAAACACTTTTAATAGAGTTTTAGAGACAAATGAAAAACTTTCTGGATGTACAGTTCATTTTGTTGATGAAAAACTAGATAACGGTAAAATAATCGTAAAAAAAAGGGTATTTATTAAAAAAAGTTTTAATCAGGAAACTCTTAAAAAAAATATTCAAATTGAAGAATATAAAGCTTATTCACAAGCTATAAGAAAAATATATAGTGCTATTTAAAAAAAAATTCTATTTCTTTCTTTGCATTGCCCGTGGAGTCCGATCCGTGGACAGAATTTTTATCAATTGAAATACCAAATTCTTTTCTAATAGTTCCATCATCCGCTTTTTTTGGGTCAGTAGCCCCCATTATTTTTCTATTTAAAGTAATAGCTTTTTCACCCTCTAAAATCATTACAACTATCGGTCCTGAAGACAAATAGCTGCATAATCTGTCGTAAAAAGGTTTTGTTTGATGAACTTTATAAAATTCTGCTGCTTCTTCTTTTGAAATTTGTATTTTTTTTTGGTTTTTAATAGTTAATTTATTCTCCAAAAATTTTTCTTTTATTTTTTCCGTTAATTTTCTTTCTACGGCATCGGGTTTGATGATTGAAAGAGTTTGCTCAATACTACTCATAGTTTTCTTCAACAAGTTGATTTAACAACCTTACACCAAATCCTGTCGCACCACCTGAATTTAGAGCTCCACCATATTTTGAAAAGGCCATACCAGCGATATCCAAATGCGCCCAAGGCGTCTTGTTCAGTATAAATCTTTGTAAAAATTGGGCTGCTGTAGTTGATCCTGCTCCGCCAACATAATTTATATTTTGTACATCAGCATTTTTAGAATTCATAAGTTTATCATAATTTTTATGAAGAGGCATTCTCCATACTTTTTCCTCAACTTTTTCACCTGCATTAAAAAGTTGTTTAGATAGTTTGTCATCATTGGAGAAGAGGCCGGCATATTCTGATCCCAAGCAAACAATTATCGCGCCAGTTAATGTGGCTAAATCAACAATGAATTTTGGTTTAAATTTTTTTTCTGTAAATGTTAATGCATCAGCTAAAACTAATCTTCCCTCAGCGTCTGTATTTAAAATTTCTATAGTTTTACCGCTATAAGATTTGACAATATCCCCGGGTCTTTGTGCATTTCCACTAACCATATTTTCTACAAGCCCTACAACACCAACTGCATTAATTTTTGCTTTTCTCAACGCGAAGTTTTTCATTAAACCCACTACCGTAGCTGATCCTGCCATATCATAGGTCATGTCTTCCATAAATCTTGCCGGTTTTAAAGAATATCCACCTGTATCAAAAGTAACTCCTTTTCCAACAAACGCTAAAGGTTTAGAATTATTTTTTGCTCCATTCCATTCCATTGTGACTAAATATGATCCTCTAATACTCCCCATACCTACGCCAAGCAAAGAGTACATACCAAGTTTTTTTAGTTTTTTCTCATCATATATATTAACTTTTATACCGTCTTTTCTAAGTGAGTTTAGTCTTTTTGCATATTCATCTGGGTGCAAAACATTACCGGGTTCAGAAACTAAATCTCTTGCATAAAAAGTACCTTCTTCCAGAGCCTTAAATTTTAATTGATTTTGAACTGAAGGTTTGTTTTTATTGCCCAATATATTTATTAGAATAACTCTTGTTTCTTTTTTTGTTTTATATTTTTTAAATTCATAAGATTTTAATTTCAAGCCATGAAGAAAATGTCCTAAAAAACTATCATGTTTACTGGCTATACTATCAGAAATTACAAAGTATTCGCTATTCTTTCCGTGATTTACTAATTTATAAAATTCTGCTCCTAAATTTTCTGCATCTGAATTTTTTAGATTATTTTTTATTGATACTAATACTATCTTTTTTTTAGAATTAACCTCAAAAATTTGTAAATTTTTTTTTAAGTCACTTGTTTTTAACAAATCATTTATGTAAGAAAATTCCGTATTAGAAATATATTTTTTTAACCCATTGGTACTGTATTTTTCATCAGAAAATAAGACTAAGTTTGATGATAATTTGTTAATTGCTTTTTTGGAATAATTTAATTTTATAGACATAATTTTTTTAAAATGATTGAATAAAGAGAAACCTCAGGTATAAAAAACGGAAATTTTCGCATTTATCATCAAATTTTTTTATAAAGTTTATCATTTGGTCAACTCTAGATTGAAATTTATTTAAACTTGCTTTAATTATATACAAAAACATAAATAATGTTGAGTAATAAAATTTATAAACACTTTTTCACTGAACTAAGTAAGTATTTTTTCTTAGTATTGTTCACTTTTAGCATAATAGTTTGGGCAGTACAAGCGGTCAACTTTTTAGATTTAATAGTTGAGGATGGACATGGTGTCACTGTTTATCTAAATTACTCATTATTAAATATCCCAAAAATTTTAACTAAATTTATACCATTATCTTTTTTAATTGCTTTGTTTTTAATAGTTCTAAAATTTGAGAATGAAAGTGAATTTTTAATACTCTGGACATCTGGATTAAATAAAATCAAAATTGTAAATTTCTTTTTTAAAGTTTCAATTTTAGTAACAATTTTACAATTATTTTTTTCATCTTTAATTAACCCAGAGTTTTTAAATAAATCAAGATCATTAATTAAATCCTCAAATTTAGATTATGTATCTACAATGATAAAGTCTCAGCAATTTAATGATACAATTGATGGTCTCACAATATACGTGGAAGAAAAAAAACAAAATGGAGTTCTTAAAAATATTTTTATAAGAGATGATGGAAGTGTTTTAAAAAGCCTAGATAATTCTAAAGACTCAAATAATGTAACTATTTATGCGAAGGAAGGCAGAATTGAAGAGGGCGCAAAAGGAAATTATTTGGCACTAAAAAATGGAACTATACAAAAAGAAAATGATAAGAAAGAAATTATATCTATTAACTTTATTAAAACTAACATGCAAATGGAAGGTTTAAAAACAAAGTCAATTATTATGCCCAAAATTCAAGAAACCTCATCAAAAACTTTAATAGATTGTATACTTTCAAAAAATAAAAATATTCAAATTTTAAATTGCCCTAAAACAGATTCAAAAATTGATACCTTAGCAGAATTAAATAGGCGATTTGGTATGCCTTTATATATCCCAACATTAAGTTTAATTTTATCATTTTTACTTATTTCCAGAAATGAGAGCAAAAGAAAAAATTTATTTAAATATTTTTATTTTGGGTTATCTTTTTTAATTTTAGTTACTGCTGAAATCTTAGTTAGATATTCTGGTAAATCTCTTTTTTACTCTTATCTATATTATTTAATTCCCTTAATTAGTGTTCCCTTTTTTTACTATTTATTATTTAAACAGTTTTATAATGAAAATTTAAAAAAATAATTATGAATAACTCAATTATAAATACGTATTTAATCAGTCAATTTTTAAAAACATTCATAAATGTTGTTTTAATTTTTTGTTGCCTTGGATTGATAATGAATTTGTTTGAAGAAATTAATTTTTTTAAAAACTATGATGTTGGTATTCTAATGCCCATAAAATTATCTTTGTTGGTAATACCTAGTATAATAATAAATTTGCTGCCATTTATTCTTTTTATTTCATCAATGGTTGTATTTATAAAACTCAAAGATAATAGGGACATAATTGCATTAAAAACATTTGGATTCTCAAATGTTAACTTTTTAATATTATTTTCTATTTCCTCTATATTTATTTCAATTGTCATTTTATTTGTTTTGAACCCCCTTACTTCTGCAACTGTGAAATACTACGAAGACATAAAGGGAAGATATGATTTGGACAAATCTCATCTTGCATCTATTAATTCCAATGGTATTTGGATAAGAGAAATAATAGGGAATAATGTAAACATCATAAAATCACAAAGCCTAGAGGGCAATAGGTTGATAAATGTATCAATTTATAAATTTGATGAAAATTATGTTTTGTATTCAAGGCTTGAGGCTTCAGAAGCAAGAATATCCGAGAATCCGTGGATTTTGCAAAATGGTAGAAAAATTAATTTTACTGAAGAAAAAAAGATTGAAGAATTTTTAACCTTTAAATTTGAATCAACGTTTAATGTAGAAAAATTAAATTCAATTTACTCAAATTTAGATACGGTGTCCTTTTTTAATTTATTAGCAAACATGGATCATCTTGTCGGCAAAGGTTACAATCCCGTTCTACTTACTGAAAAAAAACACTTTTACTTATCATTACCTTTTTTCTTGATTTTGATGGTATGTTTAGCATCAATGTTTACTTTAAATACAAATAAAAGAAAGCAAAATACTTACTATATTCTGCTGTCTATATTGCTGTGTGTAATAATCTTTTACTTTAAAAACTTTTCAGCCGCTTTAGGAACAACTGAGAAAATTCCAATAATACTTTCCGTATGGTCACCAGTAATTATTCTATCTCTGTTTTGTAGTATAGGAGTAATGCAAATAAATGATAAGTAAATTTATAAAATACATTATTGCAATTTTAATAATAATTAATATTCAGAAAAGTTACTCTGAAGAATTATTTATTAATGCCTCTACAGTTGAAATAGATAAAACTGGACAAATAGTATACGCAAAAGGCAATGTTGAAATTTTTGATAAAGATAAAAATGTAATTTACTCTGATAATGCTGAATACGATAAAGATAATGGAATTGTCAAAACAATTGGGCCAACAAGAATTTTAACATCTGAAAAATATGAAGTTATTGGAGAAGATATTACCTACGACGATAATAAAAAGTTAATTTATTCACAAGATACTACTATTATAACTGATCCCAACCAAAATAAAATTACTGTTGATATGTTCAATTATCTCACATTAAAAAAAATGTTTTTTTCAAAAGGAAATATTGAAGTGTTAGATAATAGAGAAAATAAGTATCTATTTAGCGAAATTTACATTGATGAAGTAAAAAATAAAATAGTTGGAAGTGATATAAAATCCTATTTTAATGAAAATTCTTTAAAAGAAGATGAACGAAATGATCCAAGATTTTTTGCAAATAGTGCCACGATAACAAAAGAAAATACAATTTTCGAAAAAGGTGTTTTTACATCATGTAAAATAAGAGAAAATGATAAATGCCCACCATGGGTAATAAGAGCTAAAACTATAGAGCATAACGCTGCAAAAAAAACTATTTATTACGAAAATGCTGTAATGAAAATATATGATTTTCCTGTTTTTTATTTTCCAAAATTTTTTCATCCCGACCCTACTGTAAAAAGGCAATCAGGTTTTCTTGTACCGAGGTTTACAGACAGTTCAATGGTGGGATTTGGCTCAACTATTCCCTACTTCTGGGCAATATCTAAAGATAAAGATATAACAATAGCTCCAAAATTTTATGCAAACGAAAACGCCATTATATTTAATGAATATAGACAGGCATTTATTAATTCAAATTTAATAGTAGATACAAGTTACACTGAGGGGTACAAAGATACAGATAATATAAAACTACCAGGATCAAGATCCCACTTTTTTGCAAAGTACAACGCAGATTTTTCAGATGAAGACTACTTCAGTGATCTTGAAATAAATATACAAAGAGTATCAAATCCAACATATTTAGAGGTTCATGATATCAATACTGAGCTAGTGGATAGTGCAAATAATATCTTAAACTCAAATATAAATTATGAATTTCAAGATGATACGAATTACTTAGGACTTTCGGCGAGTATTTTTGAGGACTTAAAAAAAACAGATAGATCAAAATATGAATATTTTTTACCAAGTGTATCATTTGAAAGAAATATATATAATGATAAAAAACTTGGTTTAATTAATCTTTTAAGCAGTGCTTACGTAAAAAATGTTGAAGTTGATCAAACTACAAAAATGTGGGTTAATGATTTTAATTGGAAATCAAAACCTCTTTCAAATGTTATGGGTATAAAAAGTGAATTTGAGGGACTATTAAAAATTGTAAATTATGAGGCAGACGCAGACACGCATAAAACTGAGGGATTTAATTCAGAAGCATCTAGTGCTTTAGCTTATAATACAAGTCTTCCATTAGCAAAAAGAAATGAAAATAATAATTTAATTAATTTTTTTACCCCCAAAATATCTTTTAGATATGCTCCAGGGCACATGAGAAATATAAAAGATGATGATACTAAACTTGCTTATTCAAATTTATTTTCATTAAATAAAAATTCACAAATTGATGTAATTGAAAAGGGGACGAGCATTGCATTAGGTTTAGAATTCTCTGGAAATGAACTAGATGAAAATAATATTCCTGGTGATGAAAATTACTCAGTTGCTATTGGACAAGTTTACAATATGGACAAAAATAACGATATACCTATAAGAAGTTCTTTGAATGATCAAACCTCAGATATTGTTGGTAATGGATTTATTAAAATAAATGAAAATTTAAGACTTGAAAATGAGTTTTCTTTAGATCAAAACTTTAATGAAATCAATTATAATGAATTTGGAGCTAATTTGATAACTGGTAATTTAAATTTTAATCTGAAATATTTAGAAGAAAATAACCACATTGGAAGTACAAATTATATAAAATCTGATTTGAAAGTTGAACTTAATGAATTTAGTGAAATGAATTTTGATTTTAGAAGAAATCTTGAGACCGAGTCTACTGAATTTTATAGTTTAGCATATAATTACTTAAACGACTGTTTACGAGCTGGAGTTGTATTTAGGAGAAAATTTTATGAAGATAGAGATTTAGAACACTCAGACACTTTAATGTTTAAAATTTCATTGATACCACTTGGTGATGCATTTGCCCCGGCTATTAAATAATAAAAAAATTTTATTTTTTTTTATATTATTATTTTTTTTTAATCTCAGTAAAACTAATTCAAATATTAATAATTCTGTAATTATTTCTGTAGGAGATCAGCCAATTACATACTTAGATTTAATTAAAGAAATGAGGCTAATATCTTTTTTAAACAATATCAAATTAGATAGCTCAAATAGAGAAACATTCAAGTCTGTAGCAGTACAGGGATTAATAACAAGAAAAATTAAAGAAATTGAAATAAATAAATATAAGATTAATGAATTTAATACTAAGGATTTACAAAATTTAATTAATAAAACCTCAAATAATCTTGGAACAACTGAGGATGGATTAGAACAACTTCTATTACAAAATAATTTAAATATAAAAAATCTAAAGGATAGATTTAAAATTGATCTAAAATGGAATACTTTGATTTTTCAACTATACAAAAATAAAGTTGTACTAAATACAAATGAGATGGAAAATAAAATTAGATTTGAAATGGAAAATATAAAAGAAAAAAGATTATTTTTATTATCAGAAATTGAAATTAACCTAACCCAAAATAATGAAAAGGAAACTTTAAATAATATTTACAAAAATATAGAAACTGAAGGTTTCGAAAATACTGCTAAAAAGTTTAGTATTTCAAATTCTTCTCAATATGGAGGAAATATTGGTTGGATTGACGAAAAAAATTTATCAAAAAAAATTTTTGAAAATATAAAATTTCTTAAAACTGAGGAGTTAAGTAAACCTATTTATTTAGATGACACAATTGTTATTATCAAAAAAGTAGGTGAAAAAGTATTTGAAAAAAATATTGAGAAGGTAAAAAATCGAATTGTCAGACAGGAAAAAGAAAAAAAATTACAAATGTTCTCAAAAGCGCACTACTCAAAATTAGAAAAAACTATTCAAATAAGTTTTTTATGAAAAAATTAGTTGCAATTATTGCTGGTGATCCAGAAAGTATTAGCACAGAGTTAATAGCTAAAGCTTGGAAAAAAAAGGGGTTATATAAAAATATTAATATTTTTGTGATTGGTAATTATAAACTTATTGCTAAACAACTAACTTTATTAAAAATTAAAACAAACATCAAAAAAATTTCATATTTAGAAGACAATAATTTTAAGAAAGATTTATTAATTTACGATGTGCCTTTAAATTTCAAAAAGCCATACAAAATAAACAAAAAGTCTAAAAGTAAATATGTTCTTAAATGTATTAAAATAGCAATTAAGATGTCACTACAAAAAAAAATACAAGGTTTTGTCAATTGTCCTATAAATAAAAATGACATCTTTAACTCTAATTTTGGTCTTACAGAGTATTTAGCAAAAAATTCAAATGTTCTAGGAAAGGAAGCAATGATTATCTATAATAAGAAATTATCTGTTTGCCCTATTACAACTCATATTCAAATTAGAAATATTTCAAAAAATTTATCCAAAAAAATGATTTATGAGAAAATAATTACAATAAATAAATTTTATTTAAATTATTTTCATTTTAAACCAAAAATTTGTGTCTTGGGGCTAAATCCTCATAATTATGAATTAAAAAATGACTCTGAAGAAAAAAAAATTATTTTACCAACTATTATTAAACTTAAAAAAAAAGGTATTAAAGTAAATGGTCCGATTCCGGCAGATACTGCCTTTAACAAAAGAAAAAGATTTGATATTTTAGTGGGAATGTATCACGATCAAGTGTTATCACCCTTTAAAGCATTATTTAAATTTGATGCAATAAACATTACAGCAGGTCTTCCTTATTTACGTATATCGCCAGACCACGGGACTGGAATTGATATTATACGAAAAAATCTAGCGAATCCTTTTAGTTTAATTGAGTCTATAAAATTTTTTAAACATATTAATGTTTAAACTTAAAAAATCTCTTGGACAAAATTTCCTTAACGATAAAAATATAATCAATAAAATATTATCTGTTGAAAATTTAAAAAACCAAAATATTATGGAGATCGGTCCAGGTTCTGGTAACCTGACTAAATTTATAGTTCAAAAAGAAATAAATAATCTTATTGCTGTAGAAAAAGATGTTAGATTTTCAGAAAAATTAAAAAAAGATTATATTGGCAATAAAAAAATTTATATTGTGAATAAAGATATACTTAAAATGAATTTAAATAAGATAAATTTTAAAGATATAATAGTATTTGGTAATTTACCATACAATATTTCAACTCAAATTTTGGTAAATTTTATAAATTTGAATGAATGGCCTCCTTTTTATAAAAAAATTATTTTTATGTTTCAAAAAGAAGTTGCTGACAGAATATTGGCAAAATCTAAAACAAAACAATACGGAAGATTAACAATTTTAACAAAATATCGTCTTGAAGTTATTAAAAGTTTTAGCGTTTCAAAAAATTGTTTTTTTCCTATACCCGCTATTGATTCAAAGATAGTAGTTTTTAAACCAAAAAAAGATAGTAAGTATAAAATTAAAAATATGAAAAATTTAGAGTTTATTACAAATATCTTTTTTAATAATAAAAGAAAAATGATAAATAAACCATTTGCAAAATTATTTAAAAACTACATTTTTGTTGCAAAGAAACTCAATATTGATTTAAGTCTTCGTCCATCTGACCTATCTATAGATCAATATTATAAATTAACACAATATTATGAAAAAAATTGATCTTAAGATTAATTGTTTGGATACTCTTTTATTATTTTTAAAATTTTATTAAAGCAATTTTCAACACTATCATTTGTTATAACATGGTCATATTCATTGGCGTGTTTTATATCTTGGGAATAGGCTAAAAGTCTTTTTTTTATAGAGTCTTTTCCGTCTTGATTTCTTGATATTAACCTTTTCTCTAACTCTTCTTTGCTTGGTGGTAAAATGAAAATTTTGAGCAAATTTAACTCATCAAAATCACTTAGTTGCTTTGCTCCCTTCCAATCAATATCGAATAATACATTGAATTTTTTTTTTACGATTTCATCTACTGAGGTTTTTGAAGTTCCGTAGTAATTACCAAAAATTTCTGAGTGCTCATAGAAAGTGTCTTTTTTTAACAATATTTTAAATTCGTCTTTACTTACAAAATGATAATCGACACCGTCAACCTCATTTGGTCTTGGTTTTCTTGTGGTGTGAGAAACTGATATTCTAAATGTACTATCTGATTGTTGGATTTTTTTTGAAAGTGTTGTTTTGCCTGCACCAGATGGAGACGATAATACAAGCATGAGAGGTTTGCTTCTCAAATTATTCACCAAAAGAAAATTTAATTTTACTTAGATTTGTTTTCAATAAATTTTATAGCGTCTCCAACAGTTAAAATTTTCTCAGCTTCGGTGTCAGAAATTTCTGATCCAAATTCTTCCTCAAACGCCATTACTAACTCAACTGTGTCTAAACTGTCTGCTCCGAGATCATCAATAAAACTTGCTTCCTCTGTTACTTTATCTTCTTCAACACCCAAATGATCTACTACTATTTTTTTGACTGTTGCAGCTATATCTTTTGACATTTAATTCCTTTTATTTGATTTTTCTTTCTTCCGTTAATAAAATTATTTTTTTTCTTTGTCAAGCCATATACATACCACCATTAACATGTATTGTTTCACCAGTTACATACGATGATGAATCGGACGATAAAAAGGCTGCACAATTTGATACGTCTTCTCCATTGCCTAATCTTGCCATTGGTATCCTTGAAGTTAGATATTCTTTTACTTTATCGGGTAAGTTTTCAGTCATCTCCGAAATTATGAAGCCTGGAGAGACACAGTTTATAGTAATATTTTTTTTTGCATATTCGATTGCTAAACTTTTCGACATACCGATTATTCCAGCTTTAGAAGCTGAATAATTCGATTGACCTAAATTTCCACTATGGGCAACAATAGAAGTTATATTTACAATCCTTCCAAACTTATTTTTAAGCATTTTTTTAATTGCGTATTTAGATAGTAAAAATGTAGAAGTTAAATTTATATCAATAACTTTTTTCCACTCCTCGTCTTTCATTCTTAAAGATAAATTATCTACATTTACTCCAGCATTGTTAATAAGTATATCCAGCCCACCAAGCTCATTTGATACTGTCTCAATAAACTCCTCAATTTTTGAATGATCAGATATATCAAATTTGTGAGTTTTAATACTTGGGTTTTGTTTTTGAAGTAAATTTAATTTTTCAACTTTTGTCCCTGTTCCCAAAACGTTTCCATTAAGTGAAATAAATTTTTTAACTAAAGAACCGCCTATGCCACCTGTGGCTCCTGTAATTAAAATTTTTTTATTTTTAAAATCTATCATTTTAAATTTTTAATTTCATCGATCGTATTTAAACTTTTAGACAAAACTTTGTCATTAGTTCTCTTAACCAAACCTGATAATACCTTTCCTGGTCCTAACTCAATAAATTCTTTTACTCCATTATTTACCATATATTCTATACTTTCTCTCCATCTTACCTTTGAATATATTTGTTCAATTAGAAGTTTTTTAATTTCATCAGGGTTTTTGGTAGCCTCTGCAGTAACGTTACTAACTATTTTTACATTTGGGATATTAAGATTTGTGTCTAGTATATTATTTTTCATTTTTTCTGCAGCAGGTTTCATTAGTGAGCAATGAAATGGGGCACTTACGGGTAAATAAATAGATTTTTTTTTATTATTTTTTAAAATTTTACTAATTTCATCTATTGCAGATTTGTCACCACTCAATATAATTTGTGAATTAGAATTGTCATTAGCCACCTCGCAAACACCTTTGTCTTTACCTATCTCGACTATAAATTTATTTATTTCATTTAAACTTAGACCCATAATTGCAAGCATAGAACCTTTGCCGTTTGGCACTGCTTCCTGCATAAATTTTCCTCTTTGATGCAATAATAAAATTGCATCAGAAAATAATAAAGACCCAGACGCAACGAGTGCACTATATTCACCAAGGGAATGGCCAGCAAAAAAAATAAAATCTTTTTTAAGGTTAATTTGAAATTCTTCTGATATTAATTTAAATATTGAATAACTTATTGTCAAAATTGCCGGCTGTGTATTTTTTGTAAGTTTTAAATCTGCTTCTGGTCCTTCAAGAATAATTTTTGAAATTGAATAATTTAATTTTTCATCAGCCTCCTGAAAAACTTTTTTAACTAAGTTAAAATTTTTGTAAAGTTGGTGGCCCATACCTACAGATTGAGAACCTTGACCGGGAAATATTAGAGCTTTCATTTTGTTTTTTAGCGATTAAACACTAATATTACTATTGTATAAACAAATTTTAAATAGTATAAGACGTTTTTTAAAAATTAATATACTAAGAAAATGGCATTTTACGAGCATACATTCATTGGAAAACAGGATCTTTCTAACAAAGAGGTTGAAAACTTAATAACAAAATATTCTGATTTGATTAATGAGAGCGGCAAAATTTTAAAAACTGAAAAATGGGGTTTATTAAATTTAGCATCTAAAATTAACAATAATAAAAAAGGAATATTTGTTCATTTTAAATTTGAAAGCGAAAAAGAAGACTCGATTAAAAATGTAGAGAACAAACTTTCAATAGACAATAATGTAATAAGATATTTAACAGTAAAATATAATAAACTAGATTTAAAAAAAGAATACTTCCAAATGGAAAAGAGTGAATGAGACGGGATAAAAGAAAGCAAAGAAAAAGCGGTGGTTTTAGCAATAAACTAAGTTTATTTCAGAAACCTGACATGAGATTTAAAAAGAATTGCCCACTATCAGTAAAGAATGGGCCAGTTGTTGATTATAAAAATATTAAATTAATAAAAAAATATATTTCAGATACTGGGAAAATTCTTCCATCTAGAATAACCTCCGTCTCTCAAAGTAAACAAAGAGAATTATCGTTAGCTATAAAAAGAGCTAAAATACTAGGATTGGTATAAATGCAAATTATATTATTAGAAGATATAAGAAACCTGGGCAAGATTGGTGAGATCGTAGATGTGAAAGATGGGTATGGAAGAAATTTTCTTCTAAAATTAGGAAAAGCTCTAAGAGCAGATAAAAATAATATTGATTTTGTTAATAAGAAAAAAGATGAAATAAATAAGAAAAATATAGAATTAAAGAAATCTGCTAAAAAAGTTTTAGAAAAAATTAAAAACAAAAAACTTATTTTTAAAAAAGAAACAAAAGAAAACGGAGATTTATTTGCAGCAATTAAACCTAAAGAAATCTCAAAGTACTTTATTGAAAATTTTGAAGAAACAATTCATCCTTCACAATTAGATTTAAAACAAGAGATAAACAAAGTGGGAAAGTTTTCTTTAACCATAAATTTACATTCTGATCTTGTTGCTGAATTACATGTAATGGTTGAAAAAAAAGATTCAAAGTAAAAACTATTTTTTTCCACAGTATAAAAAAAAAGTTGATAACTTTTATATTTAAATCCTGCTTCTTTCATATAAGTTTTACCAAATGGAAAGTCTCAATACTAATAATAATATAGACGGTAGTAAAATTTTACCTTCGAACTTAGAAGCAGAACAAGCCTTGATCGGTTCGATATTAGTTAACAATGATATAATTGACGAAATTTCTAATATAGTAAATAGAAATGAATTTTATGATCCTATACATTCAAAAATTTTTAGCCTCATTGAAAACCTGCATAATAAAGGAATGATTGCAAATCCTATTACACTTAAAAATTCTTTACAAAAAGATGCGGGACTTTCAGAAATTGGTGGAACAGAATACCTAGTAAAATTAACAAGATTTTCCTCATCAACTAAACAGGCTATTGATTATGCAAAAATTATTCATGAAAAATTTGTTAGACGTGAGCTGGTGAAAATCTCTCAAATTTTAAATGATGATTCACTGGATGACGCAACAGAAAAATCAGGGGAGGTTATTATACAAGATACTGAAAAATCTTTATTCGATTTGGCAGAAAGAGGAACCTTCAATCAATCATTTTTGAAATTTAACCAGGCTTTAGATCAAACAATTGAAATGGCCACAAATGCAATGAAAAATGATAAGGGAATAGTTGGAGTTCCAACTGGTCTTACTGATTTAGATGATAGGCTTGGTGGTCTTCATAAGTCTGATTTAGTGATAATTGCAGGGAGGCCGTCAATGGGAAAAACAGCATTAGCAACAAATATAGCTTATTTTGCATCAAAAAAAATATCGAATGAAAATAAAAAATCATCAGTTGCATTCTTTTCACTTGAAATGTCATCAGAGCAACTTTCAACAAGAATTTTATCAGAGCAAGCAAAAATTAAATCAAATGATATAAGAAAAGGGAAAGTATCTGAGGAAGAATTTAATAGATTAATTGAAACCTCAAGAAGTATTCATGAGCTTCCTCTTTATATAGATGAAACACCTGCAATTTCAATTTCTGCACTTTCGAACAGGGCAAGACGAATAAAAAGACTTTTTGGTTTGGACTTAATAGTTGTTGATTATATACAGTTGATGACCACTGGAAATAAAAGATTTGACGGCAGAGTTCAAGAGATATCTGAAATTACACAAGGTTTAAAAGCTTTAGCAAAAGAACTAGGTGTTCCTGTGCTTGCGCTATCACAGTTGTCCAGGGCTGTTGAAGCAAGAGATGATAAGAAACCTCTACTTTCAGATTTAAGGGAATCAGGATCAATAGAACAAGATGCGGACGTTGTTATGTTTGTTTTTAGAGAGGAGTATTATCTAATGAATAAAGAGCCTAAGATGGGCACTATAGAATACGGAGAATGGCAATCTAAAATGAGTGAAATTAAAGGTCAGGCGGATATTATTATCGGCAAACAAAGGCATGGGCCCACTGGAAACATCAAGGTAGAGTTTGAAGGTATTTACACTAAATTTAAAGATGCCTCAAAAACTGGGTAAAAATAATTAATTTTAAATTAACTCTATTTAAGCTATATCTTAACAAGTGATCGTTTCAAAATTTTACAAAAATACAGTTATTGAAAAGCCAAGATTTACTTTTGCTATATTAATTATAATTCTATTAACATTTGGATATTTTACCAAATTTTTTCAATTGGATGCCTCTTCTGATACTTTGCTTTTAGAAAATGATCCAGATCTTAAATATTTAAGAGAGGTAAATAAAAAATATGGATCTAAAGATTTTTTGGTTTTAACTTACACTCATTCTCCTGGTGAGGATTTGAATTTTAAGTCAGAAAGTACAATTAATAATCTTAAACTTTTAAAAAATTCACTGGAGAATCTTGATTGGGTAGATAATGTAATAACAATTCTAGATGTTCCGCTTCTAAAAAATAATGATGATCCATTAGCAGATAGAATTAAAAATTTTAAAACTTTATCAAGTACAGATGTGAATTTTGACAGAGGTTTTGATGAAATTATTAATAGCCCGATATATAAAGAATTTGTAATAAGTAATGATGGAAAAACAAGTGGGATCCTGGTTTACATAAAACCTGATAAAAAATTAGCTAAATTAGTGGATACTAAAAATGATTATTTAGATAGAAAATCGAAAAGAGAGTTTTCTTCAGAAGAAAAAAAAACGTATAATATTTTTTTAAAAGAATACGACGCTTATAAAAAAATATATAATAAAAAAAACCACAACAATATAAATCAAATAAGAAAGATAATTTCAAACCATCCCTCACCTGGGAAAATTGAAAAAAGTACAGCAGACTTGTATCCTATAATTCATCTTGGTGGAATTCCCATGATTGCTGATGATATGATGACATTTATTAAGAATGACATTATAGTTTTTGGGGCTGGAGTTTTCTTGTTCATTATCGCAACCCTTTGGTTCGTATTCAGGAGTATAATTTGGGTATTCGTACCTTTATTAAGTTGTTTTTTTTCAGTTTTAATTATGATTGGTTTTTTGGGTTTTGTTGGATGGAAAGTAACAGTTATTTCTTCCAATTTTATTGCTTTAATGTTGATTTTAACCATGGCAATGAACATACACATGAGTGTTAGATATCTCCAATTCAGAAAAGAAAATCCTAATACATCAAATAGTGAAGCTCTTACATGGACATCAAGAAAAATGTTTTACCCAATTCTTTATACGGTTTTAACAACTATTTGTGCTTTTCTATCTTTAATTTTTAGCGGGATAAAACCTATTATTGATTTTGGTTGGATGATGACAGTTGGATTGTTGGTTTCAATGTTAGTAACTTTTACTTTATTGCCATCAATTTTAAATATTCTAAGTAATAATAATCAAAATTTTAGAGATCAAAAAAAATCCGTTATCACATCCTTCTTGAGCAAAGTAGCACAGAAAAATACCAGAATAATTTATGGTACCTCTTTGATTGTTATAATAATAAGCGTCTTGGGTATTTCTAAACTTGAGGTAGAGAATAGCTTCATTAACTATTTTGATAAAAAAACAGAGATATATAAAGGAATGAAGTTGATAGATGAAGAATTAGGAGGAACAACGCCTCTCAATGTGATCATAAAATTTCCAAAGGTAAATGGGGAGGATGATTTAGATGACGACTGGGGGGAGCAAGATGAAGATGATTCTAAGTATTGGTTTACAAGGGATAAAATTGACAAAATTACTTCGGTTCATGATTATTTAGATAATATAGATTCTATTGGTAAGGTCATATCTTTTGCATCAATTGTTAGGGTTGCGGAAGACCTTACAGGCAATAAGAAATTAGAAGGACTAGAAATGGGTGTCCTTTATACAAAAATTCCCGATGCAATTAAAAAAGAGGTAATTGATCCATATATTTCAATTAAAAATAATGAAGCTAGAATTGGGCTTAGAATTTTAGACTCAAAAGAGGATTTGAGAAGAAATGAGTTAATAAAAAAAATAAATAATGATTTAGAAAATAAACTTGGATTAAAACCCAATGAGTATAAATTAGCCGGTGTTCTTATTTTATTCAACAACTTGTTACAAAGCTTATTTAAATCGCAAATTTTGACTTTAGGAGTTGTAATGGCTGGTATTACAATAATGTTTCTAATACTTTTTAGAAATGTAACTTTAGCTCTAATTGGTGTAGTTCCAAATTTTATGGCTGCATTTTTAATTTTAGGAATAATTGGTCTTCTTGGTATTCCATTAGATATGATGACAATTACAATAGCTGCTATTACGATTGGAATAGCAGTTGATAATAGCATTCATTACATTTACAGATTTAAAGAAGAATTTGCAGAAATTAAGGATTATTATAAAACATTAGAAAAATGTCATAATACTGTTGGTGTAGCTATATTGAATACATCAATTACAATCGTATTTGGTTTCTCAATATTAGTGTTATCTAATTTTATTCCAACAATATATTTTGGGATTTTTACTGGTATAGCAATGTTGCTAGCCATGATTTCTGTTTTAACTTTACTACCTAGACTAATACTTACTTTTACACCATTTAAGAATGTTTGATAATATAATTGCTTTTGTAAGTGAGAAAGTAGTCTTATTTGATATTATTTTTCTTATTTTGGTAATTTACTTTTCTTTACAATGCTTTTCAAAAGGTTTTTTTTTAAGTCTTATTTCTTTTTTGAAATGGGTTTTGGCATTAGTTGTCACAATAATTTTAGTTCCTAGAGTAGAACCATACTTGTCTGATTATATTAATAATAATTTTATTTTAGAAATAGGGTTGGGAATAGCTGTTTATATAATAGCATTATTTATATTGATTCTTTTAGGTAAAGCTATTGGGCGATTATTTTCATACACTGGGATGGGATCGGTTGATAAAGTTTTTGGTTTTTTCTTTGGTATATTTAAGGGGTATATTTTCATTGTGTGTATCTTTTCAATCGTAAATTGGTTTTATTCGTATGAAAAATGGGATATTAATTTGTCTAATTCATACTTTTTTGCAATTACTGAAAAAGGTAGCCAGATTTTAGTTGAAGAATTTCCAAGCAAGGATGACTTGGACGATACAAAAAAAGAAATAGAAAAAATTTAATTGATGAAAAAAATTAAGGAAAAGTGTGGTGTTTTTGGAATTCATGATATCGAAGATGCTTCTGCTTTAACTGCTTTAGGTCTTCATGCTTTACAACATAGAGGTCAGGAAGGTTGTGGAATAGTATCTTTCGACGGAAAAAACTTTCATTCTGAAAAAAGACAGGGATTAGTCGGTGATAATTTTACAAATAAAGATGTATTAAAAAAACTTCCAGGTAGATTTGCTTTGGGTCACAACCGTTATTCGACATCTGGAGAAACTTCTTTAAGAAATATACAACCCTTCTTTGCCGATCTTCACGGAGGAGGAATAGCAATTGCACATAATGGTAATTTAACAAATGCATTACGTTTAAGAGAAGATTTAGTAAAAGATGGAGCAATCTTCAGAACAACGAGTGATACAGAAACTATTGTACAATTAATTGCAAAATCTAAAAGATTAAAAATTATTGACAAAATAATTGATGCACTTTTTCAAATTCAAGGTGGATATGCTCTTACCATGATCACAAATAAAAAACTTATTGGCGTAAGAGATCCGTTGGGTATAAGACCATTGATTTTAGGAAAGCTCAAAAACAAATACGTTTTAGCATCAGAAACATGTGCATTAGATATAATTGGGGCAAAGTTTATTAGAGAAATTGAAAATGGAGAAATCGTAATTGTCGAAGATAATAATATACAGAGCCTTAAACCATTCCCTAAAAAGAAAAGTAGGCCATGTGTTTTTGAATACATTTATTTTGCAAGGCCAGACAGCCTTTTAAACGGAAAAAGTGCCTACGAGTATAGAAAAAAATTAGGTCTTGTATTAGCTAAAGAATCAGAAGATGTGGGAGAAATAGTTGTTCCTGTACCTGACTCAGGGGTTCCTGCTGCTTTAGGTTACGCTCAAAACAAAAAAATGAACTTTGAGGTTGGTTTAATTAGAAATCATTATGTCGGTAGAACTTTTATTGAACCAACTCAAAATATTAGAAGTCTTGGTGTAAAACTTAAGCTTAGTGCAAATATGTCCTGCATCAAAAATAAATCAATTGTACTGATTGATGACTCACTTGTAAGAGGCACTACATGTTTCAAAATCGTTAAGATGCTTTATGAGGCAGGTGCAAAAGAAGTACATGTAAAAATCGCTTGCCCAGAAATTAAATATCCAGATTTTTATGGTATTGATATGCCGTCTAAAAAGGAACTTCTAGCAGCTAATAAAAATTTGAAAGAAATGAAAAAATTTATTGGAGCCGATACATTAAGCTTTCTAAGTCTAAATGGTCTATACGAAGCTTTGTGCTCTGAAAAAAGAAATAATCTGTATCCACAATTTTCTGATCACTATTTTACAGGTGAATATCCAATCAAAAGAGTTGATCAAAATGAAAACAAAATTGTAAGTCAATTATCTTTTTTAAGTGGAAAATCTTCTAATTAAAGATTAAAAGCCTAAGCTTATTATCAATTGCATGGATCATGTTATTTACAATAACTGGACTAGAGTAAAAACCAGATTTTGAAGCTTTTGCATAATTAATTAATTTTCCACTTTTATAATCAATAAACAAAAAGTAACCATTTGAAGTAGTAGCTAAAATCTGATCAGACGCAAGCAATATTGATATAATCTCTCCAACTTTTTTTTTTTTAGGTTTGCTTTTTTCATTAAATAAATTTCTAGACCAGTTTACTTTTCCAGTTTGATTATCAATATTAACAAAAAAACCATCTTTTGAAGCTAAAAAAACAAATTGATCTGTAACAATAGGTCTTAGATTAGTTGAGAAAGGTAATTCCCAGATTATTGAACCGTTGGTACTATTAATTGAGTATGTTGATACTGAACTACTAAAAAAGATTTTTCCATTTTTACTCACTATTGGTGAAGAATAGAATAATTCAGTACTTCCTACATTATTTTTTGAAATTATATTCGATAGCCAATTAATATTATTTAAAGAATGATTTATTGAATAAAGTTCACCATTGGAGGTAATGAAAAAGATATTGTTACCATCTAAACTAATATTGGTTTTATAAGTAGTTTTTAAAAAAGTAGGAAATGTTTCTAGACCTAAAATCTGGTTTCCATCAGCTTCATTGGTAATATAAAGCTTATTATCTTGATTTAAAGAAAATATTTTTCCATCATATATTTTTAAATTAGAATTAAATGCAATACCATAATTTTTAGCCCATTTAATTTTTGTTGTATCAATATTTAAACAATATAGGTAACCAAGATTATCAGAAATTACTAAATTATTTTTTGATAATTTTAATTTTGTCTCAATTGGGAAATTTTTGTACCTGTTTTTATAAAAATTAAATTTCCAAATAAGTCTTTTTTCAGTGATCGAGTAATTATAAATATTACCTGAAAAGTCAGAAACAAAAATTTTGTCCTGTTGTATTAAGGGTTCAGAAAAAGTATTTGATAATTTAAATTTATTTTTACCAATTTTTTTACTTTTAAAAAAAATGTTTTTATTATTTTTATAAAAAATATTAGGTATATTATTATTAATATTTAATCCATTTTCTGTCCATTTTTTTGTTCGTATTGGGTTGTCTAAATTTTTAAGGGTAACTCCAGAAACTTCTTTGTTAAATTTTTTTAGTGGAGCAAAAACAACTTTTGAATTCTTCCTTTGAATTTCTTTTTCAAATTCCTCTAATTTATTTTCGAAAAAACCACCAGAATTTTGAAAAGAGCATCCAAAAAGTAGAGTAAAAATACTAATAAATAAACTAAATTTTAATATTTTATTCATTATTTATGATTTTAATTTTTCTATTAATATCGCTCAAATCATTATTGGAATTGTTTAATGTTAATATATCTGAATAGTATTGTTTAGCCTTATTAAACTCTTTTTTACTAAAATAATAATCACCAAGAAATTTTAGTGATTGATATCTCCAAACAGAATCGGAGTTTAAAACTGGACTAAGTAAGCTTATTAAATCTCCCTCGTCTGCCCTCTCTGAAATAAAAATTGCTTTTTTAAGTTTTATTAAATTTTTATCCTCATTTTCTAAATTTTTTATCGAAATAATTTGATCAAAATATTTTGTAATATTATCTTTATTTGTCTCTAAATCTTTATCAATTATTAAGAATAGTGATAAAGGAGAATACACTTTGTCTTTTCGATCTATAATTTTTTTTAAGATCTCCAAAGATTTTTGATCATTGTTTTGACTAAGGTAAACTTTTGCATTAATGAAATCCTCTGAGTTTTTATATCTCTCTTTTTTAGCGTTACTGTCTGACCACCACAAAAAAACTGCCAAAATAAGTAATATAAAACTAAATGAAATTAATATTTTTCGATTTGATAATATAAGATTTTTTAATGATTTTTTTTCAATATCTTCCATCTTAAATATTAATTAAAACTATTTTTTTTGCCTGGAAACTTCTCTCTCAATACATCCAGTTTGAATTTAATAAATGTTTTCTCTAGAATTTTTTTTAAATTAATATATTTTTTTACAAATTTAGGTTTAAAACCGCTTATGCCTATAAGATCATCTGTAACTAAAATTTGTCCGTCACAAAATTTTGATGAGCCTATTCCAATTGTAGGTATGTTGATAGTATTTGTAATTTTTTTAGATGTTTTTTCACCTATGCATTCTAAAACTATTGAAAATGCACCTGCTCTTTCTATCTCCAATGACTCTTTTATCAGTTTTTTTTCTTCGTGTTGTTTGATCCCTTGAGGTTTAAACTTTTTTTTATTTTGAGGAGTGTACCCAATATGCCCCATCACAGGAAAACCTAAATTTACAAGTTTTTTGATAATGTTAAAATTTTTACCATCACTTTCTAACTTTACAGCATCACATTTAGTTTGCCTAAAAACTTCTGTTACATTTTTCTTTGCAGTTTTAAAATTTTTATATGTATTAATCGGCATATCAACAACTACTGTGCTTTTTTTTGAACCTTTTTTAACTGCAATTGCATGATTTATTATAGTTCTTAAATTTATAGATTTTGTATTTTCCATTCCATAAAATGCAGTTGCCATAGAATCACCAACCAAAACTATATCACAATGATTATCTAATAATTTTGAGATAGGTGTTGAGTATGCTGTTAAGCAGACTAATTTTTTTTTTAATTTAAGATTTTTAATTCTATTAATTTTTTTAATCATTTTCTGATTATATTTACTTGGGTTCCAGGTTCTCAAGTTTCTTTTTGAGCTCAGATTCTTTGGGACAAAAACTATTGCAAACTTTTTTAAAATCACCGATTAATTTTTTAGACTTTTCATAATCAGATTTTTTTATATTTAGTAGAGCAAGTAAATAAAGAGCTTCTTCATTTTTTGGATCTAATAAAATTACAGTCTTAAGATTTTGCTCTTCCATAAAATCATTTTTCTGATGATTGAAAATTTTTGCAAGGAACAAATATGACTTTTCATTTTTTGGATTGAATACAATATCTTTTTCAAAATTAAATTTTGATTGTGAAAATTTTTTTTCTTTATAAAGCTTTTGTGCTTCTGCAAAAAAATTATTTTTCGCATATATATTTGTATAAATAATAGAATTTATAAAGAATATTATTAAAAGAAATTTAGTTGTGTTCATATTTTTATAATATTATGAATTTAATCTATTACAATGTATATATGTCTCTCTTGAATTATCTCGACTTGAATTTGGCTTAAAAAAATTGATTTTTTGAAAGGTTTTTTTTGCATAAGCTTTGATTTCCTCAAAATCCTCTCCCATAAACAATTTGCTTATAACAACCCCGTTTTTATCTAAAGTATTTTTAGAAAATTCCAAAATAGACAAACATAACTCATTTGTTCTTATTGTATCTAAACTTTTGTTCCCTGAGGTATTAGGTGCCATATCTGATAAGATAACATCTATTTTTGAATTGAAAAACTTTAGTATTTTTTTTTTTGTATTCTCATCTAAAAAATCTCCCTCGATAATTTTTACGTTTTTGATCTGAATAATTTTTTTTTTATCTATAGCAATTATTTGACCATTTTTAACATTTTGAGAAGCAACCTGACACCACCCGCCAGGGAATGCTCCTACATCTAGTAATTTGATTCCTTTTTTTAAAAAATTAAATTTTTTATTTAGTTCTATCAACTTAAAAGCTGATCTTGATCGATAACCTTGCATTTTTGCTTTTTTAAAATAGAAATCTTGATAACTTTTGTTATCCATGGATCAAACTATAGAATATCTCTTTGATCCTCGTCTAATTCTTCATTTTGTGAGTTTTTTAGTTTAGATCTGTAGTTATAAATACTTACTGGAATTAAAGTAATATAAATTACACAGCATAATGCTAGAGTTTCATAAGTGAATTGTGTTATTGATACAAAAAATAAAGCAAAACCTAACAATAAAAATAATGTTGTTTGTCTTTGAACAACTATTTTTTTGAATGAAAAAGTTGGAACTTTGCTAATTAAAAGCACTGATGACAGAAGTACAATAAATGGACTCAAATTTGAAATTTTATAATAATTACTAAACAAAGATAGATCATACATTATGGGGAATAAAATTAAACATCCACCGGCTGGAGAAGGAATTCCTTGAAAAAAATTCATTTTCCATTCTTCATTGCTATCAAATTTAGTCAGATTAAATCTTGCTAATCTTAATACACAACAAACTGAAAATAGTAATACTAATAACCAACCAATTTTTCCAAGTTGATTTAGTTCCCAAAAATAAATAATAAAGACCGGTGCAATACCAAAACTTACAAAATCTGTTAGTGAGTCAAGTTCTTTTCCAAAATCTGAAGTCCCTTTTATCATTCTAGCAACCCTACCGTCCAAACCATCTAAAATTGCAGCTACTATAATGAAGAGAACTGCAAAACCAAAGTTTCCATCCATTGCAAATTTGATTGATGTAATACCTAAGCACACACCAATAAGAGTTAAAACACTTGGTAAAATGTACCTGGACTTATTAACTGAAACGACTTTAAATTTATTTTTTTTTTGCATTATATTTGTGCTATCAGGCTTTCGCCTGCTATAACATTTTGACCAACTTTAACCATAATTTTTCTTTTATTAAAGTATAAATCAACTCTACTACCAAATCTTATCATTCCAATTCTTTCGCCCTGTGCTAATTCTTGATTTTTTTCAGTTTGGGTAATAATTCGTCTTGCGATAAGACCTGCGATTTGAACTACTACTATTTCTTCCTGGGTTTTATTATCTTTAATTTTAAAATAGTTTCTTTCATTTTCATCACTTGCTTTATCCAACGAAGCATTTAAAAATTTTCCTGGTTTATAAAAAATATCTTCTATTTTTCCACTTACGGGCGATCTATTTACGTGACAATCAAAAACATTCATAAAAACACTTACTCTTGTAAAAGTTTGGTTTTCTAAACCTAATTCTACTGGACCGCTAATTTCTTTAATTCCTGATATAATTCCATCTGCTGGACTAACAAGAAAATTATCATCTTGTATTATTGTTCTATCAGGATCTCTAAAAAAATAATAAACCCATATTGTAATTATTACGAAAATAAACCCAAAAAAATTTGACATTAACCATAAAATTACGGTTATAACGCCAGATATAGCTAAAAACTTATATCCCTCTGGGTGTATCTTTGGAAATATTTTTTCAAACATAATAATTATAATTTGATAATATTAGGGTAATATGTATAAAAATCTTTAATTATCAAATTAAATTTAAATAATGCCTAAAATTAGAGTAAAAAATCCAGTTGTTGAGCTTGACGGCGATGAAATGACCCGAATTATTTGGTCTTTTATAAAAGATAAATTAATCAAACCTTACTTGGATATAGATCTCAAATACTACGATCTTGGGATGGAAAATAGAGATAAAACTAATGATCAGGTAACGATTGATTGTGCTAAAGCAATTCAAAAATATGGTGCTGGAGTAAAGTGTGCAACGATAACTCCGGATGAGGCTCGTGTAAAAGAATTTAACTTAAAAAAAATGTGGAGATCCCCAAATGGTACAATAAGAAATATTGTAGGTGGAACAATTTTTAGAGAACCAATAATTTGTAAAAATGTTCCTAGATTAGTTCCACATTGGACTGACAGTGTAATAGTTGGGAGACATGCTTTTGGTGATCAATATAGAGCTACAGATTTTAAAGTTCCTGGAAAAGGGAAAATGACAATCAAGTGGGAATCTGAGAATGGAAAAGATAAAATTGAACATGAAGTTTTTAAGTTTAATGATTCAGGGATAGCTCTCTCGATGTATAATTTAGATAGTTCAATTAAAGATTTTGCAAGAGCGTGTTTGAATTATGGTTTGGTTAGAAAGTGGCCAGTTTATTTTTCATCGAAAAATACTATTTTAAAAGTTTATGATGGGAGGTTCAAAGATATTTTTGAAGACATTTATGAAAAAGAATTTAAGAAAAAATTTAACGAAGCAAAGATTACTTACGAACACAGGTTAATTGATGACATGGTTGCATGTGCCATGAAGTGGAGTGGCAAGTATATTTGGGCTTGTAAAAATTATGATGGAGATGTTCAGTCTGATACAGTTGCCCAAGGCTATGGCTCTCTCGGTTTGATGACAAGTGTTTTAAGAACTCCGGATGGGAAAGTAGCAGAGGCTGAGGCAGCTCATGGGACGGTTACTAGACATTATAGACAACACCAACAAGGAAAAGAAACTTCTACAAATCCAATTGCATCAATTTTTGCATGGACAAGAGGATTGGCTCATAGAGGGCAATTGGATGGTAATGATGAATTAGTTCAATTTTCAAACACTTTGGAAAAAATTTGTATAGAGACAGTTGAAAGTGGATCAATGACAAAAGATCTGGCGATTTTAATAAGCAAAAGTCAAAAGTATCTTACGACAAATCAATTTTTAGAGGTAATAGACTCCAATCTCAAAAAAAAACTTAATTAATTTTATCATTTAAAATTTTAAAAGCTTTCTCAATCTTGTCTTTATGAGAACCTCCAGCCTGTGCAAAATCTTTCCTGCCTCCCCCACCCTTTCCACCAAGAGCCTCAGAAGCAAGTTTAACAAGTTTAACAGCATCAAATTTTTTTGTTAATTCTTGAGTTAAACCAACGGCTACTCCAACTTTACCTTCAAAAGTAGATATACTGATTACTATACCATTTTTAATATCTTTTTTTCCTTGGTCTATTACGCTTCTTAATTCTTTAGGTGGGAAATCTGTCAAGACTTGTTGTCTAAATATAAAATTTGCAACTTTTTTATCTTTGATGACATTTTTATTTTTATCTTCAATAATCTTTTTAATTTTAATTTTGTCTAATTGTTTGTTAAGATTTTTTAAATTTTCTGATAAATCTGTATTATTTTTATAATCCGGTTTTATTTTGAGTTTTGTTAATTCTTTTTTTACTAAATCAACTTGATCCTTAAGATTTTTCTCTTTTAAAGACTTATCTTTTTTTAAAGAATTTTCGTAGTCATGAAGTTCTTTATTTCTTAATGCTTCCACTCTTCTTACTCCAGATGCTATGGATGATTGACTAATTACTTTGAATTCTCCAACTTCTTTAGTATTTTTAACATGTGTTCCGCCACATAGTTCTGTTGAGAAGAAACCATTGTTTTCTTTGCCCATAAAAACAACTCTTACCTCATCACCATATTTTTCACCAAATAAAGCTAAAGCTCCAAGACTAACTGCTTCTTTTGGTGTCATAATTCTTGTTTGTACATCGCTTGCACCTTCGACCATTTCATTAACAGTTTTATTTATTTTAATCATTTCGTCTTTTTGAATGGGCTTATTGTGACTAAAATCGAATCTAAGTCTTTCTGGACTAACTAATGATCCCTTTTGAGTTACGTGTTTACCAAGCGTCCTTCTTAAAGATTCGTGAAGTAAATGTGTTGCAGAATGGTTGGCTTTAGAATTATTCCTTTTTAGAACATTTATTTCAAGATTTACGCTTTCACCAACTTTAAGTGAACCTTTCTGAATTTTTCCGTAATGAACAAATAAGTCTCCCATTTTTTTTTGAGTATCTTTTATATTAATTTTGCATTTAGAATTTGAAATAATCCCTTGGTCTCCAACTTGTCCTCCTGATTCACCATAAAATGGCGTTTGATTTGTTATAATTTCAACTTCATCGCCTACTTTTGCATTTTCAACAAATTTATTATTTTTTGATATTTTTAAAACTACTCCCTCGGCTTTATTAAATTCATAACCTAAGAATTCTGTCGGATTTAAAATCTCTCTTACTTTGAACCATTTTTCCTCTACCGACTTATCACCAGAGCCTTTCCAGCTTGCTCTTGCCATCTCCTTGCTTTTCTCCATTGATTTATTAAATGCAGAGGTATCAATTTTTATATTTTTATTTTTTAAAATATCAGCAGTAAGATCTAAAGGAAAACCATAAGTATCATAAAGTTTAAAAGCTATCTCACCAGGTAAAGTATTATTTTTAACTTTTTCTAAATTTTGTTCTAAAATTTTCATTCCTCTATCTAAAAGAGATGAAAATTTTTCTTCCTCATTTTTCAATGTTTCTATAATTAAATCTTTTCCTGTATTCAACTCGGGATAGCTATTTGACATTTCATTTAAAAGGACATCAAATAGTTTATAAAAAATAGGTTTTTTACTTCCTAATGTGTGAGCGTGTCTCATGCCCCTTCTCATAATTCTTCTAAGAACATAACCTCTGCCTTCATTTGAAGGCAAAACACCTTCAGCTATGAGAAAACTGCTTGCTCTTAAATGATCGGCAATGACTCTATGACTCGCGACCGAATCACTGTTTATCTTAGTATTTGTAATCTCAGATGATGCTGAAATTAATTTTTTAAAGTGATCTATTGCGTAATTATCATGGGTACCTTGTAGAACGGCTGTTATTCTCTCTAAACCCATGCCTGTATCAACTGATGGTTTGGGTAAATCAATTCTTTTATCTTTAGAAACTTGTTCGAATTGCATAAAAACCAGATTCCAAATTTCAATAAATCTATCACCGTCTTCATCAGGACTTCCGGGTGGACCTCCTTTTAGCTTGTCTCCATGGTCAAAAAATATTTCGGAGCAAGGTCCACATGGCCCTGTTTCACCCATAGACCAAAAATTATCTGCTGTTGATATTTTAATAATTTTACTTTCTGGTAATCCTGCTACTTTTTTCCATAATTTAAATGCCTCCTCATCTTCTGAAAATACTGTTGCGGACAGTCTTTCTTTAGGAATACCAAAGTCTTTGGTTAATACCTCCCAAGCATAATAAATTGCTTTTTCCTTAAAATAATCGCCAAAAGAAAAATTTCCCAACATTTCAAAAAAAGTGTGGTGTCTTGGCGTATAACCAACATTTTCTAAGTCGTTATGTTTACCTCCAGCTCTTATACATTTTTGCGAAGTAGTTGCGGTTTTAAATGATTTATTCTCAATTCCGGTAAATACGTTTTTAAATTGAACCATGCCTGAGTTTGTGAACATTAAGGTAGGATCATTATTTGGAACAATATTGCTCGATTCTACTATTTCATGATTATTTGCTTTGAAGTAACTTAGAAATTTCTTTCTAATATCACTCATTAGAATATTGCCCATATATCTATTAAATACAGATATTTTATTTATTGTCTATAACTAGAAATACACGAAAGGCGTGGGGACGCCTTTCGTGAAGAGATAAGATGTTAGTAAATTCCTTATTTTTCCGTTTCTTTTTCTTTAGAGGTAGGATTGCCCTCTTCTTTAGGAGCAGGATTTCCCTCAATCTTTTTAGATATTAAGCCTGCTTTAGTTCTTATAGCTGACTCAATTTCTTCAGCAATTTTTGGATTTTGCTCTAAATAAATTTTGGCATTTTCCCTACCTTGGCCTATTTTTTCACCTTTATAAGCATACCAAGCGCCAGATTTTTCAACAATATCAGCTTTAGCGCCAAGATCTATTAATTCACCAGATTTGCTTATACCTTTTCCATACATTAAATCGAACTCAACCATTTTAAAGGGTGGTGCTACTTTGTTTTTTACAACTTTAACCCTGGTACTATTACCTATTATCTGGTCTTTGTCTTTAATCGCACCAATTCTTCTTATATCCATTCGAACAGATGAATAAAATTTAAGTGCATTTCCACCAGATGTAGTTTCTGGGTTACCAAACATAACACCAATTTTCATTCTAATTTGATTAATGAAAATGACCATAGTATTGGATTTAGCAATTGATCCAGTTAATTTTCTTAAAGCCTGACTCATCAACCTTGATTGTAAACCTACATGGTGGTCTCCCATTTCTCCTTCTAATTCTGCTTTTGGAGTTAGTGCTGCAACTGAATCAACAACCATAACAGATAATGAACCTGACTTGATCAAAGTATCAGCGATTTCTAAGGCTTGTTCACCAGTATCTGGTTGGGAAATTAGCAATTCATCTGTTTTAACTCCTAATTTTTTTGCATAAACCGGATCTAAAGCATGCTCAGCATCTACAAAACCACAAATTCCACCTTTTTTTTGTGCTTCTGCAACTACTTGCAAAGCTAAAGTTGTTTTACCAGATGACTCAGGACCGTAAATTTCTATAACTCTGCCTTTGGGCAGGCCACCGATTCCGAGTGCCAAGTCTAAGCTTAATGAGCCTGTTGAAATGGATTCTACATCCATTGCTTTTTGCTGGCCAAGACGCATTACAGAGCCTTTACCAAAATTGTCGTCTATTTGGCTTATAGCAGCATTTAAAGCCTTATTTTTTTCCTTAATTTCTTGATCCTTCTTAGTATCTGATTTAACTACTTTTAAATTATTTTTTGTCATTTTTTTCCTTTTTTTAATTACGAATCACTAACTCAAATGTACACATTTTGTTCTTTTAATCAATCTTAAAATGTTGTAAGTATTTATTTGATATTATCTAAATAAAGATCGCCAATAGACGCGAGCAAATTGAACTGTGCTATGGCATAGTCTTTTTGTGCTTTGGCAAAACTTGTTCTCGAATCTAACAATATAGCTCTTGATTGTATTACTTCTAAAGTGGTTCTTCTATTGCCGCTATCATATTCTAATGTAATACCCTCATTTGCGATTTCCGCAGCCTTTAATTGAGCACTGGTAGCATCCAAAATCCCCTTAGCAGAGTTATAATTTGTCCATGCATTTGCAGTATCAATTTGAACTTGATCAATAGTGTCTTGCAGAATCAGCTCTTTTTCTTTTAATTTAAAAGAGGCCTTTTTAACAGAAGATATATTTTTTCCACCTTTAAATAACGGCCATTTAAGTGTAGCTTTGATCTCTTCCTGCTCTCTTTCATCTATAGTGCTACTTAAATCATAATTTTTCTTTTTTTGATAAGATACTGAGGCAGAGGGAGACAAATCTCCTCTCGCTGAATAAAGTTCTCTTTTTGCAATTTCCAGATCTAACTTCGCAAGATTTAATCTAGGATTTATTTGGTCAGATATTGCTGTTGCAGTTCTTAAACTGGTCGGCATTCTGAGCTTTGGTGTATATGCAAGTTGTGTATCTTCGGGCGCTTTTAAACCAATTATTTTTTGAAAGTTTTTTTGACCAGATATAAGTTCATTTCTGGCAGTTATTAATTTTGCAGCAGCACCGGCCAAAGATGATTCTGACTGTGCAAAATCAGTTAAGCTAATTTCGCCTCTTTCAAGCCTTGATCTATCACTTTCAACTTGTCTTTCAAAAAGCTCAACATTTGATTGGTTAAATTCTAGATTTTTAGCATTGTAACCAAGATTGTAATATGCTTTTGCAGCACTTAATATAACTTCCTGTTCTAATTTATTTAATTCGAATTTGGCAAATTCATACTCAAGTTTTGATTTTTTTAAATTATTGTAATTGCTAAAACCACTAAAAATCTGTTGTTCAACTAATACAGATCGGTTTTCAGGTGTTGAATTTGTATCTTGCAAAGAAGAACCTGATTGATTTTTTCTGTTAGTATCTTTTTGAGACGCTGCGTCTCCCGACAATGTTATTGATGGTAAAAAATCCCCTCGAGAAATATTCACATCTTGTTTTTCAGCTTCAAGACTTGCTCTTTGGGCATTCAATTTAGAATTATTTTCAAAAGCCTTAGAAAGAATTTGAAGCAAATCTTCAGCATAAACATTAGAAGATAATAAAATAAAAAATAGTGCTATAAATATTTTTTTAAACATTTTAAAAAGTTCTCATTTTTTTTGATCTATGATTTTTATCTAAAAAAATCGTTAGATCTGATATTTTAGAATAATTTTTCATCATGTGTTTTGTTATTCTTTCATAAAACATTATAAATTCTTTTATCTGTATTTTTGACATAGTCCTTTTACTTTTTGATGTCAATTTCAATTTTTGTTCCTGTGCGAATCTCCATTTAAATATATGATTAAAATCTGGGACTTTTAAATAAACTAGTTTATCAATTTTTTTAAAAAGTCTTTTGTACTCATATTTTAATAAGTTATTAACTTTGTTTCTCCAAATTAATTTATTATCAAATTCTTTTTCAATTTTATTTGCAGGTCTAGTCAATTCACTTTTTTTTTGTTGAGTTGCTCCTACACACCATCCTTCCAAAATAATTATTTGGGGAGAAGTTTTGATTTTCTGCCACTTTGTTTTTTTAAATCTATCATCTTTTGATTTGTCAAATTTTGGAACTAGAACAGTTTTAAAATTCTTCTTTTTTAATTTTTGTATTACATTACTAAGTAGTTTTACATCATGTGTGCCGGGAACTCCTCTGGTTAGAAAGAGTGGATGAATTGTCTTTGACATTTTAATTCTTTCAGACTTCGTTCTATAAAAATCATCTATCGAAAAAACACATAAATCTAGATTGTATTTTTTTTTGAAAATAAATTTTAATATACTTGTAATTGTGCTCTTCCCGGCTCCTTGCCCACCAGATAAACCGATAATTTTAGTTTTTTTATCTTTCTGATAAATCGAATAAATCCATTCTGATAAAGGAAGATAAAATGTTTTGAGTTTTCCAATTTTGTCGACAATTGGTCTGCCTACAACTTCTTTTTTTTTTAAAAATTTTAAATATTCACTTTTTATCATGAGGATGGTTTTCACCATCGTTAACAGGAATATTTTTTAGTTCAAATGGTTTTATTCCGTCTACACAGGCTATATTTATTCCATAAATCCTTGGGTCAATTCTCGGTCTATTGTGTGTATGAATTCCACAGTTAGTACAAAAATAATGTTTTGCGGTTTTTGAATGGTATTGATAGAGCTTTAAAAGATTTTCACCTTTAACTATTTTAAAGTCATCTGGACCAACAACGCCTATGATATAACCTTTTCTTATGCATAAAGTACAATTACATCTCATTACCTTTTTAAAGCCAATTTCTGGAACTTCCACTTGTGCTTCTACTCCACCACAATGACATGTTAATTTTCTGATCATTATTTTTTTCTCATTGTTGTTTTATAGAAGATATCCACATTAGATACTCTTTTTTTTTGAATGTTCACGTTTTGATTCACTTTTGATTCCAAATCAGACTCATTTTACAACCTTGTAGTGTGTATATTTTGAATATTTTTAATTCTTTGTTGGCAGTTTTTCAATTCATTTGAATTCTCTCTTTTTGATATAAAGAAAATAACCATGCAAAAAAATCCGATTAAAAAGTTTAAAATTAAAAAAATGGTTTCGTTGCTTATTTTTAGATATAGAAAGCTAAATAAAAATATTAATAATAACGATCTAAATAAGACTTGATATTTGAAAGATGCAATTATTGACATTGAATGAATAATTAATCCTATTAAAGGCATTTTAGAGGGACCAAAATATCTCAATCCTCTTATTGTGGGGACGCCTGATAAATCAGGTATAAATTTTTTTGCAGCACCTGCAAAATTGCTCCATAAAGTTTTTTTAGATGACAACGATACTACATCACTTCTTGTTAGACAGCAGTAGTGACCGAAATTCATATTTTTACCTGCAAAAATTAATGTAATTACTTTGTGTAAATTATATAAAATTGTGAAAAGAAGACCTTCTGATCTTTTTTTTCTTGTAGCAACAACAGAAATATTTTTCTTCTCTAGAACATTTTTTATAATAAGTGGCAAGTCATCTGGATTATCTTCACCATCTCCATCCATTAATATCATATAATCAAAATCTTTTTTTTCTGATAAATATTTTATTCCTGTGGCATTGCACCTAGTATGACCTTGGTTTTTCTTAATATTGATTAAATCAATAGACTTAATTTTTTTAAAACTAAATAATGGCTTAGGCATTTTTTCAGTAGAGCAGTCATTTACTATTAAAACAGTGAATTCTGCATCAAACATGGTGATGTTGTTGTCAATATTATTTAATAATTTAAAAAGCGACTGCCAATCATTATAACAAGGTATTAAAATTTTAAATTTTTTCATTTATTTCCTATTATTAAAGCAGGGTATATATTTTCAAGACTAATTCTTTCTTTTGAATTCATGAGTTCAAGTGCCCTTTTGTCATTGATTGATATCCACTTTGGTCTAGATTTTAAATGATAGGATAGATTTCCAGCATACCATTCATCCCCAATTACATAATTGATTTTACTTTTATATTTTTCATTCCATAATTTTTGAACTTCTTTAGCCTTTTCTCTTCCAGAAAAATCTGTTCTTTTCTCTGTCTGAGTTATTGAGACATATACGTATGCAAATGGTGAAAAAATAAATAAAATTAAGAATATTGTGGCAAAGTTTTTGAGTTTACTAAAATTTATTTGTGATTTAAAAATATAAATAGTTAATGTGCCTGCGAACAAATAAAATGGCGTCATCCACATTGTTCTTATTTTTGCCCCCATTACCATTGAAGTGAGTAACATAAAAAATATTGGTGCTATAGTAATTAAAAGTAAAAATACTAACTTTTTATCTTTTAAATCAAATTTGATATTCATTTTTTTTACTAAAAAAAAAGACATAAAAAGAAAAGGAGTTAATAGACCAATTTGCTTAGTCAAAAAAATTAAAGGATAAATTAAGTGGTCTATAAAACTGCCTACTCCACCAGTCCTTTGTAAACCATAAATAATAGTCATGTAGTTATTTTCGGTTAACCAAATTATATGAGGCAAAAGGATTAATAAGGTTATTGGGCCTGCAATAAAATAATGTGAAAACTTAATTTTTTTTCCTTTTTTTAAGAAGTAAATAAAAACAAGTTTAATTCCTATAATTAAGTAAACAAATAGGTATTTTGATAGAATTCCCAGACCAGCAAATAAACCTAAAAATACATAGTCAATTGATTTATCATATTTAATACATCTCCATGTATAATAAACAGTTAAAGCCCAAAAAGGTAATTGAGCAACGTTTACGTTAAATTCTGGGGTAGTAAAATTATAAAAATAGATACCTTCTAATAAAAGAACTGACAAAAGAGCGAGTTTTTTATTATTTAAAATTTCATTTGAAAATTTGTAAACTGCAATAAATCCTACGATTACAAATATTTGGCTAAGCAAATAATAAGCCCAATCATTAGTTCCAAAAATTCGATAAAATATTTCAACTGCAAAAGCACTTAATGGAGGATGTTTGTTAAAGCCCCAATCTAAATTACTTCCCCAGGCCAATGCTTCAATTGTATCAAGTGGAAGATTTTTATTGGTCAAAGAGGGCGCTAGAACCCAAAGCAATAAATGAATAAATAAGAATACAAAAAATAGGTTATTAATGTTTTTTGTCATAAAATTCACAAATTACTAATTTAAATTATATTGACACGAATATAAACGTTTATATACTCCCCAACTTTAAAAGATGGTTAAAAAGTCACCTAAAAAATACACTCCCAACAGTAAAGAGAAGTATATGTGTGCAAAACACAAAAAATACTTTAATGAAAGGCTCGTAAGCTGGAGAAAAGAAATCATTAAATCAAATACTGAGAGTGTTATACTCAATAACATGGATGATAACTCTGCATCTGCCGATATCGTAGACCAAGCATCTTCTCAAACAGAAAAGTCTGTTGAGTTAAGGGCATCTAATAGGAGAAGAAAGCTAGTAAACAAAATTGATCAGGCTTTAAAAAAAATTAAAGATGGTACATATGGATTTTGTGAAGAAACTGGAGAACCAATTGGTCTGAAAAGGTTGATAGCTAGACCCATTGCAACACTCAGTATTGAAGCACAAGAAAGACATGAAAAAGAAGAAAAAATTTTTGTCGACAACTAAGGCTTAGGAATTTTTTCGTCTCTATTAAGAAGATCATACCCTTTAATAACAGCATCTCTTTTAGAAATATTATTGTACCAACGTGTTAAATATTTAAAATCTTTTAAACCCACATCGTGCCATTCATGTCGTGCTATCCAAGGAAATGTTGCAATATCAGCAATAGAATATTCACCAGCCAAGTATTCACTTTTCTCAAGTCTTTCGTTCAAATCTTTATAAATACTTTTTGCTATCTTAAAATATCTATCTTCACCCCATTCACTTTTACCAGGATTATAATGATGGAACTGATGGTGTTGCCCAAGCAAAGGTCCAACGTAGGCCATCTGTGCCATTAACCATTGGATTATCACTCCTTTGTTTTTTTCTGGATAAAACTTCCCACTTTTCTCTCCTAAATACATTAATATCGCTCCAGACTCGAAAATATTTATATTGCTATCATGATCTGTAATTACAGGAATTTTACTAAATGGACTTATTTCTCTAAACTTAGGATTAAATTGTTCGTTCTTATTGATATTAACTATAGTTATTTTGTAGTCTAAATTTATCTCCTCCAACATTATTGTTATTTTTTTACCGTTAGGAGTATTTGAGGTAAATAATTCTATCATTTAGGTTTTTGTCCCAAACGCTCTTGGATTTCTTTTGATGAGGTTGTGAATTGAAATCTATATTTTTCATTTGGTCTTGCTCTTTTAAAACATTCTACAGAAGCTAATGCTGCTTCGTGAAATCCAGATAAAATAAGTTTTTCTTTGCCTGGATAAGTACATATATCTCCAATTGCAAATATCCCTTTTTTGTTTGTCTGAAAGTTTTCAGTATTAACAGATATTGTTTTTCTATTCATATTTAAACCCCATTCAGCAATAGGTCCGAGTTGCATAACTAATCCAAAAAAACCTAGGACGTAGTCGGTATCTATTTTAATACTTTTGTCCTCATCGTTTTTAATAGTTATAGATTTAATATTTTTCTCCCCTTCAATTGAACTTATTTGATATCTAGTTTTTAGTGCTACTTTTCCAGCTTTTTCTAATTTTTTTATTTCGTTTAAAGTGTGAGGGGCACCTCGAAATTCATCTCTTCTGTGAACCAATGTAACTTTTGAAATTTTTGATAGTTCTAAAGTCCAGTCTAATGCTGAGTCTCCTCCCCCAAAAATTACAACTTTTTTGTCTTTAAATTTATTTTTGTCATTGATCGAATAAAATATACTTTTTCCATCGTGTTTTTCAGCATCTTGAAGTGATATTTTTCTAGGCTCAAAAGATCCTACTCCTCCTGCAATTATAATGTTTGGTGCCTTGAAAATTTTATTATTATTTGTTTTTACAATCCAATTTTCGCTTTCAGATGATACTTCTTGAACTCTTTCGTTAAAATGAAAATTTGTTTTAAAGGGTTTTATTTGTTTGAGTAAATTTTCTGTTAATTCTTTTCCTGTGCATTTGGGGATTGCAGGAATATCGTAAATAGGTTTATCAGGGTAAAGTTCAATACATTGTCCTCCCGCTCTATCTAGATTATCTATTACCTCAGCCTTGAGTCCTTTAATGCCTAATTGATGTACAGCAAATAATCCTACTGGGCCTGCACCAACTATAACAACATCTGTTTTTATCATTTTTAAGTTTGTTTAGATGGAGTAGTAACAATTAGTCCATCTAATTTATCTGAAACAATTAATTGACAACTAAGTCTGCTATTTTTTTTTGGTTCAAATGCCATATCAATCATATCTTGTTCCGCGTCTTCTATTTTGTCTAATTTATTTAACCATTCTTCTTTGACATAAACATGGCAAGTCGCACAAGCCATTCCGCCCCCACAGTCTGCGTCAATTCCTGGTATATTATTTTGAATAGCACCTTCCATGACAGAAAGGCCATTTGCAACATCTATGGTTTTTGAATTTCCATTTGATTCTATATAAGTAATTTTTGGCATTTATTTAATATAGATACAAAAAAAAATAGGGCAAGTGGTTAAACCCGCCCTATTTTATAAAATTAACTATCTATTACTATCTTTTAGCTAAAGATGTATTCTGCATAGCAGCAGCCCATATTACTAGACCGAATGCTAATTTGTTTACGAAGTCAGCTAAGTTATAGATGATGTTCAACGTGTTAGAGTCAATTCCACCAGCTAGGTAACCAAATACGTAACCTAATGGGTAAATTGCCCAACCAATTGTAACTATCATTCTCATAGCGCCGAAACATGTAGCAACAGCTTTGTTACCACCCTTCGCAGCAGCTCTTCCAGCTTCACCTGAAAAGATTTCAAATAGAATGTATATCCAACCTGCCATTCCAATTATGAAACCGACAAATTCTTGGATGTAACCGGCTTCACCTAAGTATCCACCGACTAACATTACTATTGAAGCTATTAGTAATCTCCAGAACATTGAAGTTGGAACTTTTCTAATAGCAGCTAAGATTAAATAGAATTCAACAATCTGCATTGGAACAGTGATTAACCAATCAATATATCTGTATACTGTTGGAGTTTCGCCTGTAGTAACCCAGATGTCTCTCATGTAAACGTAGTGAACAAATGCTACGAACTGAATTAATCCAGCTACAGTTACAGATGTTCTCCACGATGCAGCAACTGTATTTCTTTCTAAGAAGAAAAATACAGCACCGGCTAACATACCCATAGATACTAACCAAAACGTAATTCCTACGAAATCGTCAGTAGCTAAGATAGCAGTAGCAGCATTAGCTGAGCTCGTAATACCTATAAAGGCAAGAGCCGCTAGTGCGATCATGCTTAGTTTTTTCATGAAAACCTCCCTTTCGTTTAGTTTTCTTTGGTTTAAATTTAAACATTCAAGAATAGGATATCTCCCTCTCCCTGAATAACCGGAACGGTACCCAAAAAAAAAGTTAATTTGAAGCTTTTTCTTTAATAAAAAGTGTTGAATTTATTGACTTTTTAGTTTTTTTTTGGGGATAATAGTGGTTAAATTGGGTTAAAAGGGAGTATCAGATTTGTCCGGAAAATACGCAAAAGTTTATGATTCGTCCATAAAAAATAGAGAAAACTTCTGGAAAGAGGTTGCAGAGGATATTTTTTGGTACA
>CACFZK010000007.1 GCA_902570785.1 uncultured Pelagibacteraceae bacterium | reverse complement strand
TTATGAAAATTAACGCTATTAGAGCTTTTATAATTGCAGCAATAATAATAATTCTTTTATATGCGCTCGGACTTTTTTTGCCGATAATAATGACATCAAAGTCCTCATCAATTAAATCTTTTGATCATAATTTAGTTTTAGAATACCATAATAAAAAAAATGTTTTCTAAACCAGTAATACTTATAATCGTTTTGGTTCTCTTACTAGTCTTCTACCTAGTGATAAGAATCGGTGCAGGAAAAAGTAAAGAAATTGAAAACTCTAAAAATTTAAAAAGATACTTATTTGGAGTAAGAATATTAATATTAATTTTAGCTCTGGTTGGTATAGTTTTATGGTTTTTTCTTTAATTTTTTAGAGTAAACCATTTTTCCAAACTCAATTTTTTCATTATAAGATTGATTAAACGTTTTAAGCTGAGTTTCACTCATTCTAATCCTTAAAACAATCAAATTTTCTTCTTTCCAAGAATTTGTTGTCTCTGGATTTTTCCAAATCTTTTTTTCTTCATCTGTTCTTGCACAACCATAACAAAAACCAGTTTTAGGATCACTTTTACATATACTTATACAGGGACTTATAAATTTCATAATTTAATTCGGTATCAATACAGCTGGACCTAAAATTTTTCTCCCCTCAAGATCTTCGTGGGCTTTTTTTGCTTCAGAAAGTTTGTATTCTTTAAAAATATTAATTTTAATTCTACCAAATTTAATTTGTTCAAAAAGAGCACTAGCACCCTCTTCAAGCGCCGTTCTTCCCGCTCCATAATGAGCTAATCCTGGTCTTGTAAAAAATAAACTTTTATGAGCTATATATTTTTTTACATCTATAGGATCGAGAGCGCCAGATGCGTTTCCAAAAGAAATCATCGTACCCATTGGCTTTAGACAATTAATAGATTTTTCAAAAGTTTTTTTTCCAACACCATCGTAAACAACTCCGATACCCTTATTACTCGTTATCTCAAGAACTTTCTTATCAAAATCTTCCTTATTGTAATTTATAACAAATTCACATCCATTTTTTTTTGCAATATCAATTTTACTGTCTGATCCAACAGTTCCAATAACTTTACAACCTATACTTTTTGCCCACTGACAAAAAACTTGTCCAACCCCACCTGCAGCAGCATGAAATAAAATTAACTCTCCGGCTTTTGCCTTGTAAGTTTTAAATAAAAGATAATGTGAAGTTAAACCTTTTGTCATTATACTAGCAGCAACTTTATCGCTTATTCCTTCTGGTATTTTGACTGCAATTTTTTCAGGAATAATCCTTTCGTTGGAGTAAGATCCCAATGGCATTTGAGAGTAAGTTACTCTATCACCCTTGTTAAAATTTTTAACAGATGAGCCAACTTCTTGAACAATACCAGCTCCCTCCATTCCAATACCTGATGGTAAATTTAATTTATATAGTCCAGATCTGTGATAAGTATCAATAAAATTTAAACCAATCGCCAAATTTTTAATTTTAATTTCCTCTGGACCAGGAGAACCAACATTTACATCCTTTAATTCCAAAACTTCTGGACCGCCATGCTTAGTAATTATAATTGATTTTGCCATTCTAACTTATATAAATTCTTCATGGCATCAAAAGCAAGACTTTTTTACTCAAACAAATTAAAAACAGGTATTATTTCGAGACTTTCTGAAAAACAATCTCATTATATAAAGAATGTAATAAGATTAAAAGTAGGAGATAAAATTTCACTTTTTAATTCACAAGATGGTGAGTGGGATGTAAAAATTCTGGATCAAGGAAAAATTTTTACCGAATTTAAAGTAGAAAAATTATCAAGACCTTTATCCAAAGAAAAAGATATTTGGTTAGCATTTTCACCAATTAAAAAAGGTCCTCAAGACTTTATGATACAAAAAACTACAGAATTAGGAATTCAAAAATTCATTCCAGTACTATGCGAAAGAAGTGTTGTTAGGGAAATTAATATTAAAAGAGCAGAAAAGATTATAACAGAAGCTTGTGAACAGTCTAATCGTATCACAGTGCCTAAAATTCAAGGATTACAGAGACTAGATGAATTTATTAAAAATTTCCCTGACAATGGTAAAATTGTTTTTTGCGATATTAATTCTGAGTCAAAAGATTTAAAATATAAATTACCAAAAAAAAATCCGATTTGTATTTTAATTGGGCCTGAAGGTGATTTCTCAGAAGAAGAGAGGCAGTCTATAATCAAATATAAAAATGTAATATCTATCACTTTAGCTAATAATATTTTACGTGCAGAGACAGCAGCAATTGCATCAACAACAATTTTAAATTACAACTTAAAAAACACTTAAATATCCGCCTTATATTAAGAGATTTTAACCTTGCAAAAGTGTCGCAAAACCTTATTAAACATGCATATAGACTATATATATAGTATTAATTAATTAAATTATGAGCACAGCTTATGCATTATTACTTGGATTGGTAGTATTTTTAGTACTATTTATTTATTTCGTTTTTTTTTCAGTTTCTCTAAGACTAGAAAAAAATGAAAACGAAGCTGAGATAGCAGTAAAAAGAAAATCAGTTCCTTTTAAATGGAAAGATTTGATTGACCCAAAAAATAAAAAGCTTGGACTAATAGATTTGGGTAATCATGTTTTAATTGCAGGGATTGTTCTTATAGGAATTTTTATTATTTCAAACGCATAAAATGATAGTCGCTTTAAGTATATTCTTAATAACAGTTGGCTCAATAGCTTTTCATTTTTGGTCGCCTTGGTGGTGGACAGAGGTTGCTTCCAATTGGGGCAACATGGATGATACAATTCTTTTGACATTTTGGATCACTGGAGCAGTATTTGTAGCTATATTGTTTTTTGTTGCTTACTGTGTTTGGAAATTTAGTTACAGAAAAGATAGAAGAGCTGAATATAAACCAGAAGATAAAAAATTGGAGAGCAGATTAACTTGGGCAACCGCGATTGGGGTTGCAGCATTATTAGCTCCTGGACTAGTTGTTTGGAACCAATACGTCTCAGTTCCAGAAAATGCTTATAAAGTAGAAGTGTTTGCTTACCAGTGGGGTTGGAAATATAGACTTCCAGGCGAAGACAATATACTTGGAAAAACTGACATTAAATATATTAATGACGAAAACCCTTTTGGATTAATTTTAGAAGATCCAAACGGTAAAGATGATCTATTAGTTGATGCTCAAGAACTCCACATATTGAAAGATCGACCAGTAAAATTTGAATTAAGAACCATAGATGTTTTACACAACTTTTATGTACCTCAATTCAGAGGTAAAATGGATATGGTCCCCGGCATTGTAACTTACTATTGGCTGACCCCAACTAGAGTAGGGGATTTCGAAGTCCTATGCGCTGAATATTGTGGAACTGGACATTATGCCATGAGAGGCAGAGTTGTAGTAGATGAAGAAAAAGAATATAAAAAATGGGAAGCAAAACAAATAACTTTTGAGAAAATGCTAGCAAAAAATCGAAAAAATGACAATTTGCAACTGGTAAAAAAGGATAAATAAACTATAAAACGTTAAATATGTCAGACGAATACGAACATAAATTAGAAGCTAAATCAGACTATACAGGCGATGCCTCATCTGTATCAACGCCAGACATAGATGCAGTTCCAGATGCTGAGTTACCCGATCAGGAACTTTATCATTCACATAGTTGGTGGACTACATACGTTTTTTCACAAGACGCAAAATATATTGGAATTCAATATGCTTTAACGGCAATAGGAACAGGACTTTTAGGATTAGTTTTATCATGGTTAATGAGGATTCAGTTGGCTTGGCCCGGACTTGGTTGGCTTGAACCTTCTTCTTATTATCAATTTGTGACGATGCACGGAATGATAATGGTGGTATATCTTTTAACCGCATTATTTCTTGGAGGATTTGGAAATTTATTAATACCACTGATGTGTGGAGCAAGAGACATGGCATTTCCATACGTGAATATGCTTAGCTACTGGGCTTTCGTTGTTGCAGTTGTAGTTTTATTAGCAAGTTTTTTTGTTCCTGGAGGGCCCACCGGAGCAGGCTGGACACTTTATCCTCCACAAGCAATCACAGCTGGGACACCTGGTTATAATGGAGGGATAATACTGATGTTAATTTCACTCATATTATTTGTGGCCGGCTTCACAATGGGCGGGTTAAATTACATCATAACTGTTTTACAATTAAGAGCCAGAGGCATGACATTAATGAGATTGCCTTTAACAATTTGGGGAATTTTTACAGCAACTGTTCTTGCGATGTTTGCATTTCCAGCTTTATTAGTTGGATGTTTAATGATGACGCTAGACAGCTTGCTAGGAACAAGTTTCTTCATGCCAGCTATGGTTTCTTTAGGAGAAACATTAACTCATGAAGGTGGAAGCCCAATTCTATTCCAGCACTTATTCTGGTTCTTTGGCCATCCAGAAGTTTACATTGTTGCTCTACCAGCTTTTGGTATTGTTTCAGACTTATTATCAGTACACTCAAGAAAAACTATTTTCGGTTATAGAATGATGGTTTGGGCAATAGTAGGGATTGGTGCTTTAAGCTTTTTTGTATGGGCTCACCATATGTATGTAAGTGGAATGAACCCGTGGTTTGGTTTCTTCTTTGCAACAACAACATTAATTATTGCAGTTCCTACAGCTATTAAAGTTTATAATTGGATTTTAACTTTATGGAGAGGAAATATAGTTTTATCTCTTCCCATGTTATTTTCTCTTGGTTTTATTGTGACTTTTTTAAATGGTGGATTAACTGGTTTATTTTTAGGAAATGTAACGGTAGACGTTCCTTTATCTGATACTTATTTTGTTGTAGCTCATTTTCATATGGTTATGGGTATTGCCCCTATACTTGTTGTTTTCGGAGCAATTTACCACTGGTATCCATTAGTCACGGGCAGAATGATGAATGAAACTTTAGGAAAAGTTCATTTTTGGATTACCTTTATAGGTTCATATGCAATTTATTTTCCAATGCACTATCAAGGTTTCGTTGGTGTGCCGAGAAGATACTTTGAAATCTATGATAGTCCGTATATAGATGTATCGACATTGCTTTTAAACAAATTCATTACTATTGCAGTTTTAATAGTTGGGGCTGCACAATTGTTATTCTTATACAATTTGTTTGCAAGCGCTAGACTTGGAAAAAAAGCGGAAAAAAATCCGTGGAAAGCTAACTCATTAGAGTGGCAAACGCCACAAATGCCTCCAGAACATGGTAATTGGGGTAAAGAACTTCCAAAAGTGTACAGATGGCCTTACGATTTCAGTGTGCCAGGTGCGAAAGAAGATTATATACCACAAACCCAACCTCCAAGTGAGATTATAGGAGCGAAAGTTGAGAAGACGTGAGCAAGAAAAAATCCATCTTTCAATTACTAACTGAGAAGCCTTGGGAACAAGATCAAATAGAAGCTGACAACGATCATCAAGGTCAGACAGTTAACTTATCTAAACAAAAGCTGGGTCTGAGAACCTTAATGGCCGCAAGCACTGTTTTGTTTTCATTATTTATAGTTGCCTACTCCGACCGAATGCTAGTACATGACTGGAGAAATATGCCAGAGCCTTGGCTTCTTTGGTTTAATACGGGAATTTTAGTAATAAGCAGTTTAGTTTTTCATCAAACAGTAAAATATGCAAAAAACGATCTTTTTGATAAGACCAAAAACGGTTTATATTTTATTGGTTTTTTAGCATATTCTTTTTTGATTGGTCAGCTAATAGTGTGGTATCAATTAATGAACACTGGGTTTTACGCTACAAGCAACGTTGCTAATGCTTTTTTTTATTTATTCACTACAATTCACGGCCTTCACATTATCGGAGGGATATATTTCTGGGGAAAAACTACTTCGAAATTTATAAAAAGAAGTCTAAAGAAAGAAGAAATTAATAATTTAATTGATATTTGTGCAGTTTACTGGCATTTTTTATTAGCTGTTTGGTTAGTGCTTTTTGGATTAATGTTATCAAGTTAGGGAAAACTCATTATGTCAGACTCATCATTAGATAATCTACCTAAAGGTTGGAAAAGCGTCCCTAACGACTTAGGTTCAGATCAAACTGCATTTAAAGGTGTTCAATGGGGAAAAGCGATGATGTGGATATTCCTATTGAGTGATACTTTTATATTTAGCTGTTTTTTAATTTCTTACATGAAAGGAAGGGCCTCAACTGTTGTTGATTGGCCAAATACTAGTCACGTGTTTTCATTAGATTTTATGGGAGTACCAGTACCATTGCTTCTAATCGCTATCATGACCTTTGTGCTTATAACAAGCAGTGGAACTATGGCTTTAGCAGTAAAGTATGGTTATGAAAAAAACCGAAAAATGTGTGGTTCACTTATTCTTGCAACAGCCATCGGTGGATTAATTTTTGTCGGAATGCAAGCTTTTGAGTGGTCGAAACTGATTCATGAGGGTGTAAGACCATGGTCAAATCCTTTTGGTGCAGGTCAATTTGGATCTTACTTTTTCATGATAACTGGTTTTCACGGCACCCACGTATCTATAGGTGTAATATTTCTATTCATTTTTGCTAGAAAAGTATTTAGAGGAGATTTCGATACCGGAAGGCGTGGATTTTTCACAACAATGAAATCAGACTATGTTTCAATTGAAATATTAGGTCTTTATTGGCATTTTGTGGATTTAGTTTGGGTTTTTATTTTCGCATTCTTCTATCTTTGGTAAGGTTGTACAATGAATGAAAATACAGAAGTAAACAAAAATAAAGAGAAACCAGCAACAACACACAAGATTGGAATATACCTATGGATATGGGGCCTTCTATTTGTTTTGAGTTTTTTTTCTTACATGGTTGATTGGTATCAATTTCAAGGTCTTTTAAGATGGTCTCTAATTTTATTTTTTATGTTTTTAAAAGCAGGTTTGATAATGGCTTTTTTTATGCACCTGTTTTGGGAACGTTACGCGCTTGTAAATGTCTTGTTATGGCCAATGACCGCAATTGCATGTTTTGTAGGCTTAATGGTAGCTGAAGGTAAGTATACTGTTTTTACAAGGCTTATTTATTTTGTCTTAGGTGAATAATTAATAATAGGATCACAGTTGCTCAATACCGATACAAAAATAAGAGAGTTTAAATTCGATACCGTACATTACATTAAAGCTTTATTTGAATTAATGAAGCCAAGAGTTATGTCTCTTGCCATTTTTACTTGTGTTGTCGGTTTTTTAATTGCTCCATTTAAAAGTATAGATTATTTATATGCGATTTTATCTATTACAGCTGTTGCACTTGGATCTGGCGCTGCAGGCTCTCTAAATTGTTGGTATGAGGCAGATGTCGACAAGGTCATGTCTAGAACCTGCTTAAGACCAATTCCAACTGGGAAGTTAACTAAAAATGAAGCACTTGTTTTCGGTATAGTATCTTCTTTTGTATCGGTTGGAGCTTTATATTTTTTTTCAAACGTTATGGCAGCCGCATTACTTGCTCTAACAATTTTGTTTTATGTTTTCGTTTATACTATTTGGCTTAAAAGGAAGACGCCACAAAATATTGTGATTGGCGGAGCAGCAGGAGCTTTGCCTCCTGTTATTGGATGGGCGATAGCTACAGGTGGTATTTCTATTGAACCAATTATTCTTTTTTTAATAATTTTTGTTTGGACCCCATCACATTTTTGGGCCTTAAGCCTTTTTAAGTCAGAAGATTACAAAAAAGCAAATATACCAATGTTACCAGTTACATCAGGAGTAGAAACTACAAAGAAAAATATATTTGTGTATTCAATTTTATTATTTCCAGTAGCCATTGCTCCATACTATTTAGAATTTCTGGGTATAATATATTTGTTATTCTCTTTTCCTTTAAGCGCATACTATATATTTATTTGTTATAAACTATTGAAAACAAAAGATAAAAAATCTGAAAAGAGTATCTCAAAACAAATTTTTGCTTTCTCAATTCTTTATTTATTTGCAATCTTCATCTCAATCCTAGTGGATAAATTTGCTTAAAAATAAAAAGTTAATTTCTGTCTTTATAAGTTTATTAGTTATAGTTATAATTACCTCTTTTTTTCTTAGAGGTGAAAATAGCAATAGTCAGTTAATCCCAACAAAATTAATTACAAGTGTTCATAGTGATTTACCCTTTAAATTTGAGACAGAAGAGAAAAATATAATTTTAAAACCTGGTGAAGTGCAAACAATTAATTATTCAGTAGAAAATTTAAGTAAGAAAAATATATCTGCAATGGCTACATTTCAGGTTTACCCTCCTGAACTAAAAGACTACATGACTAAAATGAACTGTTTTTGTTACGAGAAACAAACTTTAAAAGGAGGGGAAAAAGAAAAATACGCGTTGGTTTTATTAGTTGACCCAAATGTGACAAAGAATATAAAAGAAGCTATAATTCAATTTGTTTATTTTAAAAAATGATTATTAATACTTTAAATTCGGAAATCTTAACTATGTGTGCTGTTTGTATATCTGAAACTTCAGGTGGTCAAAATGCCTTATTAATCATAGTGCTTTCATTTATCTTATTAGGATTATTAAATTCGTCCTGGAAAAAATATTTTAAAGAAGGACAGAAATCGTCTAATTAGTGGAATACATTAGTACAAGAAATAAAAATCAAAGTTATAGTTTTAAAGATATATTTCTAAGGGGTTTAGCACCTGATGGAGGTTTATTTGTTCCCAAAAATATTAAAATTTATAATGAAGATGAAATAAAAAAACTTAGCGAGTTATCTTATATAGAATTAGCAACTGAAATAATTTTTAATTTTTGTTCATCTGATATAACAAAAACAAATCTAAAAAATCTCGTTCAAAAATCCTATAAAAGTTTTTCTAGTGAAGAAGTAATTAAAACAAATAAAATCGGCGATATTAATTTAGTGGAACTTTATCACGGACCAACATTAGCTTTTAAAGATATTGCCATGCAGGTTCTTGGCAACTTGTATGACGAACTAAAAGTTTCAGCTAATAAAACTGTTAATATAATAGTCGCAACTTCAGGAGATACTGGATCAGCTGCAATCGCAGCATTAAATGATAGAAAAAATATTAATGTTTTTGTTTTACATCCTGATAACAAAATATCTAAAATTCAAAGAAAAATTATGACAACGATAGGTTCAGATAATATTTACAATGTAGCAATAAAAGGATCATTCGATGATTGTCAAAAAATTGTTAAAGATATGTTTTCGGAAAATAGTTTTAGAGAAAAAATTAATATGTCAGGTGTAAATTCTATTAATTGGGCAAGAATAGTTTGTCAAATTGTTTACTATTTTTATTCAGCATTTAAATTTAAAAACAAAAAAATTAATTTTTCAGTTCCAACTGGAAATTTCGGAGATGTTTTTGCTGGTTATATGGCAAAAAAAATGGGACTTCCAATTGAAAAATTAATCGTAGCTACAAATGAAAATGATATTTTGGAAAGAGTGATTAATACAGGAGAGTATAAACCCAGTAAGGTAAGACCGTCGTTGTCACCAAGTATGGATGTTCAAATTGCAAGTAATTTTGAGCGACTTCTTTTTGATATTGTAAAAAATGATGATAAAAAAGTTTCTAGTTTAATGTCTGAACTTTCTTCAAATGGATCTTTTAGTTTAGATGAAGAACAAAAAAAAATTATAAAAAAAGATTTCTATGCTTGCAAAGTGAGTGATAAAGAAACTTTGGCGATCATAAAAAATATAGCAGATAAACTTGATTTTATAATTGATCCACATACTGCAACCGCCGTGGGTGCATCAAAAAAATTAAACTTAGAGACTGAAACTTTGATACTAGGCACGGCACATCCTTATAAGTTTTTGGAAACAATTAAAATTGCGACAAGCAAAGAAATTAAGATGCCAAATCAATTAAGCAATATATTAAATAAAAAAGAAAAGTATGATATTTTAGAAAATAATATTTCTGATGTAAAAAGCTATATTTTAGGAAAAATAAAATGAAAATTAAGGTTGGGGACAAACTTCCAGTTTCTGAATTTTTTTACTTAAACCAAAAAAGTGAAGTTAAAAAAATTAACACAAGCGATATTTTCAAAAATCAAAAAGTTATACTTCTGGGTATGCCGGGGGCATTTACCAAAACTTGTTCTGCAATACATTTGCCGGGATATGTCAAAAATTATGAAACTGCCAAAAAAAAGGGCATATCCAAAATAGTTTGTGTTGCCGTGAATGATCCAAATGTAATGAAAGCATGGGGGGAAAATCAAGAAGTAGGAGATAAAATTTTTATGATAGGAGACCCATTTCTTAACTTTACTAAAGCTATTGGTGCAGAAGTAGATAAATCAGAGAAAGGTCTAGGAATAAGATCAAGCAGATACACCATGTTGATTGAAAACGAGATTGTCAAAAAATTTGAGGTAGAAAAAGAAACTGCTACGTGTGAATTATCTGCAGCAGAAAATTTTTTAAATAAAATTTAACTATTTAGTCGGAAGGTTATTATTTTTCCAGCCAATTTTTTCTTCACCGTCTCCTCTAAATCCATCAGAAACATTTGAGCATTTAAAACCTTTTTCGGTTAATAATTCTGCTGCTCTCTGAGACCTATTACCTGATCCACACATTACAAGAACTTCACAACTTTTATCAATTTTCAAGTCTTCAAATTCTTTTTCAAAATTTTCATTAATAATTCTTCCTTGAAATTGTGAAGATAAAAAATATGTTTTAATCCCAATTTTATCACCATCTGGTTTACCAATTTGATCCCACTCTTCTTTTGTTCTTACATCTAACAAAACACTTTTTGGGTTTTCTTTTACAAAATTTTGTATTTCTTTACTTGGTATTTGTTTAATCATTTATCTTCTTATAGCTCCCTGTGCTAGTTCATCAACAATATTATTATATTTATTTTGAGCATGCCCTTTAACCCAAATCCACTTAATAGAATGTTTTGATGATAAATCTTTTAATTTTTTCCATAGGTCTTTATTTTTTACCGGTTTTTTTGATGCAGTTTTCCAACCATTTTTTTCCCATTTTTGTATCCACTTTGTTATCCCATCTCGCACATATGTCGAATCCGTATAGATTGAAATTTCTGATTTCTTTTTAAATTTTTGAATTGCTTTTATTGGTGCCAAAAGCTCCATTTTATTGTTCGTTGTGCTATTTTCACTTCCTGAGATCTCATTTTTAATTTTATCATCAACTAATATTATGGCTGCCCAACCACCAGGACCTGGGTTTCCCGAACAAGCACCGTCTGTATAAATTTTATATTTCATTTTAAACTATATAATCATCTAAACTCTTTGCGTTTTTATGAAATTCAAGACGTTTAAGATATTCAATTGGATCTTTAATTTTTACGATTGCATCATCAACAATATTTATAGAGTCAAAAACTCTTGTTAGAAGAAATCTTAACGCGGCACCTTGAGATAAAACTTTAATAGCGTTTTTTTCCTCACCGGAGATTTTACGTATTTCATTATAACCTTCAAAGAACTTTTTTGCTTTAGTCACATTAAAACTTAAATTTTCACTTATACCATCAAAACAAAGTGCATTTAAACATATTGCTATTTCAAATGCATAAAAATCATTACACGAAAAATAAAAATCTATAAAACCCGAAAAATTATTATTTTTAAAAAAAATATTATCATGAAAAAGATCTGCATGGATTATACCTTTTGGTAAATTTTCAGGCCAATCTTTTTCAACATCTCTCAAATTTGTCTCAATTAATTTTGGAAGATCTGGATGGATTTGATTACATCTATCTTTTACTTGATCAAAAATTTTTCTCCATGATTTTACAGAAAGATCATTGTTCCTTTTAAAATGAAAATTTTTTGTAATTTCATGAAGCCTCGCAGCTTCTTTTCCAACCGAACCACAATCATCTGGTGACAAATTTGTTTTTGATTTTCCTTCTAAAAAACTAACTAACATAAACTTTTTAGAACTAAGATCACTTATATATTTATTATTTTTGTTTAAAATCGGCTTTGGACAAATAAAATTTTTATTACTTAGTTCTACCATTAATTTTGAAAAAAATGGTAGATCATCTTTATTAACTCTTTTTTCATAAATCGTTAAAATAAATTTACCTTTATCAGTTTCCACTAAATAGTTTGTATTTTCTATACCTTCTTTAATACCTTGATAATTTTTCATACTACCCAAATTATAATTTGAAATAATTGAAATAACATTTTCCTTATCAAGCTTAGTATAAATGGCCATTTAATTTAGTTCTTTAGGTAGTTTAAATACCACCTTTTCATTTGCTGTAACTACTTCCTCAATAGAAACATCCATATCATTTTTAATTTCTGAAATAAAATTTTGAACCAATTCCTCAGGCGCAGATGCACCGGAAGATAGACCAATAGTTTTACAATTTTTTATTTTATCTAATGGTGCATTTTTCCCATAAAAGATTAGTTCAGAATTTTTACAACCTGATTTTTTCGCAACCTCTACTAATCTTGCAGAATTTGAAGAGTTTCTACTTCCAATTACAAAAAACATTTCACAGTTTGGAGCAATCTTTTTTACTGCAGCTTGCCTGTTGGTAGTTGCATAACATATATCTTCTTTTATAGGCCCTTTAATACTTGGAAATTTATTTTTCAAAGCATCTATTATTTCTTTAGTATCATCTACTGATAAAGTTGTTTGAGTAACATAGGCCAAAGGTTTAGAGAAATTTAAATTTTCTACCTCATCTTTTTTTTCGATTAATTTGATCGACCCATTTGGTAGTTGTCCCATTGTTCCAATAACCTCTGGATGATTTTTGTGACCAATTAAAACAATATCAAACCCCCTTTTATATAGTTGTTCTGATTCTCTATGTACTTTTGAAACAAGAGGACATGTGGCATCAATATAAAAAATTTTTTCAAGGTTTGCTTCTTCTGGAACTGATTTAGGGACACCATGCGCTGAAAATATGACTGGTCTGGATTTATCTTTAATCTCAGAAATCTCCTCAACAAATATAGCTCCTAAATTTTTTAGGTTTTCAACAACATTCTTATTATGCACGATTTCATGTCTAACATAAACTGGGCTACCATATTTATTTAAAGTTTTTTTGACTATTTCAATTGCTCTATCTACACCAGCACAGAAACCCCTAGGTGCTGCTAAAAAAATTTTAATTTTTTGTTTCATTTTTTTCAATCAAGTACTCAAGTAATATATGCGGGAATGTAAGAGAGGCCAAACCAATAAAAATAACTTGCATAATTGCAGTATTAAATCCATAAAAGTTTGCAATAAAAAATACTGCCAATAAGTATAATATTGCAGTTATGATTGTTAATGGTAGAGCTTTTTTAATAAACAATTTGATTCCATTTGAAAAATTAGCTTGATCCAATTCAAGAACAATAGAAATTATATGCCTTATTGAGTGTAAAAAACAAAAGTAAATAGTAAAAGCCAATAAAGGTGAAAAAGCAAAATTAATAAGAAGAATTAAAAGTAAATCTAAAAATAAAATTTGAAAATTATCGAAATTATTTCTAAACACAAAGTATAAATAGCCTAAAAAATTAAGTATTAGACAAACATTAATTACCCAATGTTCATTTTTTATAAAAATCAAAAAATTATTATTTATAAGCAATGTTTCAAATATTTTTAAAGTTTCATCAGTATGAAAGAACAGGGGTGAGAATATAATTAGAGAACCTTTCACCAAATATATAAGTTGATCAAAACTTGAATTTTTTTTAATTAAAAAAGATGTGTCTTCCCTCCCAAAATGGTAAGAAGCAATTAACAAAAAAGCTAGTAGAGTTATCAGAGAAAAAAATATCCAAGATAAAATGATTAAAATTGAAGTAGAAATATAAGAGAAATAAAACACTAATTTATTATCAATATTGTAAATTTTTAAAATCTTATTTGCTTTGTAGTTATCCAAAGCTCCATGCGATATTCCAACAGATAAAATTAAAAAGAGACATAAAAAAGGAACAATTGATTGATTAGAAAATTCAAAATTTTTACCAAAAATTAATACAACGACTGAAAAAATTATTGTCAAAGCAGAAAAATAAAATGAATGTTTACCGTAAATACTTTTCATAATTCTAATTAAAAATTGATTTTATAAATAACCATTTTGGCATTTTTAAAATTATAGTCATATCCTCAATAATATTACTTTTATTTGATAAAAATTTTATAGCAGAGTCGGTGTATCCACTAAAAATTTTGTCAAATATATTTGGCATTTTATCTGGATTTTTTTTTAAAACCTTTAAAAACACTTTATCTAAAAATTTATATTTATTTTTTAACTCATATTTATTAGCTCTTTTTATATTGTCTAAATTTTTCCGTATAAATTTACTGTGTTCCTGAATATTTAAAAAAGTATAGCCAGTGCTTAAGCGTGTCATACCACCAGCTGTACCAATATTTATTTTATTCTTTTCTTTTTTATAAATAGGGTAAAAAAGAGGAATTGCACCCTCCTCTTTATAGGTGATTTTATAATTCTTAATACCTAAATGATTAATGTAATTTTTGATTTGTGCCTCGTAATCTTTAAGTGACAGATCCTCTTTAGATAGCCATGTAGTCTCAATCATTGCTTTATTTTTATCAAATGGGAGAACATAAAAAAAATGAACATTATTTCTTTGGTCACAATTAAAATCCATTAAATCTACAGTTCTATCATTAAAAAAATCCTGATCAGTTTCAATTTCAACACCATAAAAATGTTGCCAAAGATTTGAACTTGTATTTTTTAACGATGGTACACTATTAAATATAAAAGCATTATTTATATTTAAATCATTAATATTTTTAAAAAAACTAATATTCTTATTTTTATTTAATTTATTAATAATTTTTTTATAAAAAAGACCACTATCTATACTTTGATAAGGGAAATTATCACATTTAATAATTCTTGAATTTGAAGAATTTTTTATTGAAAACTCCTTCCAATTCTTCTTCACACAATCTTCGAAGTTATGAGGACTGACTTTCCAAAAAGACCAAGTTTTATCTCTCAAATATTCTTTTCTTGGCTCAACGATCGCCAATGTTTTACTAATTAGTTTTTGATGAAGATCCAATTCATAAGCTAAAGACAGACCTGCACATCCACCACCAATAATTATATAGTCAAATTCTTTCATTTAAACTTATATCCTCATTAATTAAATTAAATTCATATTCTTTTTCTAGTTTTTTCGGACTTGAAAAAAAAAGTATAATAAAATCAAATAAAGAAAAGATTGTCTGTACAATTTTTCCAAAATTCGAAACATAAATTTTTCCAGCTGTTCTATAAGTATTTATATCTTTTATATTAAATATTTTTTTTCCAATTTGTCTGTAAACTCGTCTAGCTACAATTATTGAAAAACGACAACTCAGAGGGATATCTTTTATACCGACAAAAGAACTGTTGTAAAAAGTATCAGCACTATAAATAATTTTTTTTATATTTATTAATTTATCTTTTGTGTAATTAACCAAATAAACCCTATTTTTTTTTTCATCTTCGATTACATCTCTAGCAATATTAGTTAGCTGCATAGCAATTCCTAGATATATAGCTCTTTGAAGGCTTTCTTTTTTTTTAATATTAAAAATTTTTGCCATCATAAGACCAACAGTTCCTGCAACTCTGTATGAATAAATTAACAATTCTTTCTCATTTTTGATTTTGACTTCTTCTTTAATATCAGATTCTACACCATCAAATAGATCAGCAACTATTTTTTGGGATATATTAAATTCATCAATTAATTCCCACATATTCCTAATTATTTCATTTTTAAAATCTTTATTTTCAAAATTATTTCTAAATTTTATGAATTCTTTTTTTTTGTGCTCCAAACTGGCTTCCTGATCAGCAATATTATCTACCGTTCTACAAAAGTCATATAATTTTGAGCATTTAGTATAAATTTTTTTTGGCAAAAAAAATCCAGACCAATTGAATGATTTAGCATAAATTGATAAATAATTTTTTGTACTCATTATAAAAATTTATCCAAGACTTTAGCTGACGAGATTACACCTGGCATCCCAGCACCAGGATGTGTTCCAGCACCAACAAAATATAAATTTTTAAAAATTTCTGATTGATTATGAAATCTAAAGTAAGCTGATTGAGAGAATTTTGGTTGAATTGAAAACCCTGAACCGTGCAAGGTTGCTAGGTCTTTTTCAAAATAATCAGGTGTGAGGTAAAAGTCACTGACTACATTCTCTTTAATATCTGGCAAAACAGTTTTATTCATTTTGTCTAAAACTAAATTTTTGAACCTTTCTCCTTCATTAGACCAATTTATATTAGATAAATTATTTGGAACAGGAACTAATACGTAAAAAGCATCTTGACCCTCTGGGGCCATATTAGGATCAGTCGCAGATGGCCGGTGTAAGTAATAACTTATATCTTCTGAAAGAACTTTATTTTCAAAGATTTTCTTTAAATGTTTTTCATAAGTCTTTCCGAAATAAATCGTATGATGAGCTACATTTTTATATTTTATTTTAGATCCAAAATAATAAACAAAAAGCCCCATAGAATAATCCATTCTTTGCATTTTTTGTTTAAATAAAAAACCATAATTATTTTTAGATTTAATTAAATTTTTATAAACATTAGGCGGATCCGAGTTACACACTATGTAATTACATTCAATAACTTTTGAATTATTTATCTTTACAGACTTAACATTTTCTTTTTCTGTAATTATCTCAGTAACCTCTGCATTTTTAATAATTTTAATCCCTTCCTCCAACATCAATTTTTCTAGTGCTTTTACCACGTTACCAGTACCACCCATTGAATAGTGGATTCCCCATTTTTTTTCCAAAAATAGAATAAGTGTATATATTGAAGTTGTAGTAAAAGGATTACCACCAACTAAAAGTGGATGCATGCTAAATACTCTTCTTAAATTTTCGTTAGATATATAATTTGAAACCAATTTATAAACAGATTTATAGCTTTTCAGTTTTAATAGAGCCGGTATCTGTTTAAGCATAAATGATAAATTGTTGAAAGGTTTATCAGATAAATCTGTAAAACCCTTATTAAAAATTTTCTCTGTAAAGTTAACTAATTGACCGTATCCCTTGAAATCTTTATCAGAAAATTTTTTTATTTCACGCTCCATTGAATTTTCATTACCCGAGTAATCAAAAGTTTTTCCATCACTAAATACAAAACGGTACCATAAATCCAATGGAACAATTTTCACATAGTCTGAAATTTTTTTATTAAATAATGAAAATAACTCTTCAAAAAGATAAGGGGCAGTTATTACTGTTGGGCCACCGTCGTAAGTAAAACTTCCTTTTTTAAAAACTCTAGCTCGTCCACCTAAATCAGGATGTTTTTCGATTAAAGTAACGTCATAACCCTTTGCTTTTAATCTTATAGCAGAGGCAAGACCACCAAAACCTGACCCGACAACAATAACTTTTTTTGTCATATGTATGGATCTTACGCTAGATTGATTTGTTTTTTAAAATTTTTTTTGCCTCATCGACGCTTGAAATATAAATTTTATCGAGCTTTTTCTTATCAATAGAATTTTTAATGATTTTCTCAACCGAGTTAACTGCTATCTCTACAGCAGAATTTTTTATATCCCTGATAGCTTGTAATTTCATTTGTTTAATTTTATCTTCTGCTGTCTTTTTTCTATTCTCAATTACAACGTGGAATTCTTCATTTGTCTTTATGATATTTTGCTCAGCTTGTTTTTCTGCATCTTCTAACATTTTTTTAATTTCAATTTTAGATTTACTTACTTTTGAGTCATAATCACTCAAAATATTTTTTGCCTCATCTTTAAGTTTTTCCGCATGTTCAATTTCACCTTTAATTACTTTTATGTTTTCATTTAAAGATTGATCAATTTTTTGTGGAACTTTAAAGTAAAAAAGCAAAACTATAAAAAGTAAGAAAGAAATTGCCACCCAAAATGTTGCATCTATCATTTTTGTTTATCTCTTTCGTATTCTTTAATTGTTTGTGAAACAGAAGCTTCAATGCTACTTTTATTTAAATCTTCACCAAATATATCCTTCACTAAATTTGATACAATGTCTTGTGAAATTAAATTTACTTTATCGAAAGAATCATTTTTAAGTTTTTTAATTTCTATCCCTGCGTTTGAAATTTCAGCATCAATTTTTTTTTGAATTTGTTCTTTTTTAATTTGCATATCCTCGTTTAATTTTTGTCTACTTTTTGAGGTTATTTTTTTAACATCTAGTTTTGCAGTTTCCATCAAGCTATTATACTCCTTCAATTTTAATTCTGCCTGTTCTTTAAAAGTTTTTGCTTCTTCTAAATCTTTTCTAATTTTATCTTCTCTCATATCAATACTGCCTTTTATTTTTGGAATAAAAATTTTTGATATTAAGATATAAATTGTTATAAAAACAATTATTAGCCAAAATATTTGTGAAAACCAATATTCTGGATCGAGCTGAGGCATGCCTGCCTCAGCTGAATGAATGTTTGTCTCCCAAGTTGAGAGAAATGTTAATAAAGCAAAAAACTTCTTCATACTTTTTTTAAAAAGCAAAAAGTATTATTAAAGCTACTACTAATCCAAAAAGACCAGTAGCCTCAGCCAATGCAAATCCCAAAAGTAAATTTGGGAATTGTTTTTGGGCTGCAGATGGATTTCGCATAGCACCGGATAGATAATTTCCAAAAATTATTCCGATACCAACTCCAGCTCCAGCCAAAGCAATTGCGGCAAGACCTGCCCCGATCATTTTTGCTGCCTCTAGTTCCATGTTTCCTCCTTTTTTATTGTTAGTGATGTAAATTTAATGCATCGTTTAAATAAATGCATGTCAAAATCGCAAATACATAAGCTTGTAAAAATGCTACTAAAATTTCTAAACCTGTTAATGCAACTGAAAAACTTAATGGTAGCCAACCTCCGATTAAACCAAGACTAATTACAAAACCTCCAAAAACTTTTAACATAGTATGTCCGGCCATCATATTTGCAAAAAGTCTAACTGATAAACTTATTGGTCTACTCAGATAGGATATTATCTCTATAATGCTTATTATAGGCAACAAAACTATAGGTACACCACTAGGAACAAAAATCCTTAAATACTTAAATCCATGCATTACAAATCCAAGTATTGTAACGCCAATAAATATGAATAAAGCAAAAGTTAAAGTTACTATTATATGACTTGTAACAGTAAAAGAGTATGGCAACATTCCTACCATGTTGCAAAAAAGTATAAAAACAAACAAACTAAATATAAAAGGAAAAAAAGGTTTAGCTTTTTTTCCAGCCGTGTCACTTATCATTTTTGCAATAAAATTGTAAAGTATTTCTGATATTAATTGTATTTTACCTGGAACCAATTTTTTCTCTCTAGTTCCAAATAAAAGTAATATCAGGATTAATCCTGCACTTATTACCATAAAAAGACTTGCGTTAGTGAAAGATAAATTTATTCCTGAAATTTCAATTTCGGGACCAATTTTATGAACTTTGAATTGTTCCATTGGATTTGTAGCCATTATTTTATATCCTTTTGCATTCTCCTTGCTGCTTTTACTACATTTACAATCCCGGCAGCAGCTCCGAAAAAGAAAAATACTATAATTAATATTGGTTTAGTACCAAACCAATTATCCAAAATAAACCCAATAATTGTCCCAACTATAACAGCAGCAACTAACTCGGTTCCTAATTTAAATGCATTACCGATAAAAATACCTTTTTTATCAGTATTTTTAGTTTTATCTTTTTGCAATTTTGATTTTGCAATTTTAAGGCGAGTTTTAAAATCTTCCAAGTCACTCATAAAAAATTTAAGCAACCAATTCTTCTGCTTTTTGTAAATCGACAGCAACAAGTTTGCTAATGCCTTTTTCAGGCATTGTCACGCCGTAAAGCCTGTTCATTTTTGACATAGTAAGTGCATGGTGCGTTATTATTATAAACTTAGTTTTTGTAATTGATATTAACTGATCTAGTAAAGAGCAAAATCTAGTTACATTTGCATCATCCAAAGGTGCATCCACCTCATCAAGTATACAAATAGGTGAAGGATTGGTTAAAAAAATTGCAAATATTAAGGAAACAGCCGTCAAAGCCTGCTCACCACCTGATAAAAGGGTAATGGATTGCAATCTTTTTCCAGGTGGGGAAACTAACATTTCCAATCCAGCCTCTAAAGGATCTTCAGAGTCAACTAATTCAAGTTTAGCATTTCCTCCATTAAAGAGTTTAGTAAAAACTTCATTAAATTTTCTATTCACCTTATTAAAAGCATCTAAAAGTCTTTCCCGTCCCCTCTGATTTAACTCATTAATACTTGACTTTAATTTTACAATTGCAGATACAAGATCAGCTCTGTCTTCTTCCATTTTTTTTATAGTCGTTTTATATTTTTCAGTTTCTACATCAGCTCTTAAATTAACAGATCCCAAAGACTCTCTATCTTTCTTGAATTTATTTAATTTTTCCTCTTGTTCTTCTAATGATGGTGGTTTCGGAACGTTGTTTAAATCAGAAATAGACAATAAATTGTTTATATTCTCTAACTTTAATTCATTCTTTACTAAATATATAAGATCCATTTTTCTTTGATCAATGCCCTCTATGGTAGCTTCTAGTCTGGCTTTATTTTCTCTTAAAACTACAGATTTTTCCTCTATATCCCTAAGCTTGTTATTTGCTTTGATAAAATTTGCTTCAACTTTTTCTATTTCAATCTCTAAATCATTATTTTGTTTTTCAGTATTTTCAAGTTTTTGAATATTCTGTCCTTTATTAATTGCAATTTGTTCAGGATTCTTTTGGTTTTCATCTAACTCTAATTGAACTTTTTTAATTCTATTACTCAACTCCAGTATCATTTTTTCAGAATTAACTTTTAGATCTTTCCAATTTTCTAATTCTTGATCAATATTTTTTATTCTTTCCTTTCTTTTTATAGAGTCACTTCTAATTGTTTGGTTTTTACCAAATGAGGATGCATATCTCTCTTGTGACAGCGTTATATTCTCAATAAAACCTTTTACATTTATACTCAAATCATTCCTATCTATAACTTCAATATTTTTTATCTGATTTTGTAAAATTTCATTAATTTTTTTTAATCCTGAGTTCGCCTCATCTAATCTTGAATCCTCTAAACTTCTTATTACAGATTTATTTATTTCATCGATTTTAATAAAAATTTTGAGTTGTTCTTTTAAATCAATAGACTCCAGTTTTTTTTCTAAAAAATCATCGAGTTTGATTTGATGATCTTTAAGCTCACTTCTTGATAAATCTAGATCTATCTCTGATTTTTTTTCAATGTCAAATAATTGTCTTTCAGTTTTTAAAAGTTCGTTTTTTTCTTCTAAGATTCTCTTTTCATTTAAAGAGGCATCAAGAGATATACTTTTTTCTCTTTCAAGATCTGATTGAATTGTTTTAATATTGTTTAATAGTTTTATGTTTAAATCTTTAACTCTTTTTTCTTTCTCATTTAAACTAGAAATCTCCAAATTAATTTTTTGAATTGAGGATAAATTTTCAATCTTTTTATCTTTTAATGGCTCAAGTTTTTGATTTTCTTCCTCTACCATTTCTTTATTTTCTTCAATAACCTTTTTAATTGAACCAACCTCGTTATCAATTGCCGAAAGCTTTACCTTCACCTGAGCTGTCTCATTTTCAATTTCTTGAAGTTTTAAATAAAAAAGTCCCGCTTCTACGGTTTTAATTTTTTCAGATATCTCTTTATATTTTGTCGCCTCCTCCGCTTGTTTTTTTAAATTTGCAAGTTGTTTCTCTTGTTGTTTTTTTAATTCATCGGCTCTTTTTAAATTATTTTCTGCAGCATTTAATCTTGTCTCTGCCTCATGTCTTCTAATATGTATTCCAGAGATTCCAGCAGCTTCCTCCAAAACAGACTTTCTCTCTTGAGGTTTTGCTGTAACGATCATCCCAATTTTGCCTTGACCTATTATAGATGGAGAATGGGCACCAGTAGATAGATCAGCAAAAAAAGTCTGGACATCTTTTGCTCTAACTTCCTTTTCATTTATAAAGTATTTTGAGCCTTTTTCACGTTCGATTTTTCTTTTGATTATTATTTCTTCCATATCCAAATATTTTCCTGGACCCTCTTTTTGTGAATTATCTATCGTAATATTTACTTCCGATATATTTTTTGCTGGCTTATTTGATGTTCCTGAAAATATTATATCTTCCATACCAGAGCCCCTCATACTTTTTGCAGACGTTTCCCCCATACACCATCTTAAAGCCTCAACAATATTAGATTTTCCACACCCATTTGGGCCAACTATTCCCGTAAGACCTTCTTGAATAAAAAAAGTTGTTCTGTCAAAAAATGATTTAAAACCGACTAATTCTAATTTTTTAAATTTCATATTCTATAAAAGTTTTTCAATTTCTTTTTTAAATTTATAATAATCGTTATTACCAATATATTTTTTGTCATTTATAAAAATTGTTGGGGTTGATTGAATAGAATAATTTTTACTAGCATTAATTCTAATTTCCAATATTTGGTCTTCTAAATTTTTGTCTACTAAACAATTATTTATGTTATCATTATTTAAACCATATTTCTTTGCGATTTTTGATAATTTAGAGTTAATGTTGTTAATATCATTTCCCGAGGCCCAATCTTCTTGTTTTGCGTAAATTTCATCTAAAAGAGCTATTCTTTTTTTATAATCATTTGTACACCTTAAAATTTTTTCAGCATTCAAAGCTGCCAAATCTAATGGAAAGCTATGATGTTCGAATCGAACAAGATTTGAGTCTATAAATTCTTTTTTCAATTTAATAATAACTTTTTTATGAAAATCAGCGCAATAGGGGCATGTAAGCGAAGAAAATACTTTTACTACAATTTTAGCATCTTTGTTTCCAAAAAAAATATTTTTTTGAACTTCTAAGGCGTTAGAATTAACTCTAAATAAGAATGAAAATATTAAAAAATAAACTATAAAATAGTTAATATATTTAAATTTAATTTTATTTTTTATCACTAAATGCATTTATTAAATTCTTAATTTTCTTTTTTAACTCGGGATTTTGTATTTTCGATAATTTTTTTTGGTACTTTGAATTTATATTGCCTGATAAAACTATATCTTTTTTTGGATCAATTTTTTCTTTAATTAAAACAATTCTTATATTCTTCACAAATTTATATCCAAAAAAAATATTTATTTTGTCTATAATCTTTGTTCTATTATATTCTACCAAAAGCTGATCTCCATGGAAAACATTTAAATATAAAACTCCATCTTTTAACTCTCTACCTGTCTTTATTGATTTTGGATAACAAACATTGGAAATTTGTTTTCCAACCAAATCTGACCAATTATTAATTATCGAAGCATAGTTGTATCCACCTTTTTTTAAAATTGTTTTTAAACCTCTGGGAAGCGATTTTGACATAGGCCTTAATCCTTGAATAGGGAAGACCGATTTATTATTATAATTTTTTTTACTATGCATTTAAACTTTAATTTATCAAAAAAAATAATTAGTTGGTATGATAATAATAAGCGCGTCTTACCATGGAGAGTCTCCTATAACTCACCAAGAAAGCTTTATTATAGATTATTAAGTGAGTTTATGTTGCAACAGACGCAAGTAAAGACCGTGATTCCTTATTTTAAGAAATTTATAAGTGAAATTAAAAGTTTAAAAAAACTTTCCTCTACTAGCGAAAGAAAAGTTCTTAAGCTGTGGGAAGGGCTAGGTTATTATAGAAGATGCAGAAACTTAATTGAAACGGCAAAAATTATAGTTAAAAAAAATAGATCCATATTACCGAAAACTTTAATTGATATAAAAAAACTGCCTGGGATAGGAGATTATACAGGAAATGTGTTGCTCGCACTTGTTTACAATCAGCCCCGTTTAGCTTTGGACGGAAATGTGAAAAGAGTTTTTTCTAGAATATTTAACACGCATGAAAAAAAATTAGATTTTGAAAAGATTATTGAGAAAAATAGAAAAAAGTTATTTTTTTCAAAAAGAAATTATGATTTTGTAGAAGCAACAATGGAATTTGGAGCTTTGATTTGTAAGCCGAAAGAACCTCTTTGCAGCCTGTGTCCAATTAATAAATTTTGCAAATTTTCTAATTCAGGAAAAAATACAAAATTAACAGATAAAGTTAAGATAAACAAAAAAAGTTATAATATTTTTTGTTATCTAAATAAATATAAACAAATTGGTTTGACAAAAAATAATAATCTAGGTTTTCTAAAAGAATATAATTTGCCGATAGTTGAAGAAAAATCAAAAAAAAATAAATTAAAAAATTGGAATTTTCTTTGTAATTATAAGAACTCTATTTCAAATAAAAAGTTAGATATTAATTTATATTACAAATTTTCAAGTAAAATTCCAAGAAATTTGAATTGGTATTCAATTTGTAATAATAAAGAATTTATACCAACATTTACAAAAAAAATATTTAAACAAGTAGAGAATTTATATTGATGAAAAAAAAAATTGCAGTTATAGGGTCTGGAATTGCAGGATTGACTATTGCAAATCTATTTAAGAAAAATTTAAATTTTGAGGTAATGGTTTATGAAAAAGAAAAAATATTAAGTCTTGAAGAAGGTTATGGAATACAATTGGCACCTAATAGTGTTTCTATTTTAAATAAAATTGGATTATCCAGTATAGATAATATGGAATTTTTTAATCCATCTAATTTAAATTTTTATTCTAGTGACAATCAAAAGATTTGTGAATTAAATCTTGATAGATTTAATTCTGAAAAATTTAAGTACACAACTTTAAAAAGATCAGTTTTAATTGAACTTTTAAAAAATAAATTATTTGCAAATAATCTAAGATTCGGAAAAGAGGTAAAAAAAATTTCAAAAATTAAAGATAAACTTTTAATTAATTTTAAAGATAGTACAAATGATCTGGTAGATTTCATAGTTGTTTCAGATGGTGTCTTTTCAAATACAAAATCAATTGTAGAAAATAAAAGTATTCGACCAATCTATAATGGATCAATTGCAATAAGAACAATTCTTAAAAATCTACCAGTGTCTAACTATGATAAAAACAATATATCACTAATCATGCTTAAAAATGCTCATATTGTAATCTATCCAATTAATAAAAAAGGAGAATTAAATGTTGTTTGTATAATACGTCAAAAATTATCTAATAATATTGATTTGAAAGTACTAATTAAAAAAGAAATAATTTCGCAAAATATAAATTTGGAAAAACTTTTTGACAACAAATTGGAATATTGGCCGATTTATACTTCAAAAAAACCTTCAAAATCAGTTTATGAAAATTTATTTTACATAGGAGACGCTTTTTATACTTTTCCTCCTACTATGGCCCAGGGCGCCTCCCAGTCAATCGAGGCCGCCAATGAATTATTTAATTTATTATCTGAAGATAATAAATATAACCCAGATCTTTTTTTTAAAAAAAGGTTAGAGAGAACAAATGTTATTAATCGAAGATCTAAATTAAATCATCATATATTTCATTTTTCTAATCCAATCTTAAAAAAGATTAGAAATGAATCTTTTAAAATAATGTTAAAAAATAAAATTTTTTTAAATAATTATATCGGAAAAGTTTACAACTAATTAATTGTTTTTTGATATTAATCTCTGTCTTAAATTATCAATAGAAACCGAGTTACCTTTTATATTGCAATACCAATAAGTCCAGCCATTATAACTTTCAGTTCCCATTATTTTAGCTGCTACTCTGTGAATTGAGCCTTCATTACCTTTATGTTTTAAACTTCCATCAGCCATTATTTTTGCATTAAATTTCTTTTTTTGATCAAATAATATAGATCCCGGTTTTATTATGCCCATTTCAACCAATGAACCAAAAGGTATCCTGGGTTTAGATTTATTATTCTTAATTGTATCAAGGTAGTTATCTTCAATAACTTTTGTTGAGTTTATTCTATTATATGCTGCGCTAAAATATTTTTTATCTTTTTCTATTCCGAAATAATTTCTACCAAGTTTTTTTGCTACTACCGCAGAAGTTCCAGTCCCTAAGAATGGATCAAATATTGAATCACCTTTATTAGTCGTTGCTAATATAATTCTATGTAATAATGCTTCAGGTTTTTGTGTTGAATGAACTTTTTTACCGTTCTTTTTTAATCTTTCCCTTCCGTTACAAATGGGAAGTGTCCAGTCCGATCTCATTTGTAAATCATCATTTAAGCATTTTAATGATTGATAATTAAATGTGTATTTTGATTTTTTATTTTTTGACGCCCAAATCAAAGTTTCATGTGCATTTGTAAATCGTGTTCCTTTAAAATTTGGCATCGGATTATTTTTTCTCCAAATAACATCATTTAATATCCAGTAATTTAAATTTTGAATGTGGTATCCAAGTCTAAAAATATTATGATAAGTGCCGATCACCCACATAGAACCGTTGTCTTTTAAAATTCTTTTACATTCTTTTAACCAAACTTTTGAAAAATCATCGTAATGTTTAAAGTTAAAAAATTGATCCCATTTATCATTAACACCGTTAACTTTGCTATCATCAGGTCTTTTTAATTTTTCACCGATTTGCATGTTGTAAGGAGGGTCAGCAAAAACTAAGTCAAAAGTTTTATCTGGGATCTTTTTTAAAATTTCTAAAGAATTGCCATTTGAAATTTTGTTTAAAAACTTTGTCATTTATATAATTCAACCCGAAATTGAATCCATCGTCAAATTTTTTTTTAAATTTATTTGAGTCTATTATGTGTTGGAGACTCTTATCTGAACAATATGTTGTGTACTGGTTTGAAACTTCTTCTGTGGTAACTGGTTACCCCAAATTTTTTTAAGGACTCCAAATGTTGTGAGGTTCCATAGCCAAAGTTTTTATTCCATTTATACTTTGGATATTTATTTCCTAATTTTATCATATATAAATCTCTATAAGCTTTTGCCACAATAGAAGCTGCCGAAATACATTTAACTTTTTGGTCTCCTTTAATAATTGTTTTTGAATTCTTCAATTTTTTAGGCGCATGCGTTCCATCAATAAGGAAAATATGTGGTTTTTTTTTTAATTTTTTTACAGCTCTTTCCATTGACAGTAAAGTAGCATGAAAAATATTATATTTATCAATTTCTTTTACAGAAGCAGAACCAAAAGCATACCAAGAATTTTTTTTAATATGTTCTGCAATTTTTAATCTATCTTTAAATGAAATAGTTTTTGAGTCCCGCAAAATCTTTTTATTTATATTTTCTTTTAAGATTAATGCACAAGAAATTACAGGACCAGCCAAACAACCTCTTCCAACTTCATCTACTCCCGCAAAAATTTTAACAGACATTTTATTTAATTTTTAGTTCAGACATTTTTTTTCTTATCATTTTTAAATCTTCCCAAGCATATTTTTTTTGTTCAGGTTGTCTCATTAAAAAAGCAGGATGAAAAGATGCTATAACTTCAATATTTATTTTACCAATTTTCTTTTTCATCCATTTTCCTCTGGCTTTAGAAATTACAATTTCATTTCCAATTAATGCATTTAGGGCTGTACTGCCTAGCAATAAAAGAATTTTAGGACTTATTATTTCTATATGATTGATCAAAAAAGGGAGATATCTGTTTACTTCGGTTTCAGTTGGCCTTCTATTCAAAGGAGGTCTAAAATTTACGACATTGGAGATGTATACACTATTTCTATTAAGTTTTATGGCTTGAAGCATTTTGTCCAAAAGTTTTCCAGCCCTTCCCACAAAAGGTTTACCTTCCTTGTCCTCATTTGCACCCGGACCTTCACCAATTATCATTATTTTTGCATCTGGATTACCATCTGAAAATACAATTTGTTGTGCACTTTTCTTAAGTTCACAATTTTTAATAGAATTAATTTTATTTTTTAATAAATCTAGATTTTTAAATTTATCTTTTAAATGTGCTGATGTGATATTTTGTTTATATCTTTTTAATGGTTTTTTGTCGTAAACCACTTCATTATTTAATAGTTTATGATAAAACTTAATTTTAGTATTTTTAATAATTAATTTATTTTTCATACTCTGTTAATTATGAACAAACTTAATCTTTTTTGGAAGTCATTATTATACACCTTTATTTTTTTAGGTATATTCAATTCTGCCTCAGCAAAAATACTAGAATTCAATCAAGACGATAAATCTATCTCAAATTATTTTTCCGGAATCATTTCTTTTGACAATTTTGATTATGAGACATCTCAAGTTTTTTTTAAAAAAATGGATAAAACTGAAACTAAAAATGAAAAATACTCATCAATGCGTATTCAATCTTTAGTAAATTTAGAAAAATACCACGAGGCATATAAATATTCAAAAAAATTAGAAAAAATGAATCAATCAAATTTTAACTCAAATCTTTTTTTAGGAGTATATCAATTCAAATCTAATAACTTTTCAAAGGCCAAAAATTATTTTGATCAACTTAAGCTTCCAACCAATCGTAATTTAGTACCTGAAATTTTACAAAATTCACTTTCAGCATGGTCAAAAATTTCAAATACCAAAAATCAAGATGATCTTAATCTTCTTGATTTTCAAAATCCAGCATTTGAAAATTTAACTATTATACAAAAAACTTTTGGTAATTGTTTTCTTAAACTAGACAATACAGCAAATGAGTTTATCAAAGTCATAAATAACGATAAAATGAGTTTCTCAAGATACCATTTTTTTGTTTCAAATTATTTTTTTAATAATAATAATAAAAAAGATGCAATAAATGTAATAAGATCAGCGTCTGAAAAATTTCCGTCTAATTTATTAATCAATCAATTTGAAAAAGTTTTAATTGGCAAAGAAGTGAATAAAAATATTTTCAATTGTGATAATAGTACACATATAATAGCTGAATTTTTTTATATCTTGGCTAACGTTCTTTCTTCTCAAGAAGATTATAAAGTTTCAAACTTTTATATAAATATTGCAAAATTTTTAAATCCTAAATTTAAATCATATAATGCTTTATTAGCAGAAAACTTTAATAATTTAGGAAAACATGATCAGGCTAAAAGCATTTATAAAAAAATGTACGAAAATGGAACAGTTTATAAATGGTACTCAGCTAAGCAAATTGCATTAATAATGAATAAAAAAGAAGTATCCAATTCAAGTAAATTTTTACATCAGATATACAAAACTTTAGATGCAAGTATTTCAGAAACATTCGATTTAGCAAACTTTTTAAAAAGCAATGAAAATTATGAAGAAGCAATAAACTTATATTCAAAAATTTTGTTAGAGATTGATCAAACCAATAATTTATATCCTGAGGTTTTAGAGAGAAGGGGAATGGCTTATGAGCGAAGTGACAAGTGGAACCTTGGTGAGAAAGATTTAATAGAGTCACTAAGGGTTAAGCCTAAAGAGCCCTATGTAATGAATTATTTAGCTTATAGTTGGATTGAAAAAAATCAAAATATTGACGAGGCATTAAAAATGTTAAGAGAGGCAAATGATCTTAAAAAAAATAACGGCTATATCACAGATTCGCTTGGTTGGGCCCTTTTTAAAACTAAAAATTTTTCAGAAGCAAAAAAATATCTTCAAATTGCAATAATGTTAATGCCAAGAGATCCAGTGATAAATGATCATTTTGCAGATTGTTTGTGGATGAATGACAATAAAATTCAAGCAAGATATTATTGGAATAATGCTTTAGAGTTTGATGCAGATAATAAACTAAAGGAAAAGATTAAAAGAAAAATTTTATTTGGTTTAGAAAATATTTAATTATTATAGCATTATGAGTAAGACATTTTTAAAATCACCAGCTAAAATTAATTTATCACTTAAAATAGGCAAAAAAATCAATCATCAATATCACGATATACAGTCTGTAATCTTTTTGATTAATCTTCACGACCAGATAACAATAAAAAAAATTACTGGAAAAAAAGATACATTTAAATTTACTGGAAAATTTAAAAAAAATATCAAACTTAAAAATAACACTGTACAAAAAAGCATGTATCTCTTGAGAAAAAAAAACATTATAGGTAGTAGTGCAAAGTACGAGATAAAAATTAAAAAAAATATACCTGTGTTTTCTGGGCTTGGAGGAGGTTCAAGTAATGCTGCAACAATAATTAAATATTTTCATAAAAAGCGCAAAATAATAAATGGCGATATTAACTATTTTGCAAAATTTCTAGGTTCAGATTTCAAATTATTTTTCAATAAAAATAAAATTATTCAAGAAAATTTTTTCAAAATAAAAAACTTCAATTTTAAGCACGATTTTTATTTGTTGATAGTTTATCCCTTTAAAAAAAGCTCAACTAAGGATGTTTATAGTAAATTTAGGCAATATGAGGAAATTAAAAAATTAAATAATTTAAATAGGATTTCAAAATTGAAAATGGTTGATAAATTAAAGTCCGAAACCAATTCCCTTGAAAGTATTGTTATTTCAAGATTTCCTCTTATTAAAAAGGTTTTAAAAGAATTATCTTTATTAAAAAAATGTGAGTTTTCAAGAGTTACCGGATCAGGATCGGCTTGTTTTGGCTTATTTTTAAATAAAAAGGATGCATTACTTGGCTTAAAATTAATAAAAAAGAGATTTCCAAAATTTTGGTGTGTGCTCTCTAGAACTATTTAAATGTGTTTTTTTATGATATATCAAAAAAAACTTTGGGGCGTAGCCAAGCGGTAAGGCAGTGGTTTTTGGTACCACCATCCTAGGTTCGAATCCTAGCGCCCCAGCCAACAATATGCTGATTGTAGACAATATAAAAAAATTTTTATTTCCCTTTTATAAGAATAAAAATATTAAAGAGATATTTGTTAATCTTAATGACAAAAATAAAAACAATGTGATGCTGGTTGGAGGTTGTGTTAGAAATTATTTAAATAACGAACAAATTGGGGATATAGATTTAGCAACTACACTAACTCCAGGTGAAGTGATAAAAAAACTTGCAAATACTAATTTCAAAGTTTTGAAAACTGGCATTGATCACGGCACTTTAACTTTACAACAGGATAAGGAAATTTTTGAAATAACTACTTTGAGAGAGGACGTTTCTACAGATGGAAGGCACGCAAAAGTCTCATTTACAAATAACTGGGAAAAAGATTCAAATAGAAGAGATTTTACAATAAATGCAATTTATTTGGATCAAAATGGAAAAATATTTGATCCACATAACGGCAGGAGGGATCTAAAAGAAAAAAAAATCAAATTTATTGGAAACCCTCAACAACGTATAGAAGAGGATTATTTAAGAATTATAAGATTTTTAAGATTTTCGATTCAATATAAAAATTTTGAAAAGGACAAAGATACTATTAAAATAATAAAGAAAAATATCCCAGGAATTCTAAAACTTTCAAAAGAGAGAATTTTTTCTGAAATTATAAAAATTACAAAGCTCAGTAATTTAAGTGAAGTGGCATCAAATAATGAATTTAAGGAAATTTTTGAGATAATTTTCCCTGAGTTTAAATACTTAAATAGATTAAGTACGTTAGAAAATAAAAAACTAAAAAAATACATAATGCTAGAATATAATTTAGTTTTGGCTTTATTATTAATAGACCAAAGTGATAATCATAATTATTTTGCACATAAATATAAAACCTCAAATTTTTTAAAAGAGTATCTAAACTTTTTACATAAATATTTTTATGAGGCAAAAAAAAATAGAAACTTTTTTTCTAAAGATTTAAAAAAAAATGTTTTTTTTCACAATAAAGAGAAAATAATATCTTTAGCAAAATTTTATTACTCTTTAATAAAGCCGAAAAATTTAAAAAAAATTGATGATCTCATTAATGAAATAAAAACTCTAAGAGTGCCAGAATTCCCACTGAGTGGAGAATATTTAATAAATAAAGGTTTCAAAAGTGGAAGAAAAATTGGAGAAATACTCAAAAGAGTTGAAAAAGTTTGGATTGAAAATGATTTTAATTTAAAAAAAGAAGATTTGAATAATCTTATTAAAAAATTTAATTAATCAAATATATTTAACTTCTAATATTTCATAATTTTTTTCACCCGAAGGGGTATTCACTACTATAGAGTCTTTAACTTTTTTTCCTATTAAAGATTTTCCCACAGGTGATCTAAAATAAATCAAATTTTTTTTGATATCTGCTTCATCCCGTCCGACAATTTTAAAGGAAATTTTTTTATCATTTTCTAAATCTTTAACACTTACAGTAGATCCAAAAATAACTTTTCCATCATTTTCAACTTTAGTAACATCGATGACATTTGCTCTAGCAATTAAATCATTTATTTGTAAAATTCTAGTTTCAGTATGACCCTGCTGTTCTTTAGCTGCATGATATTCTGCATTTTCTTTCAAGTCACCATGTCCGCGTGCCTCTGCTATTGCAGCAACTATCTTGGGTCTTTTATTACTTTTAAGATCTTCTAATTCATCTTTGAGTTTTTTTAATCCTTCAGTTGTTATAGGTTCTTTTTCCATTATTTCCATTTAGCATCTGGTGGTAGAGACATAAATATTGCATCAATATTACCTCCAGTGTTTAATCCAAATTTTGTTCCTCTATCATAAAGTAAATTAAATTCAACATACTTTCCTCTTTTAACTAGTTGATTTTGTTTTTGTTTTTTTGTCCATTTTAGAAATCTCTTTTTTTGAATCAACATTTTGGTGATATCGATAAAACTAATGCCAACATCTCTTACAAATTTAAAGTTTTTTTCCCAATCTTTGTTAAGATAATCAAAAAAAATCCCTCCAATACCTCTGGTTTCCCCCCTATGTTTAATTAAAAAGTAATTATCGCACCATTTTTTATAATTTTTATAACTTTTTTTATTATTATTACACACAAGTTTAAGATTTTTATGTACCAGTTTTTTTTCATTCAAATCTTTTAGACTGGGTGTAACATCCATTCCTCCACCAAACCATTTTTTAGATGTAACAACAAATCTTGTATTAAAATGTACTGCAGGGATTTTTGGATTTTTCATATGTGCAACCACCGATACTCCTGATGCCCAATAAGTTTGATTTTTTTTAGCTCCAGGTATATTTGATTTGTAATTTTGTTGAAACATTCCTTCAACAGTTGAGTGATTAACTCCTACTTTATCGAAAATTTGACCGTTTCTTAAAATATAATATTGTCCTCCACCATCTTTAGGATCTTTCTTTTCCCAAAACTTTTTTTTGAAATAACTGATTTTATTCTTTTTTTTTTTAGAAAACTCTATCTCAAGATTTTGAAATTCTTCTACTATCTTTTCTTGCAAAAACGCAAACCACTGACCAGTTAATTTTTTTTCAATTTCCTGACTTATTTTCATAAAAAATTATTTTATATGTTTATAACTAGTCAATTTTGACAACTTAACCCAATTTGTGTGTCATTCTGGCCTCTGGCAACCCTTTAAAATAACCCTATTTTATAATAAAAAGCAATATTATTTTAACTTTATGAGCGACACAGAAAAAAAAACTAACAGAAGAGATTTTCTTTTCACGGCAAGTTATACAGTCGGTGCTGTAGGCATAGGCGCAACTATTTGGCCATTTATCGACCAGATGAATCCAGATAGCTCAGTTAAGGCTTTGGCAACTACAGAAGTAGATATAAGTCAAATAGAGCCAGGAAAATCTATTACAGTCTTATGGAGAGGCAAACCCGTATTTATTAAAAGAAGAACTGAGACAGAAATTTCAGAAGCAAAAGCAGTAAGTCTGGATGATTTAAAACATCCTGAAAAAGATGAAGATAGAGTAAAAAAAGCAGAATGGTTAGTTATGATGGGTATTTGTTCTCATCTTGGATGCGTGCCTCTTTCAGATAAGGGAGAATACAATGGTTGGTTTTGTCCGTGCCACGGATCTCACTATGATACTTCTGGTAGAATTAGAAAGGGTCCAGCGCCAACGAATATGGAAATTCCAAAGTATGCTTTTATTGATGATAATACAATTAGGATTGGATAAATTAAATGAGCGAACATACTTATACTCCTAAATCAAAATTTGGAAAGTGGTTTAATGATAGACTTCCGCTTCTATCTTTAGCATCTCACTTGACAGATTATCCAACGCCGAAGAACTTAAACTATTGGTGGACGTTTGGCGGTATATTAACTTTTTGTTTGCTATCACAAATTATAACTGGACTTGTGCTTGCAATGCATTACGTGGCTCATGCAGATCTAGCCTTCAGTAGTGTTGAACATATTATGAGAGATGTTAACTATGGATGGCTAATTAGATACATTCATAGTAATGGTGCCTCGATGTTTTTTTTAGCAGTATACATTCATATATTCAGATCATTATTTTATGGGTCATATAAATCTCCAAGAGAAATAATTTGGATACTCGGGATGATAATTTACCTTCTCATGATGGCTACAGCTTTTATGGGCTATGTACTACCTTGGGGACAGATGAGTTTTTGGGGAGCAACTGTTATTACAAATTTATTTAGTGCTATACCATTATTTGGAGAGAGTATTACCACATGGTTGTGGGGCGGATATTCGGTAGACAATCCTACTTTAACTAGATTTTTTAGTTTACATTACTTATTTCCTTTTTTAATTTTAGGCTTAGTTATTTTACATATTTGGGCTTTACATGTTCCAGGAAACAACAATCCAATAGGTATAGATGTTAAAAAACCATCAAAAGACACAGTTCCTTTTCACCCTTATATAACCATTAAAGATTTATTTGCTTTATTAATATTTTTAATAATTTTTTCTGGGTTTATATTCTTTGCACCTAATGTTTTGGGGCATAGCGATAATTATATTCAAGCTAATCCATTAGTTACACCTAAACATATTGTTCCTGAATGGTATCTTTTGCCATTTTATGCCATTTTACGCTCGGTCCCAGATAAGCTTGGCGGAGTTATTTTAATGTTTGGATCAATTTTTATTTTGATGGCATTACCATGGCTTGACAGCAGCAAAGTAAGATCATCCGTATTTAGACCTCTAAATAAAATATTTTTCTGGGTGCTCGTGGTTGATGTTTTAGCACTTGGTTACGTGGGTGCCATGCCAGCTGAAGGTTTATATCTTTTCGTGGCAAGACTTGGCACTATATATTATTTCGCTCACTTTTTACTAATATTACCAATACTTAGCAGAATTGAAAAAACCCAGCCGCTTCCTCTAAGTATAACTGAACCTGTTTTGACAGGAATGCCAAAAATGGAGTTTATAAAGAGCGACAAACCAGATGTGTAAATTTAAAAGATTTTTTTTAGGCTTTTTGTTGCTATTTTTAACTCTAACAAATTTTTCTAGCGCTAAAGAAATTAAGATTCCAAAATACGATTGGACTTTTAAGGGAATAACCGGAACATTTGATAGAAGCGCCTTGCAAAGAGGTTATCAAGTTTATACCGAGGTATGTGCATCATGTCATTCTATGAATCTTTTAAGTTACAGAAACCTTGGTGAGAAAGGTGGGCCAGAATTTTCAGTTGAACAAGTAAAAGCAATAGCTGCTAATTTCGAAGTAACAGATGGCCCAAATAGTGATGGAGAAATGTTTACAAGACCCGGAAGACCTTCTGATAAATTTGTATCGCCTTATCCAAATGTTGAGGCAGCCACCGCGGCTAATGGAGGAGCCTATCCTCCAGATATGTCAGTTTTAGTAAAAGCGCGTAAAGGCGGAGCCGACTATATTTATGCAGTTTTAATGGGTTACACAGAACCACCCCCAGATTTTCAATTAGAAGAGGGTGTTTATTACAACAAATATATGGACGGTAATAAGATAAAAATGTCGAATCCACTTTCAGACGATCTTGTTACATATGCTGATGGAACCAAAGCAACTCAAGGCCAAATGGCAAAAGATGTCACAACTTTTCTAACCTGGTCAGCTGAGCCCCATCTTGAAACACGACATAAATTAGGATTTAAGGTTGTGATTTTTTTAATAATTTTATCTACATTAGTATACTTTAGTATGCGTAAGTTATGGTCAAGGATTGACCCTAAAGATTAAAACATCGCCATCTTTTATAAAATAATTTTTGCCTTCAACTTTTAATTTTCCATTTTCTTTTGCCTTCTCAAAACTGCCATACTTATCAAAGTCATCATAGGAAACTACTTCAGCACGTATAAAGTTTTTTTCGAAATCACTATGTATTACTCCTGCCGCTTTTTGGGCTACAGTATTCTTTTTAATAGTCCAAGCTCTTGTTTCTTTTGGACCTGAGGTAAAAAAAGTATTTAAATTAAGTAAATCGTATCCAGATGTAATCAATTTATCCAAACCAGTTTTTTCTAAGCCTATATTTTTCATATACTTTTCTCTTTCCTCAGGTTTTAAGTCTATTATTTGGCTTTCTATATCAGCACAAATAGAAACAAATTTTTGATTTGGAAATTTCTCTTTTAAAAGCTGCGTATAATTATTTCCATTCCCTACACTCTGTTCATCAACATTACACACGATAATGTATGGTTTGTTTGATATGAGGCCAATTTCTGTAATAAAATTTTTACTTTCTGAGTCATAACTTAGATCTAAAGTTTCAGCTTTATTAAGTCGAGACAAAATATCATTTAGTAATTTAATTTGTTTTTCAGTTAATTTTTTTTTTGCATTTTTTTCAAGCTTCTTCTCAATTTGTTTGATATCAGCTAGTAATATTTCAGTCTTTATAGTCTCCAAATCGTTTATAGGATCAATCTTTTTATTAACATGCTGAATATTTTCTGAGTCAAAGCACCTAACCAAGTGAACTATTGCATCCACTTCTCTAATATGTGAAAGAAATTTATTTCCTAAACCCTCGCCCTTTGATGCACCTTTTACAAGTCCAGCAATATCAACAAATGTTATATTTGCATTAATTTTTTTACTAGATTTTGAAATTACTGAAAGATTATTTAAACGAGCATCTGGAACGTCCACTATACCTATATTTGGATCGATAGTACAAAATGGAAAGTTTTCTGCTTGAGCATTTTTTGATGAGGTTAAAGCATTAAATAATGTAGATTTACCAACATTAGGCAATCCAACGATACCACACTTAAATCCCATTCAAATTCTGGTTCACCTTACTTGAAAATAAATCCATTTCTTTATTAATTAAAGCTGGAATTAATTTAACAATATTATTAGTAATATCTTTAATTCTGTCTTCTTCATTTTCATTAAAGTCCTCTAAGACATGATTATTAACTTTACTTTTTTGTTCAGGGCGACCAATTCCAATTCTCACTCTTGAGTAATCTTTACCGATAAATTTATCAATAGATTCAATTCCATTGTGACCTGCACTAGTTCCACCAAATTTAGCTTTTACTTTTCCCAAGTCTATATCTAAATCGTCATGAAAGACTATTACGTTTTTTGCATCAATTTTAAAATAATCAATAAGTTCTTTTATACAAACCCCAGAATTATTCATAAAAGTTAATGGCTTTATTGCATAAACTTTTTTGTCTTGAATATTTCCAGTTGTTAAAAGACCTTTGAATTTGGGTTTTTGTTTTGAAAGACTAAATTCAGAGTTTATTGCATCTATGATTTTGAAACCAATATTATGTCTGTTGTTTGTATTATTGGGACCAGGGTTTCCTAAACCTACAAGTAAAAGCATAAATATTTATTTTTTATCTGGAGCTTTTTTATCTGGAGCAGTTTTTTTCTCAGCAGACTGTTTTTTATCAGGTGCAGCATCCTTGCCTTTGTCCTCTTTCTTGGAAGCTTCGCCCTCTTTACCTCCTGCTGTAGCATCAGCACCTTCAGCAGAGGCCTCTTGACTACCTTCTCCTTCTGCAGCAGTCTCCTCAGCTGGTTTTTCAGGTTCTTTTACAATTGTTGGCGCAGCTATTGTGGCAACAACAAAATCTCTATCTGTAATTGTTAGTTCTGCATTTTGAGGTAATTTAACAGAAGATATTCTAATACTTGTACCAATATCTAAACCAGCTAAGTCTACATCAATATTTTCTGGTATACTTTCTGCAAGACAATTTAGTTCAATTTTTCTTCTTACAATATTTAATACACCACCTTTTTTTAGACCATTACATTGATCATTATTTTTAAATTTAACTGGAATTTCTAAGATAATCTTTGAACCCTGAACAATTCTCATAAAATCAATGTGAGTAGGTTTGTCCGAAGTTACGTGGTAACTAACGTCTCGAGGAATTACTTTTTCCTTCTTTCCATCAATATCAAGGTTTATTACTGTAGATAAAAAATTTTCCGCTCTTAAAACATCATCAACAAATTTTTCACTTATGCTTAATTTTAAATTTGGACTTTTACCACCATACAAAATAGCAGGTATAAAACCTTTAGATCTTAAAGTATTTATTTGACCTTTGGTTTTTGTTTCTCTCTTAGTAGCCTTTAAATTATTAATCATTTGAATGAGCCAATTTACCCCAACTTTGAAATAAAACAAGGGTTTAATTGAACAGATCTGACACAGATGTAGAGTTCGATATCCTTTTTATTGCTTCTGCCATAAGAGGCGCAATTGATAATACTTGAATTTTACTAACATTTTTTATTCTTCTACTATTATCTATTGTATCAGTAATAATTAATTTTTTTATTTTAGACTTTTTAATTTTGTTTACCGCGTCCCCGCTAAGAACAGCATGTGTTACAAAAACATGGACGTCCCTAGCTCCTTTTTTAATCAAGGCATCAACAGCATTTACTATTGTTCCTCCGCTATCAATAATATCATCTACAATAATACAATTTTTATTTTTTATTTCACCGATAACATTCATAACTTGAGACTTTCCAGCTTGCGGCCTCCTTTTATCTATAATCGCCAAATCAGCGTTAATTTTTTTTGCTAAACCTCTTGTTCTTTCAATTCCACCTGCGTCTGGCGATACACAAGTTAAATTCTTACTTTTAATATTTTTTTTTATATATCTTGCAAATAATGGAGTTGTAAACAAGTTGTCCACTGGCATGTCAAAAAAACCTTGAATCTGACCAGCATGTAAATCTACTGTTACAATCCTGTTGGCACCTGCTTTAGTAATTAAATTTGACACGACCTTTGCTGAAATTGAGGTTCTAGGTACAACTTTTCTATCTTGCCTTGCGTAGCCAAAATATGGAATTACTGCTGTAACACTTTTAGCTGATGATCTTTTTAAGGCATCTATACACAAGAGTAACTCCATCAAATTATCATTTGCCGGCGTAGAAGTAGATTGTACTACAAATACACTATTTCCTCTTATATTTTCATTAATCTCAACATATATTTCTCCATCTGAGAAATTTTTAATATTTGTATTAATTAATTTTAGCTTAAGCTGTTTACTGATACTTTTGCTTAGTGAGGGGTTACTTGTTCCTGATAAAATTTTCATTAGGACAACTATTTATACATCCAATGGGTTTAATTTTCAATTAATTTTATAAAGTAGTTTTTCTAATTGCTGATATACATCTTCCGTAGTCATCTTCTCCTAACTTTTTGGCCCTTCTATGGCTAAAATATTCGTTCTTGGAGGCAAAACTATCAACTGCAATATTCTCAATTCTTTGAATACCCAAATCTTTAAATTTTTCATTTATATATGCCCGTAAATTAAATTTAAATGAATTATTATCTTTTTTTAAAAAGAATTTTTCATTTTGTTTAGACTGAGATATAAAATTTGAATAAAAATCTTTTTTTACTTCATAATTATTTTGAGATATACACGGTCCGACAGTCACAAATAATTTATTTTTATTTCCTCCCATGTCTGATAATTTTAATATTGTATTTTCAATAATACCTGCAAATGCTCCTTTCCATCCAGCATGTATGCATCCAACTATTTTTTTTTGAGCCTCATAAATTAATATTGGTGCGCAATCAGCAGTTAATACACAAAGAGCAATGCCCTCATCACTTGTCAATAACGCATCACAATCAAACCTTTTTAAATTGTTTATATTCTTAATAGATAAAACTTTATTACTATGAGTCTGATTCATTATCGCTAATTTATTACTTTTGATGTCTAAATTTTTAGAAACTATCTCCAAATTTTTTTTAACATTTTTAACGTCATCCTTACTTCCGATACCACAATTTAAACTTTTATATATTCCGCTGGATACACCATTTTTTCTCGAGAAGAAACAATGTTTTACGTTAACTTCACTCATCAAATTTTTTGAATAAAACATTAATTTAAGTCTATAGTGAAATTACATTTTTTATTCTTAGCAAAAATAACTTTAAAATTTTCCCCCATCATTTTAGGATGAATAAGTCTTTTTATTCTGCCATATAAATTTGATTGTTCTTTTTTATCTAATCTATTGCTTAATATTTTATACCTTTCCATAATCCCTAACTTTTGAAGAAATTCACTTTGAGATATAACTTTGTCTACAGATAAATTTTTCATATTAAAATATTTTTTGTACAAATTAAAATTTACTAAAGAAGTAATATCAGCATCACCAATATTTTTTCTAATATCGTTAAACTTGTGATTTATTACTGATTGAAGAGTATCAAAATTGTTCTCTTTTAAATATCCATAATCAATAAAAAGAGCACCACCATTCAATTGTTTGATTTTTTTACAGACTAATTCCAACTCCCTAAACCCATGTTCTGGATACTCTATTATAATATTATTTTTAATGATTTTAAAATTTGTTAGTTTTTTAATTTTTTTATTGATTTTTTTCTTGAAAAAAAAATTTATGTTATTTTTATTCATTTCTACGTATTTTTCAAATAATATCCCATTTATTTTCTTAAACTGTTTTATAGGCAAAGCATCTAAAAATTCATTTCCAAAAAATATAACTGGACCATCTTTTATTGTTTTTAAATTTTTTATCCAAGCTACTTTTTCTGACACAATTCTTTTTCTTTGGATTTTTCTTAATGTTTCACTTCTTTCATATAGCAGTATATTTATAGAGTTATGAACCTTGGGAAAATTTCTTAGTGTTCGTAAAATAGATAAGCACAGGTCACCATTACCAGGTCCCATCTCTATAAAATTTATTTTTTTTGGTTTTTTTAATTTTTTCCAAAAACTTACTAACCAAATAGTTATCATTTCACCAAAAAGATTAGAAATATTTGGAGCAGTTATAAAATCTCCCTTTTCCCCAAAAGGGTTTTTCTTTTGATAATATCCAAAATCTCTGTTGTAAAGAACCTTATCTAAAAAAATGTCCAATGGCATTGATTTTGTTTTTGAAAATAATTTATTAATTTTTTTCATTTGAATTAATTTTTGATGCAAATATAAAAGCAAAAATTATCATAGCAATACTCAATAAAGAGCCAAGACTTATAAAATTTAAAACGTATCCAATATGTTTGTCAGGTTCTCTAAATTGTTCAACTATAATTCTAAAAATACCATAAAAGACTAAAAATATAAAAGATGTTACACCATAGTTTAAACTCTTTTTTAAAAATAAAAAATTTATTAAAATAAATAAAATAATTCCTTCTAGAAATGCCTCATAGAGTTGTGAAGGGTGTCTAGTTAAATTATCAATTTTTGGAAAAATAATTCCCCAAGGTTTTTCTGTGGGTATACCATAAAGCTCACTATTTATAAAATTTGCAACTCTTCCTAAAAAAATTCCAATTGGTGCCACACAACAAATTACATCAAAATATATTTTATAATTAAGTTTTTTAAGTTTTGAAAAAATATAAGTACTGATAATAACACCTATTAATCCTCCGTGAAAAGACATTCCTCCTTCCCATAATTTAAAAATTTCAACTGGTTGTTCAATAAAATATGAATAATTATAAAATATTACGTACCCCAATCTTCCACCAACAATAACACCAATAATTATGTAAGAAATTAAATCGTCAAAGTTTCTTATATAATTTTCTTTATCTTTAGCTTTAACTTTTTTTTTTATTATGAATCTTCCGTACCACCACCCAAATAAGATGCCAAATATATAGGCCAGTGAATACCAATGAATTTTTATAAAACCCAAATTAATTAATACTGGATCAAAATTGTGAACCATTAGTTAAATTTATCACAATTGAAATTAAATTACTTATAATTTAAAGTAAAATTATGAATAATTCCCAAAAAATTCTTAAAATGATATCAGGTTTAATTGAAGCAGGTCTAATTACCTCTAAAGACTTAAGAAAAGAGATTTTTACATCTATTAAGTTTAAAAAAGAAGATCTGGCGAGTAAACTAGATTTGGTTACAAAAGATGAATTCATTGTTTTAAAAAAAATTATAGAAAAACAACAAAAAGAAATAAATGATTTAAAAAAAAAACAAAAAAAACTTAAAAAGGCAAAGAGATCTTAACTGCCAAACCTTTATATTTACTTTCAGATAATAAAATATTACCGCCATGAGACTTAATTATATCCTGGGATATGGAAAGTCCTAAACCTACTCCCGACCTGTTTAAACTTCTACTTTTATCAACTCGATAAAAAGGTTTAAAAACATTTTCGTATTCCTTTTTAGGCAGCCCAGGACCATTATCCTCAATTATAACAATTGCATTTCCAACTGATTTCTTTATCTCAACGTGAATTTTATCCCCATATGAAAGGCCATTCTCAACTATATTTGTGAGGCTTCTTCTTAATAAATTTTTTCTTCCATTTATATTTACATTTTCACTTACTTTAAATTCATATTTAGAATGATCAAAATTTTCTAATATATCTAGAACTAACTCATTAATGTTTATCTCAATATAATCTTCTTCTGATTGTGATTTAGCATATTGAAGATAATCATTTAACATTTTTTCCATTTCATCGATATCTGAAGCCATTTTTTTTGCTGTATCCTTTTTGTCGGTCATAGCTAATTGTAGTTTTAATCTTGTTAGTGGGGTTCTCAAATCATGGCTTATGCCAGATAACATCTCAGATCTTTGATTTAAGTGTTTGTTAATTCTTTTCATCATCTTGTCAAATTCTATTGTCGCCTTTCTAATTTCAGAAGCACCTGAAGGTCTTAGATCATCAACTTTTTCACCTCGACCAAATCTTTCTGCTGCTTTGGATAATTTTACAATTGGTCGAGTCTGATTTCGTAAAAAAAGAATTGCTATCAAGATTAAAATTAATGAAGGAAGAGTAATCCACAAAACAAACACCCTAACAGATGAAGGTGCAATTTTACTTTTTGGAAAAAAGATTTGAATAATTTGATCATCTGTTCGAACTCTGAGGTCAACAAGGTCTATATAAGTAACTGTATCAAACCAATAATTATTCCCAAATATAGGTTTTAATTCTCTCCTCAATGATCTGTCCATTGGACTAAAACGTCTATCTGACCTGGTAGTTGGTAAATTTTCAGATTTATTTATATTTATTACAAAATCAAAATTTTTTTTATAAGCATTAGTTAAAAATATGATTGTTTCACTATCTGCAGCATCGAAAGAGTCAAACAAGGTTTTTACCTCACTCACAAGAGATTTAGTCATACCTTTATTTGCTTTAATCCAAATACTATCAAAAAAAACAATTGAAATTGTTAATTGCAGTAGAATAATTGGAGCTGCAACTATAATTAATGCTCTGTAGAACAGTCTTTTAGGTAGAAATTTTTTTAAAAAATTATTTAATCCAAAGGACATATCCAGAACCTCTTATTGTTTGTAAAAACTTGGGATTTTTAGGATCAGCTTCAATTTTCTTTCTTAATCTTGTTATCATAACGTCTATAGATCTTTCTTGCGATATATTTGAAATTTTTCCAATCTCAGATCTTGAAAATATTTTACCAGGTGAGGACAACATTTTTAATAAAACATTTTTTTCAGCTGAGTTTATTCTCTGAACCCTTTTATTTAATTTAATAGTCATTTTATTAAGATTTAACTCAGCTTCTCCTATTTTATTTTCTTCTAATAAATCTTGAGTTGAGTTTGATCTAATGATGTTTTTAATTCTTAACAGAAGTTCTTTTGGTTCAAATGGTTTACCTAAATAATCGTCTGCTCCTATCTCAAGACCGTGTATTCTATTTTCCGGTTCTCCTTTAGCAGTCAAAAGTATTATGGGTATATTTTTTGAAGACTTAAGCTCTTTAGTAAGTTCATATCCACTTTGTCCGGGCATCATTACATCTAAAACTATCAAATGAAAGTTAAAAAATTCAATTTTTTCTTTTGCCTCTGTAGCGTTAGATGCTGTTGAGACAATCAAGCCTTTTTCTACCAAAAATTGTTTTATTAATTCTTTAATTCTATCATCATCATCAACAACTAATATATGATATTTATTTTTTTCCATTAATAATTTTCTCTAAAACTTGCTTAAATTTTATAACAGAGTCAGAATCTGAATTTTTAAGAGCATTAAAAATACGTTTTTTTTGAGATTGAAATATCTCGTTATAAAACTTTTTTCCTGTTTGATCTAAAAATAAAAGCTTTCTTCTACAGTCGCCGTTATCCTTAATTTGTTTAATTATCTTCATTTTTTTTAGATCTTGAAGAACTCTATTAAGACTTTGTTTTGTAATTTTCAATTTTGTTAAAAGTTCATTAACGCTTATACCTTCATTTCTCTCAATCAGATTCAGTGTTCTGTGATGAGCTGCCCCTAATGAGTTTTTTTTTAAAATATCTTTAGGATCTGAGAATGTTTCTCTATATGCATAAAGTAGCAATTGAATGCATTCTTTAATCTGTTCATCCTTTAAATAAAGAAGTTCTTTCATTTTTTGGTCAGATATATTGACATATTTTAACAACAAATATACTTTTTTGTTAGCAAAAAATTATTTAATTTAAATAAATGGAAAATATTCCCTACGACAAAAGAACAGGAAAAATTTGGTATAATTCCGGTATGGTTGATTGGAAAGATGCAAAAGTTCATTTGCTGAATCATGGATTACATTATGCAAGCTGTGTATTTGAGGGCGAGAGAGTTTATAATGGGGAAATCTTTAAGCTAGAAGAGCATACAAAAAGACTTTTTCACTCCGCAAAAAGGATGGGTATTAAAATACCTTATAGCGAAAAAGAAATTAATGACGCTTGTAAAGAGACAATTATATTTCAAAAAGTAAGTGACGGATATGTAAGGCCCGTTGTTTGGAGAGGAAGTGAAATGATGGCAATATCTGCACAAAAAAATAAGATACATGTTGCTGTAGCTGCTTGGGAATGGGGTTCTTATTTTGATCCTAAATTAAAACTAAATGGAATAAAATTAAATATCTCATCTTGGAGAAGACCTCATCCAAACTCTGTTCCTTGGGATACAAAAGCTGCAGGATTGTATATGATATGTACACTTTCTAAACATGAGGCAGAAAGCAAAGGTTACACAGACTCTCTCATGTTAGATCATGAAGGAAATGTAGCAGAAGCAACAGGTGCAAATATTTTCTTTAAAGATAATTCTGGAGATCTACACACTCCTATACCAGACTCTTTTTTAGATGGAATTACTAGACGATGTGTAATTGAAATAGCAAAATCAAAAGGAATTAAAATAATTGAGAGAAAAATTAAACCAGAGGAAATGTCAACTTTTGTTGGTTGTTTCTTAACAGGAACTGCTGCAGAAATAACACCTGTTTCAGTAATAGATAAGTTTAATTTTAAGGTTTGTGAAACAATTAAAGGTTTATCAGAAAGTTATCAGAAATTAGTCAGAAAAAAATTTGCGGCTTAATCTACTTAATTTTTTTGTTTAACAGCACTTTTTCAATAAAGCAGTAAATTAATGTAAATAAATATTTTGATCTTAGTTCCTTTATATTGAATTTTGCTTGTCCTATTTTTCTATTATACCAATTTATTGGAACAATTGTGTAAGAATATTTTCTTGAAATTATTTTAAGTGGAATTTCTAAAAAGATATTGAAACTCTCAGAAACAAATGGAAGCATACTCCTTAATACTTTTGAATTATAAATTTTAAATGCATTAGTATAATCATTATATTTATTTAAAAATAAAATCCGAACAATAAAATTGAAAATTCTGTTTAGTATTAATTTTTTTATAGGATAATCTACGACTTTTGACTCTTTAGAAAACCTAGAGCCAAAAACAGCGTCTAGATTATTTTCCTTAATTTTGGCGTAATAGTTTTTTAAATCTTCAAAGTCATCAGATAAATCAGCCATCATTATACAAATATAATTTCCGGTTGATTTTTCAATACCAAAGTTTATAGCCCCCCCCCCAGTCCTCTTTTTTTATTATCAAAAACTTTGAAGTTTATGTTTTCTTGAGCTATTTCTTTTGCTTTCTGAAATGTTCTATCTGTACTGAAATCATTTATAAATATTACTTCAAATTTTATATTTACGAGATTTTTATTAAAATTCTCTTTAATATTTTCTAAATTATCTATTTCGTTACGAAGTGGTATTATAATGCTCAACATATATTGGGTAATATTGAATATAGATTAAATTATTATTGATGAAAAGTACTTCTTGGCTTAAAAAAGTTAATGGCTAATTTTAAATTTTTTAATGCAAATCACTATATAATATTAAATATATTATTAAGCCTTATTCCTCTAAGTTATATAATCGGTAATTTTGCTATAAATTTAAATGTTTTTCTTTTAATTGTTTGTTCATTAATATTTTTTAATAAAAAAATCTTCAAAATTAAACTATTATTTTTAGATAAAATTATTTTAAGCTTTTTTATCCTGGCACTTTTCTCTGCGGTTATTAATACTATCGAGTTAATACCATCAGAACATGATAATTCAACTTTAGTAAAAACAATATTATTTTTAAGATACTTGTTATTATACTTTGTTTTAAGGTATTTAATAGAAAACGAAAAAATTTATTTTAAGTGGTTTTTTATTTCAAGTTTGTGTTGCACGCTATTTGTTAGTTTTGATATTTTTTATCAATTTGTTTTTTCACAAGATATTTTTGGTATAAAACCACTTCACCCCTCAAAACTTTCTGGTCCATTCGGGGATGAACTTGTAGCAGGAGGTTATATACACAAATTCTCACTATTCGGTATCTTTGTATTGCCTTTTTTTAAGTTAAAAAAAAATTATTTAAGTTTAATTTTATCAACACTTTTTTTAATCTTTATGACAGCGATAATATTAAGCGGCAACAGAATGCCATTAGTTTTATTTTTACTTTCTATATTTTTAATTATATTATTCGAAAAAAAAACACGTAAATATTTACCTATTTCATTAATTGTAATTTCTTCTGTTATTTTTGTAATTTATAAAAACAATTCAATAGTTAAAGATAGTTTTGATAGTTTTTTTGATAATAGTACTGATATAATCAATGTATTTGTTATCGAGAATATTACTAAATCTTCAAAGATTCCTGAAAAAAGAATACCAATATATTATCAAGAGTTTAAAACTTCTTATGGTACCTGGATGATGAATAAATATATCGGAGGTGGAATAAAATCATTTAGACACAATTGTCCCAAAAGAAAAATACTCAGTCACAATGAGAGAACCACTTGTAATATGCATCCACATAATTATTACTTGGAAATACTTACAGATCTTGGAATAATAGGTTTAATAATATCTTGTTTGATTTTTATTATAACTATTTACAACTCTTTGATTAAAAATTATTTTTTAAAACAAACAAAAGTAATTAATATAATTTCAGTTCCATTTATTTTTGTTTTTATATCTGAAATTTTCCCCTTAAGAACTTCAGGAAGTTTTTTTACAACATCTACATCTACTTTTATTTTCATATTAATAGCTGTTATAATAACTCTTTCAAAAAAAAAAATTAGAGATTAATTCTCTTTTATTCACCTATAACTTTATTTATTCCTTTTTTTAAATAATTATATCCAGTGTAAATCGTTAAAAAAGCAGATACCCAAAGAAGAACGATTCCAATTGTTTGTGCGTTATAGTCCTGAAAATTGATAATTTTATTGCCAGTGTCACCGGTTAGTAATAGTGCAATACTAAACATTTGAATAAAGGTTTTAAATTTAGAAAGACTTGTAACTGGAAGAGCGGTATCATTCTCTTTCGCTAAAAATTCTCTAAGCCCGGATATAATTATTTCTCTTGTTAAAATTACAATAGCAGCAATAACCTCATAATTTTTAATAATACCGTTCATAATCAATAAGACCAAAGCCGCTGCTACCAATATTTTATCAGCAATTGGGTCCAAAAGCTCGCCTAACTTAGACTCTTCTTTATACAACCTTGCTAAAAGACCATCTAAATAATCAGTAAAACTTGCTAAGACAAAAAGAAAAAAAGGAACCAGATCTCCAACTACACCAGGAATAAAAAATGATAAAACAAATATTGGAACAATAATAATTCGTCCAATAGTTAAAATATTTGGTATTTTCATAATTAATTAGTCTTCATGAAAAAAATCATGAATTTTTTTTGCTACTTTTTCCTCAATGCCTTCTACTGACTTTAAATCTTCAAAACTTGCAGACTCCACTGATTTTGCAGAACCAAAATGATGAAGTAAAGCTCTTTTTCTACTTCTTCCTATGCCTGCGATTTGATCAAGCAATGATTTACTTAAATTTTTTCGTCTTTTAGCTCTGTGTGTACTTATTGCGAACCTGTGTGCCTCATCCCTAAGTCTTTGAAGAAAGAATAGGGTAGGGTCATTTTTTTTGAATTTAATATTTTTATTTTCATGAAAAAAACTTTCATCACCAGCGTTTCTATTTTTACCTTTCGCAATAGCAATTATTGGTAATTCGTGTAGACCAAGGTCATTTAAAGCTTCCCTACTAACAGAGTATTGACCCTTTCCACCATCTATTAATATTAAATCTGGTAATGTCATATTTGTATTTTCATCTTTGAGTGCCCTTATAAATCTTCTATTTAAAACTTCCTTCAACATACCATAGTCATCCCCTTTAACTGCTTCTGATTTAATATTAAATTTTCTATATCTTTTTTTTATAAAACCCTCCTTGCCAAAAGTAATTAAAGCACCGACAGAGTCAGACCCCTGAATGTGGCTATTGTCATATACCTCAATTAAATTTACGTTAAAATTTAAATTAAATTTATCAGCAAGTTTATCAATTAATTTTGAATTGCTTTCCGTCTCCAAGATTTTTTGTGTTAAGGCTTGCTTAGCATTTTTCTTAGCCATTTCTGAGACAATTTTCTCATCTTTTGTAGTCGCTTTTTTAATCACTATTTCTTTTTTTTCCCTATAAGAAAACGTTTTTTCTAATAAAGTTTTTTCATTAATTTCAATATTTAATAGAACAAGTTTAGGCACGGTTTTATTTTCATAAAATTGACTTAAAAAAGAAGATAAAATTTTTTCCTCTTTTTCGTCAGGGTCATGTTTAGGAAAATAAGCTTGATTACCCCAGTTTTGCTTTGATCTAAAAAAGAAAACTTGAATACAAGTTTTACCTGACTCTTTAAAAATAGAAATCACGTCCGCTTCCTTTAAGTTAGTTTGATTTATTTTTTGCGAAGATTGAATTTGTGTAAGAGCTTTTATTCTATCTCTAAGAATAGCAGCTTTTTCGTAATCTAAATCTTCGCTTGCTTTCTCCATTTCTTTGGATAAATTTTTTTGAATTCTTTGGGACTTACCAGAGATAAAATCAACTGCATCACCAACTAAACTTTTGTAATTTTCCTCTTCAATTTTTCCTACACATGGAGCAGAACACCTTCTTATTTGAAACAAAATACATGCTCTATCTCTGTTTTTGAAAACTGTATCATCACAAACTCTGAGTAGAAATATTTTTTGAAGAATTTTAATCGTCCAGTTTGCTGATCCTACGGAGGCAAAAGGACCAAAATAATATCCCTCTCTATTTTTTTTTCCTCTCAGTTTGGTTAACTGTGGCCATTTATCTTTTTGACCAATAAATATGTATGGGAAAGACTTATCATCTCTTAATAAAATATTGAATCTAGGTTTATGTTTTTTTATAAGATTTGCCTCTAATAATAGAGCTTCACTCTCATTTGTTGTGGTGGTGGTTTCAAGCTTACGTGTAAGTGAAAGCATTCTCTCTGTTCGTATTGGAAGATGGCTGTCTGAAACATAGCTCTTAAGACGATTTGGAATATTTTTAGCTTTACCAACGTACAGAATTTCGTTTTTATCACTTAACATTTTATAAACCCCAGGATTATTTGTGAGATTTACAATTTTTTTTCGAATTGTTTCTTTACCTTTTTCAATACTCATTTGATCTGGTTTTTTCCAACTCTATTCCTACTGATGAAGTATTCTTAATCACATCTAATTTTTCAATTCTTAAAAGAACTTTTTTTATTCTAAAATTTTCAAAAAGTTTAGAGAATATTTTTTCAGCTAAAGTTTCAAGAAGTGGGTAATGCTTTCTGGACGTAATCCTCATAATAGTTTTAATTACTTGTTCATAATTAACAATACTTTTTAAATCTTTATCATTTGGAATTAAATTTTGATCAATATTAATAATTAAATTGAATTTCACTCTTTGTTTTTTCTTTTTTTCAAAATTATGAATGCCAATAAGCATCTTTAAAACCAGATCTTTTATTAGAATTTTTCTTTTATAATTAAAAGATCTTTTTTGTTTAAATTTAATTACTTTCATTCTTTTGAGTTTATTATATCGGGTGTTTTCCATGCTAAACTTTGTCCGCTATCTACACTAACTATTTGACCTGTAATGTTATCATTTTCGATAAAGTATTTAACAGATGAACATATATTGTTTAAATTAACTTGCTTTTGAAGAATAGTGGATTTCCATTGAGCTTTAAAATGTTTTTCTGATTGCCTTTTATTTTTTAAAGTTGGACCAGGTGAAATACCATTTACCCTTATATTCGGAGCAAGTTTCATAGCAGCTATAATGGTGAGTGTCGCAAGTGCAGATTTACTCAAAGTATATGAAAAAAAGAAAGGGGTAAGTTTTTTTACTCTTTGATCTATAATATTTATAACATTTGCTTCTTTATTTTTTACATATTTTTTCAAGTCTTTAATCAAGAATGAAGGGGCTTTTAAATTTATATCTATATGTTCTGAAAAACTTTTTTCACTAAAGTTTTCTAAATTATCTTTTTCAAATAATGATGCATTGTTAATAAGACAGTCTAAACCTTTCATTTTTTTTAATAGCAAACGGCAATATTTTTTTTACTTGATTAATATTGTGCAGGTCTGCTTTAATTAAATGAACTTTACTACCTATTTCTTCTAGTTCTATCTTCAATTGTTGTGCTGATTTTTTTGATTTATTAAAATGAATTACTATATCAACATTGTATCCAGCTAAACTTTTTGCTATAGCTGAACCAATTCTAGTTGCGCCTCCAGTTATAATTATTTTTTTGGCTTCCATTTTTTTATAGACTTTCTTGGTTTAGTGCCTGGCATCCCCATCTTCGATCTACCTTGAGGGTATACTTTTTTGTTTAAATTGTACTGTGAAATTTTGGGATTTAAGTTAATCTCAAGTTCGTTTGTCTCCAATTTTCTTATTTCATCTCTAATTTTAGCTGCTTCTTCAAACTCTAAGTTCGATGCAGACTCTTTCATTTTTTTATTAAGAGCTTTTAAATGTTTTTTTAGGTTTCCACCAACATTTGATCCTTCACTAATTTTTACATAATCTTTTTCATAAACAGACTCTAAAATATCAGTAATCTCTTTCTTGACTGATTCTGCACTTATATTATTTTTTTTATTATATTCGACCTGTCTGCTTCTTCTCCTATCTGTCTCTTTAATAGCTTTATCAATACTTTTTGTTACTTTGTCCGCATAAAGAATTACTTTGCCATCCACATTTCTTGCAGCTCTTCCAATAGTTTGAATTAATGATGTTTCTGATCTTAAAAAACCCTCTTTGTCTGCATCCAAAATTGCAACTAAAGCACATTCTGGTATATCCAATCCTTCTCTTAATAGATTGATACCCACTAAAATATCAAAAACACCCATTCGTAAATCTCTGATGATTTCAATTCTCTCAAGTGTATCTATGTCTGAGTGCATATATCTTACTTTCAAACCGTTTTCATGAAGGTATTCTGTTAAATCTTCTGCCATTTTCTTTGTAAGGGTTGTAACTAAAATTCTATATCCTTTATTAATAACTTTTTTAGATTCATGGAATAAATCATCCACCTGAGTTTTTGCTGGTCGTATCTCAACGGGTGGATCAATTAAACCTGTAGGTCTTATGACTTGATCTATATATTTATTTTGAGTTTGTTTTAGTTCCCAAGGACCGGGAGTTGCTGATACAAAAACAGTTTGAGTTCTCATTGCATCCCATTCTTCAAATTTTAGTGGTCTATTATCCATACAAGAAGGCAACCTGAAACCATATTCAGATAGAGTTTTTTTTCTTGTGTGATCACCTTTATACATACCATTTAATTGAGGCACGGTAACATGACTTTCATCCACAAAGATAATTGTATTGTCTGGGAAATACTCAAAGAGAGTAGGGGGTGGCTCACCTTTTTTTCTGCCAGATAAAAACCTTGAATAATTTTCAATTCCAGCACACGTACCTGTTGCCTCAATCATTTCTAGATCAAACTTTGTTCTCTCTCGCAATCTTTGAGCTTCAAGAAGTTTATTATTCACCTTGTGGTCTTCTAAAGTTACTTCCAATTCTTTTTTAATTTCTTTGATAGCTTGGTCAATAGTTGGCTTTGGAGTTATGTAATGACTATTAGCGTATAGCTTTATTACCGCAAAGTCGTTTGTTTTATCTCCAGTTAAAGGATCAAACTCCTCAATCTTTTCAAGTTTATTTCCATTCAAACTTAATCTCCAGGCCCTATCCTCCAAATGTGAGGGAAATATTTCTAAATTTTCTCCCCTAACTCTAAATGTACCTCTAAAAAAGTTTTGATCATTTCTTTTATATTGCAGATTTACAAATGTTCTTATGATTTCATCCCTCTCATATTCATAATTTTTTTTCAAAGCCAAAGTCATTTTACTATAAGCTTCGACTGAACCTAAACCGTAAATACAAGAGACGCTGGCCACAATAATTACATCGTCACGCTCAAGCAAAGATCTAGTTGCTGAATGTCTCATTCTATCTATCTGCTCATTTATAGATGCTTCTTTTTCAATATAAGTATCTGATCTTGGAACATATGCTTCAGGAGTATAATAATCGTAATAGGATACGAAATACTCAACTGCATTATCAGGAAAAAAACTTTTCATTTCACCGTATAACTGTGCTGCTAAAGTTTTATTTGGGGCCAAAACTAAGGCAGGTCGATTCGCAGATTCTATTACTTTTGCCATTGTGAATGTTTTTCCGGATCCAGTAACGCCTAGCAAAACTTGTTCACTCTGTTTATCTTTTAAATTTTTAAGTATCTTTTTAATTGCTTCAGGCTGATCCCCGGCAGGTTGAAAATTGCTCTTTATTTTGAAGTTAATTCCACCTTCAAGTTTTTTCCTAACAGGCGCATTATTTGCTTCTAAATTATCTATTTTTTCTTGGTATGTATTTTGCATTTTGTGTTAATAATAACAAAATATTATAAATTTCAATGAGCATAGTTTCCAATAGTTTAAAGCGAATTAAACCCTCCCCAACCATAGCGGTTACCTCAAAAGCAAGGGAAATGAGGGCAGCTGGTAAAGATGTCATAGGTTTAGGAGCAGGTGAGCCTGATTTTGACACCCCAGATAACATTAAAGACGCTGCAATCGAAGCAATTAAAAGAGGAGAAACAAAGTACACAGCTGTCGATGGTACACCTAAACTTAAAAAGGCGATCCAAGGGAAATTTACAAGAGAAAATAATTTGTCTTACGAATTAGACCAAATTTCAGTTGGTACGGGAGGAAAACAAGTTTTATATAATGTTTTTATGGCAACCCTGAACCCAGGAGATGAAGTCATTATTCCAGCACCTTATTGGGTATCTTATCCTGATATGGTTTTATTAGCTGGTGGCAAACCCAAAATAGTAAAGTGCTCAGAAAAAAATGAATTCAAAATAACACCAGATGAATTAAAAAAAGCTATTGGAAAAAAAACTAAATGGTTAATTATAAACTCACCGTCTAATCCAACTGGATCTTGTTACACAAGGAAAGAGATAGAAGAATTATCAAAAATATTAATAAAAAATAAAAATGTTTATATACTTAGTGATGATATCTATGAGCATATTACATATGATGATTTTAAATTTTTCACCATTGCCCAAATTAAAGCTTTAAAAGACAGAACATTAACAATGAATGGTGTAAGTAAATCTTACTCTATGACTGGATGGAGAATAGGGTATGGAGCTGGTCCGAAAGACATAATTAAAGCTGTAGCGAAAATTCAATCTCAATCTACAACCAATCCATCTTCGATAAGTCAGGCAGCAGCTGTAGAAGCTTTGAATGGAACTCAAGATTTCATAAAAACAAGATCTGACTCCTTTAAGGAGAGGAGGGATTACGTTGTTGAAACTTTAAATAGTATTAATGGTCTAAGTTGTTTGAAACCAAGCGGAGCTTTTTATGTTTTCCCAAATTGCAAAAAGTTGTTAGGTAAAAAGACAAAATTAAAAACAGATAAAGAATTTGTAGAAAAACTACTTGAAAAAGCTGAAGTAGCAGTGGTTCAGGGATCTGCATTTGGTTTAGATGGATATTTCAGAATTTCTTATGCTACCTCCATGGAAAATCTTAAAAAAGCTTTAGATAGAATAAAATCGTTTTGTGAAACTTTAAACTAATCCAAGTCTAACAACTGATTTAGCATTCTCAATCATACAATCTTTCGCAGGTTTAAATTTAAAACCTAATAATTCTTCCGCATAAGCAGTATCAGTTTGCATTAAAATTCCCAGGTCCGGTATCATCATTTTAGCGCTTGAGTCTATATAACTTATTAATTTGACCATGAAATTTGGAAGTTCTTTTTTTGGAAGTTTTTTCGCATACTCAGGCATTGCTTCAGCCATTATTTGAGATAATTCGACTAGTTTTTTTACTTCTTTTCCAACAATCAATCTTCTTCCACCGACTTTATTATTTCCAATACAAGCCACATGTGCTTTTGCTATATCTTTCACATCAGAGATTAAAACTGCAAATTTTGGTGCCCCAGGAAATTTACCAGCCATAAATTGTCTAACATACTCTATTGATGTACCTCCTTTTTTATCTAAAGCATCTCCAAAGACTCCACCAGGACAAATACAGGTTAGTTTATTTTTTAAACCTTTGCTCTCCATAAATTCCCAAGCCGACCTTTCTGCTTTTGTTTTTGACAAAAAGTAGTCATTCACACCTTCTACCCAATTTTCGTCAGTCCAATCATTTTCTCCAAAAGTATAAGGATTGCCTCTATTAGGTTTTCTAAACATTGCTACAATTGACGAAGTTTTAATTATTTGTTCCACACCTGCATCTACTCCGGCTTTTAAAACTCTTAAAGTTCCATCAACAGCAGGAGGTAATAAACTTTCTCTATTTCTTGAAACTTTCATAGGAAAAGGTGAGGCAATGTGAAATATATATTTACATCCCTTTGCTGCATCATTCCATCCATCATCTTTTACAAGATCTAACTCAACAAATGACAATTTATCAGTAGAAGCGTATTTACCTATAGTTTCTTTTGTTTGCTCAATTAAATCTTTATTTCTTACTGTTCCCAAAACTTCATAGCCTGAATTTAGTAATTCTATTGCAGTATGTTTAGCAATCCATCCACTTATTCCTGTTAGTAAAACTTTATTACTCATTTTGATGACAAATGTTTCTCAGCTTCAAGCGCGGCCATACAGCCCATTCCTGCTGCTGTTACTGCTTGTCTAAATATTTTATCTTTTACATCCCCAGCTGCGAAGACTCCAGGTATGTTAGTAACTGTAGAATCGGGTTTAGTAACTATATAACCCTCTTTGTCCATATTTAGTTGACCTTTAAAAAGCGACGTAGCTGGATCATGCCCAATAGCAATGAAAAGTCCATCAATCTTAAGCTCATTAATTTTATTTGTTTTAACATTTTTAATTTTTATACCTTTTACTGATTTTGGGTTTTTTTCTCCAATTACATCTTCTACAACACTATCCCATATAATTTCAATTTTCTTATTTGTTTTTAATTTAGCTTGGAGCATTTTTTCTGCTCTTAACTCATTTCTTCTATGAATCAGTTTAACCTTTGATGCAAATTTAGTTAAAAACATCGCTTCTTCAACCGCAGCATTACCTCCCCCAACAACTGCAACTTCTTTTTCTTTGAAGAAGAAACCGTCACAAGTTGCACAAGCTGATACCCCAAAACCTCTAAATTCTGTCTCAGATTTTAAATTTAACCATCTTGCTTGTGCGCCAGTTGAAACAATGAAGCTATCAGCAGTATAAACTTGACCACTATTACCTATTGCTTCAAAAGGTTTTTTTGAAAGATCTACTTTACTTATATGGTCTTGAATCATTTCGGTTCCAACAGCTTTGGCCTGACCTTTCATTTCTTCCATTAACCATGGTCCTTGAATTACTTTTGAATATCCCGGAAAGTTTTCAACATCAGTTGTTGTGGTTAATTGACCCCCCGGTTCAGATCCAAAAACTAAAATTGGTTTAAGCATAGCTCTTGCTGCGTAAATAGCGGCGGTGTAGCCTGCTGGTCCAGATCCAAGAATCAACACTTTTGTATGTTTAGTAGACTTATTGTTCATTATATTTATATATAGTTATAAATGTTAAAATTAAAAGCACTTCTTTTGACCCAAGGCATGCATGGTATGATAAGCCAGGCTGAAGGCCTTGCTAATGCTTTAGGACTAAGTTTTAAACACGAAAAAATACAACTTAAAAATATTTGGAACTTATTCCCACCCAAGTTTACTCCGGTTTTTGACAGTATACTTGAAAAAAAATTTATTTGTGACTCTAAAGTAATAATTTCTTGCGGAAGAAAAAGTGTAATTCCCTCAATTTTATTAAAAAGAAGATTTAAAAGTGAAATATTTAATATCCACATTCAAGATCCAAAAGTGAATTTAAACAATTTTGACTCGATTATTTGTCCCGATCATGACGATTTATTAGGTGACAATGTAATTAAAACCAAAGGCGCTATCCACTATTTGACTAATAAAGAAATACATAAAAATATTAATTATTTGAATCCTAATCAGGGAGATAAAAAAGTCGTTACTTTTATCATTGGTGGCCCAAACAAATATTATAGTTTTTCAGAAAAACAAATGGATGAATTATTCGCAAAAATTAAAAATATGTTTATTTCATCTAAATACAAATTAATTATTATTCCATCATACAGAACACCAGAAAATATTTTAAAGCTTGCTTACAATTATTTTAACGAAGATCATTTAGTAATTAAAGAAAGAGATAAAAAAGCTTATTTATCTTCATTGGGACTCGCAGATATAGTTATTGTTACTTGCGACTCAACCTCCATGATTTCAGAAGCTGCAATTACTGGAAAGCCAGTATATGTTGCGCAAATAGCAAATAAAAGAAGCATTCATAGATTTGAAAAATTTTATAAATTATTTCAGGATCTTGGTATAATAAGAAACTTAGAAAATAAAATTGAACATTGGACATATAACGGTTTAGATGAAGTGAGTAAAGCTGCTATACTTGTTAAAGAAAAGATGAAAAAAAATGGAATTATTTAATTCTTTAAAATCAAGATTAGAAACTTACGAGAAACCTTTTAAACATTGGGCAATAAATAAACCGCTAACAGAATCGGCAATCAAAGAAGTTTGTAATGCAGAGATAGCAAACCCCATTAGTGATGGTTTAAATTATGATGGAACAAGAGCAATTGATGGAGGTGAAGGAAAGTTTAGAGAGGGAATTAAGTCTGGTGGTAAAGCAAAAAAATATAGATGTTTTGTAACTAATGAAAATTCTAAGAACTTTCCTAATTTATCAAATTTTGTAGATGAACTTTGTTCAAAAAACGTGCATCAGCATATAAGCGATTTAATTAAAAAAGATTTATCCAATTCTTACGTTAGGGTAGAAGTTATTTGTGACAGAACTGGATTTTGGTTGAAGCCACACTGCGATATTAAAGAAAAATTACTTTCATCTCTAATCTTTGTTAATCCATACAACGAATCTGAAAATCTAGGAACAGATTTTTACGATGAAAAATTAAAATTGATCAAAACTGTTCCTTACAGAAATAATTATGGTTACTTTTTCTCAAGCGGCCCAAATACTTGGCACGGAATGGAGAAAAAAGAGATAAAAAAGGAGAGAAGATGTGTGCAGGTTAATTACGTATCTTTCAAAACTGACTGGAAAGTTAAAACTTAATCAAGTATAATAATTTATATGGCTACATACGAATGCGCAAAATGCGGAATGTCCGTGAATGCTACATGCGCTAAGTGCAATTCTCCTTTACAAAATGACAATTTAAGTCTTGAGGATGGCAAAAAAGTTCAGATATCTAAATGTCCAAACGAGCATGGAAAAATAAAGTCACCTTTATGCTGTGGCCAGGACATGACCTGTACAGTTTAGTTGTCTTGAAGAGCCCTTACCTTAATAGGAAATTTTTTTAAAGCATCAATTGAATCAACACAAGCATTCGCTGCAGGCATAGTTGTAAAGTAAGGAATTCTGTTCATTAAACTTGATCTTCTCAAGCTAAAAGAGTCTGAAATTGAGTCTTTTCCCTCTGTTGTATTAATCACTAGAGATATATTTTTATTATTCAATTTTTCTACTATATGTGGAGATCCTTGACTAACCTTATTTATTTTTTTACATTTTATACCATTCGAAACTAAATATCTTGCAGTTCCAGAGGTCGCAAATATTGAAAAACCTAATTTAATTAATTTTTTTGCATTTATCAAAATTTTTTCTTTATCTTTATCTTTTACCGAGATGAACGCAGTACCTTTTTGTGGAATGCTATTATTACTTGCGATCTGGCTTTTTGCAAAAGATAAACCAAAATTTTGATCAAAACCCATTGCCTCACCAGTAGACTTCATTTCAGGACCTAAAAGAACATCAACTTCGGGAAACCTATTAAAGGGAAAAACAGCTTCTTTGACAGCAAAAGAGTTTTTATTTTTCTTATTTAAATTAAATTTCGATAATTTTTCTCCTGCCATTACTCTAGATGCTATCTTGGCAATCGAAAGTCCTGTAGCTTTAGAGACGAAAGGAACAGTTCTGCTAGCTCTAGGATTTACCTCTAACACGTAAATTTCTTTATCCTTTACCGCAAATTGGATATTGATTAATCCAATTACCTTTAGAGCAATAGCCAATTGCTTTGTTTGATATTCTATTTCTTTAATAACATCTTTATCCAAAGTATATGGAGGTAGCGAACAAGCCGAATCTCCTGAATGGATTCCTGCTTCTTCAATATGTTCCATAATACCTGCAACAAAAACTTTTTTTCCATCTGAAATCGCATCTACATCTACTTCTATTGCATCATTTAAAAACTTATCGATTAGCACCGGGTTTGAACCTGAAACTCTTACAGCTTCGTCTATATATTTTCTTAAATCTAAATGGCTATAAATTATTTCCATACCTCTTCCGCCCAAAACATAAGAAGGCCTAATTACAATTGGGAAACCTATTTTGTTTGCAATTCTAAATGCCTCATACTTATCTTTTGCTATTCCACTTTCTGCTTGTTTTAAATTTTCTTTGGTTAGTATTTTTTTAAATCTTTCTCTATCTTCAGAAAGATCAATTGAGTCAAACTGCGTGCCTAAAATTGGAATATTATTTTCATCTAAAATTTTTGCCAATTTTATTGGAGTCTGACCGCCAAACTGAGCTATTACACCGATCAATTTACCATTTTCCCTTTCTTTTCTAATTATATTTAAAACGTTTTCCTCAATTAATGGCTCAAAATACAGCCTGTCACTGGTATCATAATCAGTCGAGACAGTTTCTGGATTACAATTAATCATTATGGTTTCATATTTTTTTTGTCTCAAAGCAAAACTTGCCTGGCAACAACAATAATCAAACTCAATTCCTTGTCCTATTCTATTAGGACCGCCACCTAATATAATAATCTTCTTTTTATTCGTTGGATTAGACTCACAAGCAGATCTATCAGACGTAAAGTTTTGGTAAGTCGAATACATATAGGGAGTCTCAGACTTAAATTCTCCCGCACATGTGTCGATTTTTTTATAAACTGGAAATACACCCAATTTTTTTCTTTGTTTCTTAACTACTTTAAGACTTTTTTGAGTTAATTCTGCAATTTTATCGTCAGAAAATCCAATTGATTTGACATGAGATAATTCTTTAAAAGTTTTTGGAATTCCTCTTCTTTTTAATTTTTTTTCTTCTAAAACTAGATCTGATATCTGCTCTAAAAACCAAGGGTCAATCTGTGTTACTCTATAAATACTTTTCAATTTAATTCCTCTTCTAAATGCTTCAGCGACAACTAAAAGTTTATCAGGTAAATTTTGAGCTAATTTATTTCTCAATTCTTTGTTTGTTAATTTATTTAAAGAGTCCAAACCTTTATAACCTATTTCAAGTGATATTAACCCCTTTTGAAAAGACTCTTTAAAATTTCTACCAATAGCCATTGCTTCACCAACTGACTTCATGGAGGTCCCTAGTTTTGCTTTTGCTAATTTAAATTTTTCGAAGGTGAATCTTGGAATTTTTGTTACTACGTAATCTATTGTTGGTTCAAATGAGGCAGGTGTTGTTCCGGTAATTTCGTTTGTTAACTCATCTAATGTGTAACCGATAGCCAATTTAGCAGCAACCTTTGCAATCGGAAAGCCCGTAGCCTTGGATGCTAAAGCCGAAGATCTTGAGACCCTTGGATTCATCTCAATGATTACCATCCTGCCGTTTTTTGGATTTATGGCAAATTGAACATTGGAACCACCAGTTTCTACACCTATTTTTCTTAAACATTCAATCGAAGCATTTCTCATTATTTGAAATTCTTTATCGGTTAGAGTAAGTGCTGGGGCTACCGTAACAGAATCACCAGTATGAGTCCCCATTGGATCTACGTTCTCAATTGAACAAATTATTATGCAATTATCTTTTTTGTCTCTTACAACTTCCATCTCAAATTCTTTCCAACCTTCTAGTGACTCTTCCACCAAAACTTGATTTTGGGGAGACTCACTAAGGCCAGATTTTATTAAATTAAAAAATTCTTTCTTACTTTTCGCAATTCCGCCACCAGAGCCACCTAAGGTAAACGAAGGCCTTATAATTGCTGGTAAACCAATTTTTTTTAAAACTTTTTTTGAATTAATAAATGAATTTACAATTTCAGATTTGGGCAAATCTAAGTTAATTTCCTTCATTGATTTTCTAAAAAGATCTCTATCTTCAGCTCTCGATATTGCTTTTGCTTTTGCGCCAATTAATTCAACTTTATTTTTTTTTAATATTCCTTTTTTTTCCATAGATATGGCAGTATTCAAGGCAGTTTGTCCGCCCATAGTTGGTAAAATTGCATTTGGTTTTTCTTTTTTTATTATTTTTTCAACAATTTCAGTTGTGATTGGCTCAATATAAGTTTTATCTGCAACATCAGGGTCCGTCATAATTGTTGCAGGATTTGAATTGATTAAAATTACTTTGTATCCCTCGTCTCTAAGAGCTTTGCATGCTTGAGTGCCAGAGTAGTCAAACTCGCAAGCCTGGCCAATAACAATTGGACCAGCTCCGATAACTAAAACTTTTTTAATATCTTTTCTTTTTGGCATTTTTTTTCATTTTTATGTTATTTAAAAATTTTTCGAATAAGTATTTACTATCTTGAGGTCCTGGGTTTGCCTCTGGATGATATTGAACGGAAAATAATTTTTTATTTTTCACTTCAATTCCCTCGATACTTCCATCAAATAAAGATTTATGTGTAACTGTAACATTTTTTGGAATAGATTTTTTATCAACCTCAAAACCATGATTTTGACTTGTAATTTCAACTTTATTATTCATTAAATCCTTTACAGGATGATTTGCTCCTCTATGACCTAGTAACATTTTTTTAGTCTTTGCACCAAGAGCTAATGATAAAATTTGGTGACCCAAACAAATACCAAAAATTGGAATCTTGTATGAAATTAATTTTTTAATTATTGGAATAGCATATTTTCCAGTCGCAGCCGGATCACCAGGTCCGTTGGATAAAAAGACACCATCAGGTTTGAGACCCATTATATTTTCTGCCGAATAATTCGCGGGCACAACAATAACTTTACAATTAATATCAGAAAAACATCTCAACTGATTTTTTTTAATTCCATAATCAATAGCAATAATTTTAAATAGGTTTTTTTTATTTTTTAAGTATCCTCTTTTTTTATCCCAAGACTTTAAAGAATTCCAAGTATAAATTTTTTTACAAGTAACTTTTTGAGCTAGGTCTAGACCCAGAAGTCCTTTCCAGGATTTAGATTTTTTGACAAGATCTTTTATATTATGTTTACCTTTTTTTGAAAATTGTATTACTCCTTTAGGCGCACCCTTGTCTCTAATATAATTTGTAATTATTCTTGTATCTAAATTTACAATCCCAACAATTTTTCTTTTTCTAAGCCAGTAATCTAATTTTTTTATAGATCTATAATTTGATGGCTCTGTTGTATTACAATTAAAAATAACCCCTTTTGCCCAGGCTTTATCTGCTTCGTTATCTTCTGGGTTTGTGCCTACATTTCCTATATGAGGAAAAGTAAAATTTATAATCTGATCTGAATAGGATGGATCCGTCATAATTTCTTGATAGCCTGTTATAGAAGTATTAAAACAAACTTCTCCAACAGCATTACCTTCATAGCCAATACCTTTGCCAAAAAATTTGGTGCCATCCTCAAAAACTAAAATACCTGTTGAAAAACTATGTGAATTATTTTCTTTTTTATTTTTAATCTGTCTCAAATACAACTCATGAGTTAAAGAAAAACCTTTAATTTAAGGTTTTGGGCTTTATATGAAAAAGGTCAACAGTCGTCAACCACATTCTTTTTTCTTTTGAAAAAAAATGTGATTAAAGTAAGTTTAGAAATCTTATGTCCCTTCAAATCAAAATAGAAACAAAGCTTAATGAAGCCTTAAAAACTAAGGACAAAAAAACATACTCCACTTTGCGCCTAGTAGTTGCTGCAATCAAAGATACTATGATTGCAAAAAAGATCAGAGATAAACAGACATTGCCTGATAATGAACTGATTTTGCTTCTAAAAAAGATGGTAAAACAACGTAACGACTCGTGTGATGCGTACAGAAAAGGCGGGAGAAATGAATTACTTGAAAATGAGATGTCTGAGATAAAAATTATAAATGAATTCTTACCAAAACAATTAAGTGAAGAAGAAACAAAACAAATATGTTTAGACACTATCAAAACGGTTGGTGCTAGTTCGGTTAAAGATATGGGCAAAGTAATGGGTGCATTAAAAAAACAATATTCTGATGTTTTGGATTTTTCAAAGGTCAGCAAGATTATTAAGGATAATTTAAATTAAAATGAAATATCCAAAGAATTATTTAGAAGAAATTAAACTTAGATTAAAAGTTTCTGAGGTTGTAGGAAAATCAGTTAAACTTAAAAGAAGGGGAAAGGAGTTTATTGGTATATCTCCATTTACAACTGAAAAAACACCATCTTTCACAGTTAGCGATGAGAAACGATTTTATCATTGTTTTAGTTCAGGAGAACATGGAAATATTTTTGATTTTGTAATGAAAACTCAATCTATTCAATTTGGCGAAGCAGTAAGACAATTAGCATCTCAAGCAGGTATGCAGCCTTACAGATTTTCAAAATTTGATGAAGCAAAAGAAAAAAGATACGAGATATATAAAAATATTTTAAGAGATTTTACCGATTACCATCACAAGATAATATTTTCAGAAGATACAACCGCATTAAACTACTTAGAAAAAAGAGGAATTAGTAAAAGTACAATATTAGAATTTAAATTGGGATATGTTCCATATAATTCAGAATTTTATAAAGATATTTCCAAAAAGTTTTCAGAACAAGAAATTATGGAAACTGGTTTATTTTTCAAAGATGAGAAACGAAATAGATTTGCTAATAGATTTAATTCAAGAATAATATTCCCAATTAAAAATATAGTTGGAGATGTTGTTGCTTTTGGCGGAAGAATTATAAAAGACAGTAAGTATGCAAAATATATTAATTCCCCCGAAACTGAATTTTATAAAAAAGGCAGACATGTTTTTAATTTAGAAAAAGCAAAATCTTTTCCAAAAAAAAATGAGGAAGTTATTATAGTTGAGGGATATATGGATGTTATAAGTATTTATTCTTCTGGTATTAAAAATGTCGTATCAAACTCGGGTATAGCTTTGACAGAAAACCAGATAAACTTAATTTGGAAATTCTTTTCTGACCCGATAGTTTGTCTTGACGGTGATAGTAGCGGACAAAAAGCAGCCTTACGCATAGCTGAAAGTTTGCTACCGTTTATAAAAGAAAATAATAAAATTAGTTTTGTATCTCTAAAAAATGGGATCGATCCAGATGATTACATAAAAGAAAAAGGCAAAGAAGCATTTGAGAATTTTTTGAAAACAAAGTCATCCATCCAAGATTTTATTTGGAAAATATATTCAAATGATCTAGATAGAAACGATCCATTCGCTGCAACGAAATTTGAAAAAAAATTTAAAAATTTATGTAGGATTATAAAAGATGAAACTTTAAGAAAACATATTTTAGAATTTTATCTTGAAAAAATTAGAAATTTAACTCCTTTACAGCATCATAGTAAAAGAAAAAAAATAAATAGTTTTAAGATACTAAATGAAACAAAAAAAATTGCTTTTGAGAAAGAGCATCTTTCTAAGGAAGAAATCAAGGAATATTCAATTTTGTTTATTATGCTTAATTATCCAAAACTTATTTCACCTAGAACAGAAATTTTTAAGGATATTTCATTTTCTTCTAAAAGCTTAAATACTCTTAAGTCTGAATTAATAGGCTTAATTTCCACACATAACTTCAACGAAGATAATTTGAAAAATCTTCAAAATAAATATCCAAATCTTATAAAGGATATAAGTCAAAACACTTTTATAAAAAATATTTTTTTAAAGAAAGATAACAATCAGCAAATCGAATTGTTAAATGAAATTTTAAAGGAATTAAATGAAATTAAATTTTCAAAAAAAATAGATGAACTAGAAAGCAAATTGATGAAGGATTTTGACGAGAAGTCTTATTCTGACTTAATTAAGTTAAAAAGTAAGATAAACAAAGAGTAATTTAAGTATAGATTTTTTGATATTTGTACATATATATAATATTAATCAGCATTAAATCTCTATGATTAAAAAACTAATAACGAAATCATTCGAAAGACTTTTAGATAAAGGATTGCAAAGAGGCTTCATCACATATGAAGAATTAGGAAAATCATTGGGAAAAAGAAACAGCACTCAAGAAAATGTTGAGAAAGCTGTATTTATTATTTTTGAGAAAAAAATTTCTTTAGTTCAAAAAAAAGGTGATTTCCAAAAACCAAAAAAGAAAGACGCATCCAACGATCAAGCAGAGAAAACATCTGAAAAAAGTGATGATCCAATTAGAATGTATCTACGAGAAATGGGTGGTGTTGAATTACTTTCTAGGGAAGGCGAGATAGCGATAGCTAAAAGAATTGAGGCAGGTAAAGATTTGATGATCAACGCACTGACTCAAAGTCCTTTAATAGCCAAGAAAATGTTTGAATGGAGGGATCTACTTGAAAAGGGGGAATTGCTTATACGAGATATTATAGATATCGACTCAACTTATGAAGATTTCGAGAATGACACATCTAGTAATAATAAAAAAAATAAATTAACCAAAACAACTGATAAAAAAGAAATTAAAAAAGGTTCAGACGAAAAGGAAAAAAGTCCTCAAGAACAACAATATGAAGAGGAGGATGAATTTAATGTGTCTCTTGCTGCCATGGAAGAGGAGATTAAACCCAAAATACTTAAAACCATAGATAACTTATCCAAATATTATGTCAAACTTAAAAAATATCAAATTGAAAAACTAAACTGTATTTTAAATGGCAAAGAATTGTCGGTATCAAAAAATAAAAACTTTAAAAAAATTCAAGGCATTTTAGTTGAAGGTTTTAAAAACTTACAATTGAGCAGTGCCATAGTTGAAGAATTGGTTCAATCTCACTACAAAGAAAACAAAAAAATACTTTCACTTGAAGGTGTCCTTTTAAGATTAGCAATTGAAAGTAAAATTTCAAGGTCTGAATTTTTAAAATATTATATTGGAAATGAAGTTAATCCAAAGTTTGAAAGTTTTTTACAAGAAAATAAAGTATGGAAAAGTTTTTTCAAAAGGCACAGAAAAGATTTTGATGAAATTCGTGATAGATTAGTCGAATTTAGTAAAAAAATTGAGTTACCAGTCGGAGAGTTTAAAGAATTAGTTAAAAGAATACAAAAAGGTGAGAGAGAATCTAGGGTCGCAAAAAAGGAAATGGTTGAAGCAAACCTAAGACTGGTCATATCAATTGCAAAAAAATATACAAACCGAGGATTGCAATTTTTAGATCTTATTCAGGAGGGTAATATTGGATTAATGAAGGCAGTTGATAAGTTTGAATATAGGAGAGGATACAAATTTTCAACTTATGCAACTTGGTGGATTAGACAAGCAATTACAAGATCAATAGCTGACCAGGCTAGAACTATTAGAATTCCAGTTCACATGATTGAAACTATTAATAAAATTGTAAGAACACAAAGGCAAATTTTGAGTGAGTTTGGAAGAGAAGCGACTCCGGAAGAATTAGCCAAAAAATTAGCTATGCCTCTTGAGAAAGTTAGAAAAGTTTTAAAAATTTCTAAAGAACCTGTTTCTCTTGAAACTCCGGTTGGAGATGAAGAGGATAGTAGTTTGGGTGACTTTATTGAGGACAAAAATGCTTTACAACCTTTAGATACTGCTATTAGATCTAATCTTAGCGAGTCAACTACAAAAATTTTGGCATCTCTAACCCCTCGTGAGGAAAGAGTTCTAAGAATGAGGTTTGGTATTGGAATGAATACAGATCATACTCTAGAGGAAGTTGGTCTTCAATTTTCTGTAACAAGAGAAAGAATAAGACAAATTGAGGCTAAGGCTTTAAGAAAACTTAAACACCCAAGTAGATCAAAACAATTAAAAAGTTTTCTAGAAAAATAAATATTTATATTGTAAAAGTTAGTCTTAAAAGGGCCTGTAGCTCAGCTGGTTAGAGCAGTACACTCATAATGTATTGGTCCCAGGTTCGAATCCTGGCGGGCCCACCATCTAATCAACCATAACACCAATTAACCAAAGCGATATAACAAAATACCAAATCATATTTATTTACTAATGAATTTCTCTAATGTTAAGAACAATGCATTAATATCATTATTATTTGCACTCAATACTGACGCAAACTCCTCTTTCTGTGTGCGTGCTAAACTTAACCCCTCAATTATCAAATCTCTTATTAATGGATTATTAGGATCCTTAGTATAAACCCGCCAATCAATTTTTACTTCTGGTTTCTTATCAGTTTTAAGAAGCATAGTTTTTACTATTGTATATTTATCATTTACAACCTCTGACGATAGAACATTGATTTTGGGATCTGAATAATCTGTTAATCTTGAAGTAAAACTTTTTAAGAAATATTTCTCAAATAAATCCTCATATTTTTTAAGTTCTTCTGGGGTTATTTCTTTTCTCTTTTTTCCCAATGTATAATAGGCTAGTCCTTTAACATCGACAGTCTTGAGTGCAATTTCAGATAATTTTTTTGCTTTTTCTTCTGCGGTAGAGGAGCCACTTAAAATTACTTTTGCTTCATCTATTACTTCAGAAATAAAGCCCTCAGGATCAGAACTGTTGGATAATGCTTTAGTTTGGATTAAAAATGATCCTACAAAAAAAATCAGAAAAGATAAAAATATTCTTTTCATTTTTGTTAATTATTGATTATCTATTTCTTCCC
>CACFZK010000006.1 GCA_902570785.1 uncultured Pelagibacteraceae bacterium | reverse complement strand
CCAAGATTCGTCTTACGATTTTGAGCCCGAAGAAGATGAAATATTAGAAGATCTTCTCCCAAAAAATATTTCTACACAAATTTATAAAGGGTTTTTAGAAAACTCAGCTAGCGAACAAGGGTCTAGAATGACAGCTATGGATAATGCGACAAGAAATGCAGGGGATTTAGTCGAAAAACTGACAATAAATTATAACAGAAGCAGACAAGCTGCTATCACAAAAGAATTAATTGAAATAATATCTGGAGCTGAAAGTTTATAAATGAGTAAAAACGGAAAAATCATTCAAGTAATCGGAGCTGTAGTTGATGTTCAGTTTGAGGGAGATTTACCTGAAATTTTAACAGCTTTAGTTGCAGATAATTCGGGAAATAAATTAATTTTAGAAGTCGCTCAACACTTAGGAGAAAATAGCGTGAGGACAATAGCTATGGACAGCACAGAAGGTCTAAAAAGGGGCGATCAAGTTCAAAATACAGGTGCACCAATAAGTGTTCCGGTTGGGCCAGAGACACTCGGAAGAATTATAAATGTTATAGGCGAACCGATTGATCAAAAAGGTGAAGTAAAAACAAAAGAACGTTGGCCAATACATAGAGAGGCTCCAAAATTTACGGACCAGTCTACTGAGACTGAAATTTTAGAAACAGGTATAAAAGTAATTGATCTGTTAGCGCCTTATTCTAAAGGTGGAAAAATAGGTTTGTTCGGAGGAGCAGGTGTTGGAAAAACAGTTATTATCATGGAGTTAATAAATAATATCGCAAAAGCTCACGGAGGATTCTCAGTTTTCGCAGGTGTAGGTGAACGAACAAGAGAAGGAAATGATTTATATCACGAAATGATAGAATCAGGAGTAATCAAGCCAGAAGGAAAAGGTTCTAAAGCAGCACTAGTTTATGGTCAAATGAACGAACCGCCTGGTGCTAGAGCAAGAGTAGGATTAACGGGATTAACAGTTGCTGAATATTTTAGGGATAAGGAAGGACAGGATGTTTTATTTTTTGTTGATAATATTTTTAGATTTACACAAGCAGGCTCAGAAGTTTCTGCATTATTGGGCAGAATTCCATCAGCTGTCGGATACCAACCAACACTGGCCACTGACATGGGAAATTTACAAGAGAGAATTACAACCACAGGAAAGGGGTCTATTACTTCTGTTCAAGCTATTTATGTGCCCGCAGATGATCTAACAGATCCTGCGCCAGCTACATCATTTTCACATTTGGATGCAACAACGGTACTTTCTAGACAAATAGCTGAGCTTGGGATTTATCCAGCTGTCGACCCACTTGACTCTACATCTAGAATTTTGGATCCAAGAATTCTTGGTGAAGAACATTATAGAGTAGCAAGACAAGTTCAAAAAATCTTACAAACCTATAAATCTCTTCAAGATATAATAGCGATATTAGGTATGGATGAGCTATCAGAAGAGGACAAATTGACTGTAGCAAGAGCAAGAAAAATACAAAGATTTTTATCACAACCTTTTTTTGTTGCAGAAGTATTCACAGGAACTCCTGGAAAACTTGTAAGTTTAGATGCTACAATAAAAGGGTTCGATTCAATTTGTAAAGGAGAATACGATCATTTACCTGAAGCTGCTTTTTATATGGTTGGTACCATTGAAGAGGCAATTGCAAAAGCAGAAAAGATGGCTAAAGAGGCAGCAGCCTAAATGAATGATAATTTTAATATAGAAATTATTTCTCCAGAAAAAAAAATGTTTTCAGAAAAAGGAAACTCAGTAACAATACCTTCGTTCGAAGGAGAAATGACCATTTTAGCTGATCATATTTCTATAATTACTTTCTTAAGACCTGGAATTATAAATATTAATGAAAATAAAAAGAAATTTTTCGTAGAGGATGGAACAGTAGAGTTTTCGAAAAACAATCTAACAATATTGTCCTCAACCATCATTGACCTCGATAACCTTTCAAAAAATGCTATTTCCAGTATGATTGAAGACAGTAAAAAGGAGTTAAACCAAGAAAATATAGATGATAAAAAGCGATATATTATTTCTCATAAAATCGACTGTTTATCACAAATTAGTTTATAAAATTTCTTATTTTTGGCAAAAGTTTTTCGTAAACCTTCCTTTTAAAATCAACGATTACATTTGGTAAATTTTCAATATCCAACCATTTCCACTCAATAAATTCTGGTTTATCCTTTTCTAAGTTTATTTCCTCATCGTTACCTAAAAATTTAACAATAAACCACTTTTGTTTTTGACCTCTAAATTTCCCTCTCCAAATTTTTCCTAAAAGGTAATTTGGTAATTCATATTCAAACCAACCATCAATTTCATTAAGTATTTTGATATTTTGTATTCCAGTTTCTTCATTAAGTTCTCTTTTCATTGCTGAAGTTAAGTCTTCGCCCTCATTTACACCACCTTGTGGCATCTGCCATTTATCTACTGGATTATCTTTTCTTTTTCCTACAAAAACTTGATTTTTTTCGTTTAAAACTATTGCTCCAACACCTATTCTCAAAGGAAGTTTTTTTGTAGACATCATAGTGTCAAAAGTTTTAAAGCATAATTTAATTGATTATCAGAAGGACTATTGGCTTTAAAATTTTGACCTTGCTCTTCAATGAAAATATCTGGAGTTACACCTACATCTGAAATTGATTTACCTGATGGCAAATAGTACTTAGAAACTGTTAATCGTATTCCACCACCATCACTCAGCGGTATAATAGATTGAACCGAGCCTTTTCCATATGTTTTTTCTCCAAGAATGATTGCTCTTTTATGATCTTTAAGCGCGCCTGCAACTATCTCAGATGCTGATGCAGATCCATTATTAATTATAATTATTAAGGGCTTTCCATTAACTTTATCTCCCTTTCTTGCAAAAAACCTTCTGTTCTCAATTGATTTCCTTCCTTTAGTTGAAACAATTTCTCCATCGTCTAAGAAAAAATCTGTAATACTTACTGCTTGGGTTAAAAGTCCACCAGGATTATTTCTAAGATCAAGAATATAACCAATTGGGCTGTTCTTTTTTTCAAAATCGCTTATTTTTTTATTTAATTGGTTACTGCTATTACTATTAAATGCTTTTAATTTTATATAGGCAATATTTTTTTGTATGATTTCAGCTTCGACAGATTTAATTTGTATTATTTCCCTTTTTAAAATTTTCTCCAAAGCTTTTTTTTCACCTTTTCTTCTAATCGTAAGTTTTATTTTAGAGTCAATTGGGCCCCTCATCATTTTAACCGCTTCCATTAGCGACTTTCCTTGAACCTGCTTGTCATCAATTTTCACAATGTAATCACCAGCTTTAATTCCAGCTTTTGACGCTGGGGTATCGTCGATTGGAGAAATTACCTTTACCACTCCGGCTTCCATTCCAACCTCAATTCCAAGTCCTCCAAATTCACCCCTGGTGTCTGTTTCCATACTTTTAAAAAGTTCAGGATTCATATAGGCAGAATAAGGATCCAAAGATTGTAATGCTCCATTGATAGCCGAGTCTAGCATTTCAGATTGGTCGACATCTTCCACATATTCTTTTTTAATTTGTTCTAAAACTTCACCAAACAAATCAATTTTTTTATAGAGTTTTTCGTCAGTATTGCCATGTAGATTGACAGTTAAAATAATAAAAAAAGTTAAAATTTGAGATATTCTAATCATGTAATTGCTTCATTAATTTCAGTTGGATCACACCACATTTTTTCTAAATCGTAAAATTCTCTTTTTTCAGGATGAAATATATGGACGATAATATCAATTGCATCAATTAATTTCCAATCAGTGCTTGTCTTACCTTCTATATTATATTTTCCTAAGCCGTTTTTATCTAATTCCTTTACAATTATTTCTGACAAAGATTGTATATGTCTCGAAGATGTCCCAGAGGCTATGATCATATAATCAGCAATTGAAGACTTACCTTTCAGATTTATTGATATTATATTTTTAGCTTTACTATCATTTAGAGCTTTTTCTATTATTTTTTTTTGTTTTAAAACTTCCATTATCTATATTTTAAGTAATTTTTTCTTAATTTTGAAGAAGAAATATTGATCCTTTTTGACTTAATAAATTTAATTTTTTCTTTTCCTAGATAATTGTAAGCTTTACATTTAAATATTTGTTTTAAATAGCCATTTCTTGGAAAAACAACAATTTTACAAAAATCTGAAATTTTTTGCCAATTATGCCATTTATGAAATTTTAAAAGGTTATCTGATCCCATTAAAAAAAATATTTCTGACTTTTTATATTTTTTTTTAAGATACTTTACTAAATTAATGGTTTTAGATGACCTTATGGTATCATCATAAGTTTCAATTTTAATTCTATTGACCTTTGATATTAAGTTTTTTGAAAAATCGACTCTTTTTTGTAATGAAAAATAAGACTTATTCTTTAAAGGATTTTTCTTTGTTACTGCCCAAATTAAAAACTTAAGCTTTAATTTTTTTATAGCAAATTTGGAAATCTCTAAATGACCTTCATGTGGCGGGTCAAAAGTGCCACCCAAAACTCCAATTTTTTTATGATTTTTCTTCAGCACACCCATTAGTTAAGATCTTATCGAACCATTGCCTTTAACTATGTACTTGTAAGAAGTTAACTGATTTATACCAACAGGACCTCTTGGTGGCATTTTATTAGTTGAAATTCCAATCTCACCACCAAATCCAAATTCTCCCCCATCAGCAAATTGTGTTGAAGCATTATGCATTGCAATTGAACTGTTAACGCCTTTTAAAAATTTTTTTGCAGTTTTATTATTATTAGTAATAATACTATCTGTATGCATAGTGCCATATTTTAAAATATGAGACACAGCTTCATCCACGCCTTTTACTGATTTAATTGAAATTATTGAGTCCAAGTATTCTGTTTGCCAGTCCTTTTCAGTTGCCTTTTTTAATCTATAATTAAATAATTTATTTATTTTATCGTCTACTCTAACCTCGCAACCCATTCTAATTAAAGCATGAATAATCTTAGTTCCATGAGATGATAAAATCCTGTCATTTATTAAAAGAGTTTCTAATGCTCCACAAATGCTTGTTCTTCTCATCTTGGCATTAATTATAATCTTTTTAGCCATTTCTAAATTTGAGTTTTTATCTAAATAAATATGACATAATCCTTCAAGATGTCCGATTACATTTACTTTAGATAGTTTCTGAACTTTTTTGACTAAATTTTTACCCCCTCTTGGAACAATCAAATCAATATAATTGCTCATTTTAGAAAGAATAAAGTCGACAATTTTTCTGTCTTTTTTTTCAATAAATTGGACACAATTTTTGTCAATTTTATTTTTTTTTAAAGCTCTCCTAAATAGGTTAGCTAAAAATCTATTTGTATAATAAGCCTCAGAACCACCTCGCAAGATTACACTGTTACCAGATTTTAAGCATAGCGATGCGACGTCTGCAGTAACATTTGGTCTACTCTCATATATTACAGATATAACGCCTATTGGAATTGATACTTTCTCAATTTTTAGTTTATTTGATCTTTTCCATTTGGATAAAACTTGACCAACAGGGTTCTTAAATTTTTCAATTGTTTTTATACTTGATACAATCTGGTTAATTTTTGCGCTGTTTAAGATTAATCTGTCTATAAGTTTTTTTCTTTTTGCTTTTTTTATATCCTTTGAGTTTTCCCTTAAAATTTTAAACTTATTTTTCTTCACAAGGGACGCGTATTCTTTTAGAGCTCTTTTAATTTTTGAATGTTCCACATTCTTTAAGTTCTCAAATGCTTTTAAAGATTTTTCTCCAATATTTTTAATATAATTCATTATAGCCTTACCATATCATCTCTATGAATAATTTCCGATTTACTCGCATATCCAAGAACTTTTTCTATTTGATCTGTCTTTAATCCTTTGATTTTGTTAATTTCAATTGATGAAAATGATGTCAACCCTCTTGCACAATCGTTTCCATTTTTATCAACAACAAGAATATTATCGCCTTTGATAAAGTTACCTTGAATTTTGATTATGCCTGCTGGTAAAAGACTTTTACCATTTTTAAGTGCTTTTATAGCACCATCATCAATAAAAATTTTTCCATCACTACCTATAGAGCTTACAATCCATTTTTCTCTAGCATGCAAACTAGAAACTTTTGGGATAAACCATGTGCATTTATTATTTTTTAAAAGTGTTTTTATTGGATTATTTTTAGAACCATTAGCAATTGCCATATAGCAACCAGAATTTATACAAATTTTTGCAGCTTGTAATTTCGTCAACATACCACCTGATCCATAATTATTTTTTCTATTTTCAACAAATGCATAAATTTTATCATCTATATTCTTCACTTCTGAAATTATGTTTTTTTTGTTAGATGAATTACTATATAACCCATCTACATCTGATAAATTTATAAGCACATCAGCACTAATTATTTGTGCAACTCTAGCAGCCAGACGATCGTTATCTCCATACTTTATTTCTGATGTTGCTGTAGTATCATTTTCATTTACTACAGGTACTGCTTTTAGTTTAAATAAATTTTCAAAAGTTCTTTTTGCATTTATAGCTCGTCTCCTTTGCTCTGTATCATCCAAAGAAATCAAAATTTGACCAATCTTAATTTTATTTTTTTCAAAAATCTTTCTGTAAACATTTGTTAGATGTATTTGACCAATTGATGCGATCGCTTGACTCATTTCAAGTTTAATTTTTTTTTTATTTATTTTTAAATAACTTAAACCCAAAGCTATTGCTCCCGACGAAACAATTACAATATTCTTTTTCTTATTTGCCAGTTCCTTAAGATCTTTAACAAGACTGTTAAGCCATTTTTCTTTTAGTTTTCCTCTGTTATCAACAATATTTGAAGAACCAATTTTTATAACAATTGTTTTAGCATTTTCTATGTACATTTTTTATAAATAATTTTTTTCACTTTTTCAAAATTTTGGTTGGACATTAAAGAAATAATCTCGAAATCTTTCTTTGCTCTTTTTTTGAAATTATCCAATTTATTCTTTATATCATTCATATCAATCAAATCTGACTTATTAAAAATAATTATTTCTTTTTTCTTCAAAATTTTTTTATCGTATTTAGACAATTCATTCCTAATTTTTAAATAGTTATCGAAAATGTCTTTTTCAGATATATCAATCAAATGTATTAAAGTCTTGCATCTTTCTATATGTCTTAAAAATTTATCGCCTAATCCTATACCTTTATGAGAGCCTTCAATAAGGCCAGGTATATCAGCTAAAATAATTTCTTTATGGTTCATATTTAACACCCCTAAATTAGGATTAATAGTTGTAAAGGGATAGCTGGCAATTTTTGGTTTTGCTCTAGTGCATTTAGATAAAAAACTTGATTTTCCTGCATTAGGCAATCCTATTATACCAACATCTGCAATAACCTTTAATTGTAGCCAAATCCAAAATTCTTCTCCTTTCTTTCCATTTGTTTTAATTCTTGGTGCACGATTTGTTGAACTTTTAAATCTTGTATTTCCTAATCCTCCTTTTCCACCAGTAGCAACAATGAATTTTTCATTATTTTTAGTAAAATCAAAAATCAAAGTATTATTATCTTCCTCATATATTTGAGTTCCAACTGGTACTTTTAAAATCAAATCCTTACCACCTGCACCAGTTTTATTTTTTTTACTACCTGATTTACCAACCTCAGCTTTGAAATGTTGTTTGTATCTATAGTCTATTAGAGTATTAAGATTCCTCTCTGACTTTAAAATAACAGATCCTCCGTCTCCGCCGTCTCCTCCATCAGGTCCTCCAAATTCAACATATTTTTCCCTTCTGAAGCTTGCAGAACCAGAGCCTCCATTACCAGCTTTAATATAAATCTTAGCTTGATCTAAAAATTTCATTTTTAAAAGTAGTTATTTTTCTACTGAATTTATTTGGGAACTACAGAAACCAAAGTTCTATTTGACTTGGTTTTTTTGAATTTAACTTTTCCTGCAATAAGAGAAAAAATTGAATGGTCTTTACCCATGCCAACGTTATTTCCAGGATGTATTTTTGTGCCTCTTTGTCTGACTATTATATTTCCAGGCTTCACTAATTGTTCGCCATATCTTTTAACGCCTAGACGACGACCGGCGCTATCTCGGCCGTTCTTCGATGATCCACCTGCTTTTTTTGTTGCCATTTGTTTTATTTCTTCTTTTTAATTACTTCTTTTTTCTTTACGGTTTTTTTATCTGATTTTTGTTCTTTTGACAAACTCATTTTTTTATCTTCTATCTCAGAAATTACTTTTCCACCTTTGGACAAAATTTTAGTGATCTGGATTTTTGAAAGATGTCGTCTATGCCCATATTTTTTTCTAGAGTTTTGTCTTCTTCTTTTTTTGAAAACTAAAATTTTTCTATCTTTAATATTGTCTAAAACTAAACCTTCTACTAATGCGCCTTCAACAGTTGGATTACCAACCTCAGTATTTTTATCATCATTTACAAGAAGGACTTTTTTAAACTCAACTTTTTTTCCTTTAACAATATTCAGTTTTTCTACTTTCAAAATATTACTAGCAGATACTTTGTATTGCTTGCCACCTGTTTCTATTATTGCAAAAGACATAAAATAAACCTTTTTAATTTAAGGCAATATAACCCTGTGACCTATCAAGTCAAGGTGAATGATGTTAAAATTGATCTTTTAAAATCCTTAATTTTTTAAAAACTTCAACTTTTGAAGCATTATCTAATTCTAAAGTTTTTTTGATTTTATTTATATCATATCTTAAAAATGTGTTTGTCTCAATTTCCTCTTTCAATGTAATTGGAATTGTCGGTTCGTCTAAATTAGTTTTATTTTTAACATCTTTAACTCTTTTTTTTAGTTTTAAATTGTTTTTATCGATTTTTGTACAAAATTTTGCATTATTTTTTGTGTATTCATGGCCGCAATAAATTTTTGTACTCTTTGGAAGCTCTTTAATTTTTTCTAATGAGTTAAACATTTGTTCATATGATCCTTCAAATACTCTTCCACAACCAAGTGAAAATAAAGTGTCTCCAGAAAATAATACTTCATCAGTTTCAGAAAAAAAAACTATATGATCAAGGGTATGACCTGGAACATGAATTACCTTAAAGTTAGTTTCTCCAAAAATAAAATAATCGTTATCCCTCTTTTTAATATCTGCACCTGGAACCTTATTTTGATCATAAGCTGAACAAACAACTTTTGCATTATATTTTGTTTTCAATTGTAAATTTCCACCAACATGATCAAAATGATGGTGTGTGTTTAATATAAAATCTAGTTTCTTGTAATTTTTATTTATTTCTTCATCTACAGTTTTAAATTCTGAAGGATCAACCACTGCGACTAAATTTGTTTTTTTATCCTTAATTAAATAACTATAATTATCTTCTAAACATTTTATTATTTTGATCTCTAACATTTAACTTAATACAAATATCCCAATTTTTGAAAAAAGGTTTTTAATCTCCAGATTATTTTTTTTAATTTGAGAAGTCCTATCACCATGTAATCCCAAAATTTTATCAATTTTAATATCTTTTTCCGCGCAAAAATTATACATATCTTTTATTGTACACATGTGGAGATTAGGTGTGTTATGCCAACTATAAGGCAATGTTTTTGTTACAGGCATTTTTCCAAAAAGTAATAAACTTGTTCTTACTTTCCAATAACCAAAATTCGGTATTGATACAATTGCACATTTTCCAACTCTTAATAAATCTTTCAATACTTTTTCTGGACTATAAAAAGCTTGAAGTGTTTGACTTAGAATAACGTAATCAAATGATTGATCAGGAAATTGATTTAGTTCTGTCTCTGCATTTCCTTCAATTACAGATAGACCTTTGTAAATACATTTTTTTACATGCTCCTCCTTTATTTCTAATCCTCTTGCTTCTATATTTTTTTCTTTTATTAAAAGATCCATTAAAGATCCATCTCCACAACCAACATCTAGTACTCGGATGTTATTTGGAAGTAATTCAGCTATAACTTTAAATTCTTTTTTCATTTTTAAATTTTATATGCATTGAGTCTATAAAACCTTTAATAGTTTTTAAAAACTCTGGCTCATCTACTAAAAAAGAGTCATGACCTTTGTCAGTCTTAATTTCTGCAAAAGAAACATCCGTACCAGCTGCGTTTAGAGCAATTACTGTATCTTTATTTTCTTTAGTTGTATAAAGCCAATCAGAAGAAAATGATATCACAAGAAATTTTGTTTTCTGATTTTTAAATGCTTCGGTTAATCCACCTTTATATTGTCTTGATAAATCAAAATAATCCATTGCTCTTGTAATATATAAAATTGAATTGGCATCAAACCTTTCTACAAATGCAAAACCTTGGTGTCTTAAATAACTTTCAACTTGAAAATCTGCATTAAAACTAAAATCATAGTCACCTCTCTCTTGAAGTTTTCTACCAAATTTTTCTTGCATACCTTTCTCAGATAAATAACTTATATGACCAACCATTCTTGCAACTGCTAAACCATTTTTTGGTTGAACGTTTTTTTTAATATATTTCCCTTTATCCCATACTGGATCAGCCATCACAGCCTGTCTGGCTAATTCATTGAGTGCAATATTTTGTGCACTATGACTTGTACTACAGGCAATTGGCATTGCTGAATATGTTCTATTTGGAAATGTTGCACAAAACTGTAGTGTTTGCATTCCACCCATTGAGCCGCCCGTAGCACAGAGAAGTTTTTCAACACCCAAATAATCTAAAAGTGTTTCCTGGGCTCTAACAATATCTCTTATTGTAATCACTGGAAAACTTAAACCATATGGTTCATTTGTTTTTTTGTCTACTTCTTTAGGACCCCACGAACCCATACACCCACCAATTACATTTGCACATATCACAAAATATTTATCGGTATCTATTGCCTTACCTGGGCCAACAGCAGTTCCCCACCAACCTTCCTTTTTAGTTATTGGGTTTAATCCGGTTACAAATTGATCACCTGTAAGAGCATGAAACACTAATATAGCATTGTCTTTATTTTCATTTAACTTTCCGTATGTCTCATAAGCCAAAGGAAAATCTTTAACCGTTTGTTTACAGTCAAGTAATAGAGATTTAGATATATTTAATTTTTTAACATTTTCCATTTTATTTTTACCAAAAAAAAACCCAGCTAAACTGGGTAAAAAAAATCCCTGTTTAGCTGCATTTACTCAGCGCTCGCAATTTGGTTAAATCAGCGCTAGGCGAATATATACTAAATCGCCACAAACATGTCAATTTATTCAAATATTTTGATTTACGTTATACAAATTAAGTTGCTTTTAATATAAGACATTTAAAATATTATGAAATTACCAAAGCCGAGAAAAATAATAGCTGAGAAGTACGTTGCGGGACTGAGTTTATTTAAAAGCAGAAGAAGTCCAATAAAACTATCTGCAAATGAATCGGCGTTAGGACCAAGCCCAAAGGCTGTAAAATCATATAGCTCAATAGGAAAAGGATTTGTTAGATATCCAGATTCTGACGGAACCTTTTTTAGAAAAGTTCTTGCTAAAAAATTTAAAATTAAAAGAGAAAAAATTATACTAGGATCAGGTTCGGACCAAATTTTTGAATTAGTTTGTAAACTTTTTTTAAATAAAGGTGACGAGGTTATTGTTCCAGAGTACAGTTTTATAATTTACAGAATTTACAGCAGGATGTTTGGAGCTAAAGTAAGATACGCTAAGGAAGAAAATTTTAAAGCTTCGGTCACTTCAATTTTAAATTGTGTAAATAAAAAAACTAAAATCGTTTTTTTAGCAAATCCAAACAATCCAACAGGTACGTATTTGGAGAAATCTGAAATTATAACATTAAGAAAAAAGCTAAGGAGCGATATTTTATTAGTCATAGACGATGCTTACTATGAATATATTAATGATCCTAATTATTCATCTGGAATAGATTTGTTCTCTAAATCTGAAAATGTAATAGTTACAAGAACTTTTTCAAAAATTTATGGTCTGGCAGGATTAAGAATAGGTTGGGGCTACGGTTCAAAAAATATTATTAAGAAGCTTTATGAAATTAAACCCCCTTTTAATGTCAGCAGACCTGCTCTTTTTGCGGCTACACAAGCCGTACAAGATAGCAAATGGTTAAAAAAGGCAGTCGACCATAATACTTTTTGGGCTGAAAAAATATTTGAAGTTGCCGATCAAATAGGAATTACAACGAATAAAACAAATGTAAATTTTTTCCTTTTTAATTTTAATTATGTAAAGCTAAACTCATCTCAAGTATTTAATAAATTAGCAAACTCAGGAATTTTGGTCAGGCAAATGGATGTTTATAATATTAAAAATTCTCTAAGAGTAACGATTGGAAACAGTTACGAAAATAAAAAATTAATTTTAACTTTGAAAAAAATCTTTAATGTTTGATCAAATAACAATAATCGGTTGTGGTTTAATAGGTTCATCAATATTTAAAGCCCTTAAGAAAAAAAGTTCAATTAAAAAAATAATTACTTTCGATAATAATAAATCTGCAATGGAGGTTATAAAAAAAGATAATTTATCGGACAAAATAGTTTCAAGCTCAGCAGAAGCAGTTAAAAATTCTGATTTAGTTTTGATATCTACTCCATCAAGCAGTTTTGGTTCGGTGATCAAGGAAATAAAGGAAAGCCTTAAAAACGGATCAATCTTAACTGATACGCTTTCTGTCAAAAAAGGATTTGAGGTTAAATTAGACGAAGTAAACTGGATACCATCACACCCAGTTGCCGGAACTGAAAAAAGTGGTCCTACAGCAGGTCAGGAAAATCTATTTGAAAACAGATGGACGATAATAACACCTAGTAAAAATGCAAAAGAATCGGACATTAAAAAAGTTTCGCTTTTTTGGGAAACTATGGGCAGCAAAGTAAAAATAATGTCTCCTGATGAGCACGATAAAATTTTATCTATAACAAGTCATTTACCCCATGTAATAGCATACAATATTGTTAAAACTGTTATGGGTCACGATACAAAAATGCAAAAAGATATTATTCAATATAGTGCTGGAGGTTTAAGAGATTTTACAAGAATAGCAGCTTCTGAACCAACAATGTGGAGAGATATATTTATTGATAATAGCGATTTAATAATTCAGGCTATTGATAAGTTTAGTAAGAATTTAGATGAATTTAAAAAAGTAATTGCTGATAAAGACGGCAAAAAACTCATTGAGATTTTTAATAAGTCAAAAGAATTAAGAAAATCAATTATAAAAGCTGGCCAGGAAACTGACAAACCAGATTTTGGACGAAAATAGTTAATCTATAATGTCAATTTCTTCATAGATATCTGTCTCAAGTTTGTTTACAAATTTTTCTTTCTCCAAACCGGAAACTATAGGATTAAGAAAAGATATTGTAATCTTACCTGGATATTTATTAAATTTATTTTTTGGCCAAACCTTACCAGAATTCAAGGCCACTGGGATACATGGCAATTTAATCGCATTATATATTCTTCCAACACCTTTTTTGAATGGAGGTCGTTCTTTATAAGGAACTCTTGTGCCTTGTGGAAAAATTAATAATGGCCTTTTACTCTTAGTTGTTTTATCTAAAATTTTATCAAAAAAACCTAAATTTTCTTTTGTTGCTGTATCTCTCACAATATCAATTGCGCCAATTTTTTTTAAACACCATCCAAACAAAGGTATTCTCATCAACTCTTTCTTTAATATAAAAATTGGACCTGGCAAAACAGTTTGTAAAGCGAAAGTTTCAAACATTGATTGATGTGCTGACGCAATAAAATATTTTTCGTGTTTTTTGAGATTTTCCAGACCTCTAAATTCAATTGTAACACCAAGAAAAATTTTAACTAAAAATACGATATAATTTGAGAGAATTTTTGCAGCACAAATCATATACTTGTCCCTTACAGCTAAAAGTGGTAATGCAATAATGCACGCGATTGCAATTCCCAAGTAAAGGAAAATATTAAAAAAAAATGACCTTAAAAATATCATTTATTAAATGATCTCAGAAATTTTTTGCCTTTTTCTTATCACTTTTACCTGACCTTTTTTAATGATTATTTCAGCCGCTAAAGGTCTGGTATTATAATTGGAGGAAAGCGTAGATCCATAAGCACCAACGTTTGTTATAGCGACCAAACTTCCTTCGTTTACTGATGTAAAGTTTTTATATTTGAGAAAAGTATCTGAGCTTTCACATATTGGTCCAACAAACTCAACATTCCCATTAATTCTTTTTTTAGATTTAATAACTGGAATAATTTCATGTTTTGCATTATATAACGCTGGTCTCATAAAATCATTCATACCCGCATCAATAATAATAAAATATTTGTTTCCACTTTTTTTTACAAAAACAACTTTTGATATAAGTGTTCCTGTATTTCCTATTATAAATCTTCCAGGTTCAAAAATTATTTTACAGTTTAATTTATTTTTAAATGCTTCAACTAATTTGGAATAATTTTTAATATCAATTATTTTATCCTTCTTATTATAGGGAATTCCAAATCCACCACCCAGATCAACAAATTCAAAGTTTATTCCACTTGATTTAATAGTTTTTATCAAAAAATCTAAAGTTTTTTTATAAGGACCTATTGAAGTTATTTGACTTCCAATATGAACACTAACCGCTTTTATTTTTATATTTTTATATTTTTTTGAGCTTTTACAAAATCTTAAAAAATCAGATTTAATAAGTCCAAATTTACTATCTAATTTACCAGTCGTGATTTTAGACATAGTTTTTGCGTCCACACCAGGATTTATTCTAATACCAATATTAGTAATACGATTGAGTTTTTTCGACAATTTGTTAATCAATATTGCTTCGCTCTCAGACTCAATATTTATCAATAAAACTTTTTTCTTAATAGCATATAAAAGTTCGTTTTCAGTTTTTCCCACACCAGAAAAAACAATTCTATTTGGTTTAATTTTAGCTTTTAATGCTTTCATTAGTTCGCCTTTTGAAACCACGTCAGCACCTGACCCTAATTTACCAAGTTCAGATATTATAAATACATTCGAGTTTGATTTGACTGAAAAGCATATAAGGGGGTCTATTTTTTTAAAGTAATTAGAAAAATTAGTAAAATTATTTCTGATTTTTTCGTATGAATAAAGATAAAAAGGTGTTGCGTTGTTTTTTGCAATTTTTTTTATGTACGTATTATTTATTAGTAGACTTTGACTTTTATAATTTAAGCTCATGTTTTTAAATTAACTATGTTATTTTGTTTAATTTTCATTGACTGGTATTCTGGATTATCCTTTTTCCCACAACTTTGTAAGAAAAAAAGTACCAATGATATAAAAACTATTTCACGCATTATCTTAAGTAAGATTTATATTGTTTAATCATTTTTTTTATATTTTTTGTTGATGTGCCTCCATATGAGGTCTTTGAATTCATTGAATTCACTACATCAAATATTTTTGGAATATTTATTTTAGTATTTTTAATAAATTTATTTATCTCTTTCAAAGAAAGTTGATCCAATCTTATTTTTTTTCTCTCAGCATAATTTACTAGTTTTGAGGATATAGCATAGCCCTTTCTAAAAGGCAGATTTTTTTTCTGAGCTAAATAGTCAGCAAAATCAGTTGCAGTTGTATAACCTCTTTGAGCCATATTTTTCATATTATTTTTTTTTGTATTTAAATTATCGATAAGCTCGATAGACATCGACAAACTATCTTTCAAAGTATCAAAACTATCAAAAACTAACTCTTTATCATCTTGTAAGTCTTTATAATAAGAAATTGGCAAACCCTTCATTATTGTGAGCATAGAATTTAAATTTCCATAATTTATTGCTGTTCTCCCTCTTATTAATTCAGCAGGGTCTGGATTCTTTTTCTGCGGCATTATCGATGAACCTGTTAGAACCTTATCTGTAAATTCAATAAAACTAAAAGCTTCTGAATTAAAGATTATAAAATCTTCAGCTAATCTAGATAAATGCATTGCACATGTGGCAGATGCAGACAAAAAGTCTATAGCAAAATCTCTATCAGAAACTGCGTCAATAGAGTTACCAGTAGGTTTTTTAAAACCAAGTTTTTTAGCAGTGTAATTTCTATCAATATTGAATGAGGTTCCAGCTAAAGCCGCAGATCCCAAAGGACATTCATCAATCAAAATTATATTGTTTTTAAATCTTTTTTTATCTCTATAAAGCATCTCTACATAAGCGAGCAGATAATGAGCAAAAGAAATTGGTTGTGCGTTCTTCAAATGAGTGAATCCAGGCATAACAGTGTCAATATTTCTAGATGCTTTTTTTAAAAGAGATTTGAGTAACGAATTAATAGTTTCATTTATATCTAACGAAGCTTTTCTGACCCATATTTTAAAATCTGTTACAACTTGATCATTTCTTGATCTTGCAGTATGTAAATAACCTGCGGAGTCACCAATAATTTTAAAAAGTCTCTTTTCAATATTTTGATGGATATCTTCAAACTCTACTTTAAATTTAAATTTATTTTTATCGATTTCAGATTTAATTTTTTTTAATCCTTTTATTATTTTAATTCCATCACTTTTTGGAATTATTTTTTTCTTTGTTAGCATTTGCACATGAACAATCGATGCCTGAATATCCTCGTTATAAAGTCTTTTATCAACATTAATAGATGAACCAATTCTTTGAAAATTTTTGGAATTAGTTTTCCCGAATCTATTTGACCAAACAGTCTTATTTTTATTTTTCATTTTGTATGTTAAACCTATTCAAATATGAATATTTTAAAGTTTTTAATATTATTAGTTTTTTTCAAATTCAATTTCTCAATTGCAGCTGAACCATTACCATTCAATAATATAGTTCTTCATAAAAATCCATTACAAGTTTCCCAAGTAAAATTTAAGGATTTTTACCTCAAAGATATCGAAGTTAATAAAAATGATGGCAAGATTAAGGTAATAAATTTTTGGGCGACTTGGTGTGAACCTTGTAGAAAAGAAATGCCCTCATTAGATAATTTTAGTACTTTAAACAAAGATATACTTATTTATCCAGTTAACTTAGAAAAACCCAATAAAGATAAGACTAGAAAATTTTATCAAGATTTAAATTTAAAAAATCTTAAAATTTATTTTGATCCAGAATTTGATTTAACTAAACAATTTAAGCTTAGAGGAGTTCCGACAACTATTTTGTTAAATAAGGAAGGAAATGAATTTGCTAGAATTATTGGAGATATTAATTTTGAGGACAAAAAATTTATAGAATGGATTAACAATTTCATGTAGGTCTATAAGTGATGAAATATTCTTTAAATACAAAAATTGTTAATCCAATTGAGTCACCGGAAAGTGCAGTTGTCCTGTGCCATGGTTACGGAGGAGATGGTAAAGATATCTCTATTGTTGCTAATTACTGGAAAAATTTTTTACCTAAGACTTTATTTTTATGTCCGGATGCACCAGAAATATGCAAAGTAAATTCCTCTGGTTTCCAATGGTTTGATCTAATGGATCAAACTCCTGAGGAAATTCTCTCAAAATCTTTAATTGCAGAAAATAAATTAAATAATTTTATTGCTGAAGTTATACAAATAAATAACATTAGTGCAAAAAAAATTGCCTTGGTAGGCTTTAGTCAGGGATGTATGATATCATTACAAACAGCATTGAAAAGAAAAGACTCAGTTGGTTGCGTAATTGGTTATTCTGGTAAAATTATTAATCAAGAACATTTAGATAAAAATATAGTTTCAAATCCAGAAATTTATTTGATGCATGGTGATATTGATCAGGTTGTGCCTATTGATAATTTTTTAGCATCCAAAGAATTTTTTATTAACAAAAATATTAAAATAAATACAAAAATTTTTCAAAATTGTGAACATCGCATACCTACAGAAGGGTTGAGCATTGGTTTGGAATTTTTAAAAAATAATTTATAATATTGATTGATAAAGTGTAACAAATTTATAACTTGATAATTTCGTTTTCATAAGTTAGCATTAATCATGATAATTAGTTCGAGTGAAAAAATTCCATTAGAAAAATGTCCAGCACTAGTTTTGAATGCTGATTTCAGACCATTAAGTTATTATCCACTATCTTTATGGTGTTGGCAGGATGCAGTAAAATCTGTTTTTTTAAATAGAGTTAGTATTGTTTCAAGATACAAAAGGAAAGTTAGGAGCCCATCATTCGAAATGGAATTGCCAAGCGTAATCGCATTAAAAAGTTTTATAAAACCTTCTGAAAATCCAAATTTTACACGTTTCAATGTTTTTCTTAGAGATAAATTTACGTGTCAGTATTGTGGTGACAAAAAAGACCTTACCTTTGACCATTTGCTTCCAAAATCCAAAGGTGGAAAAACTGACTGGCAGAATGTTGTCACCGCTTGTTCTACCTGCAATGTCAAAAAAGGAGGAAAACTTTATAGCAAATGTGATTTAAGATTAAAAAGAAAACCATTTATTCCAACTGTTGATGATCTTCATAAAAATGGAAGAAACTTCCCGCCAAATTTTTTACATGAAAGTTGGATGGACTATTTATATTGGGATATTGAATTAGAACCTTAATTAAATTTTCTCAGAAACTTTAATAGCAATTTTAGATGTATTTTGAATTACTTTGTCGAGAACAGAATAAAGACCTTTTTTAGTTGCCCCTTCATCATAAGCAATGTTTTTATGATCATCTTCGTCTTCTCTGAATTTTTTTATTGATTTTTTTAATTCTTTTTCATCATCCCCAAGCTTATCCAATTGGTCTTTGTAATGATCACATATAACCTCTTCGACTGATGCAGTACAAAGCATAGCAGCTTTTTGGCCAAGTAATGTTGTACCAAATCCAAGTGTTACACCCAGCAAGTCCCAAAGGGGCAAAAATATTGTTGGCTTAATATTTCTCTTTTGTATTTCTTTTTCAAAATATTCAAAATGCTCTTTTTCATGTTCTTTCATATCTTCAATCAACTTTTTTAATTTTTCGTCTTTTCTAAAAGTGTTTAAAGCAAGCAGCTGGCCTTCATAAATCTTAACAGCGCCTCTTTCCCCAGCATGATCTACTCTTATAATTTCTTCTAGAGTTTTTTTATTTGTTTCTTTCATAATTTTTATACAATTTCACAAATATACCGAATAATATAAATGATAAAACAGTATTTATTGAAGCAAGCGATAGGCCAAAAACTCTAAAAGTGACCGTTTTGCAACTTATAGTATTTTCGCTAAGACTTTTTAATAATTCATCTTTACTCAAATTATTTTCAAAATTTTTAGCTTCGCAAATCAGTGCCTCATTGAAAAAACCTTGTTCAATACCAAAATGATAAAATGCAATTACCGATCCAAAAAAAGACACTAAAGCAAGAGTTAATAAAATTAATTTTACATATTTTTTTAAAACGAGAATATTAAGAATTAAAAAAACGGACACAAAATAAGGATATCTTTGATATAAACAAAGTTTACAAGGTTTATGACCTAAAACATATTCAATAAAATAAGCAGAAAAAATTGATAGTATTGAAAATGCTAAAATAGCCAATAAAATTTTGTTAAAATTTTTTTCCATTTTTTACTTTAATAAGAAATAAAATCCACCTGCTGTAACCAGAACAAAAATAGTTATAATAACCGACCACTTAGCACCTTCCTTTTCAAGGAAAGGCCCAAATTTTTGACCAAATTTATAAGTTAAAAATGCCACTAAAAAAAATCTCGATCCTCTTGTTAGAACACAAATTATTATAAAAAAAATTAAATTAAAATGAATAAAACCACTCGAAATAGTCAAAAGTTTAAATGGCAATGGAGTAAAACCAGCAGTCACAAGAATTCCCAACCAAGAAAAAAAACCACCTTTTGTTGAAAATTTATCTTTTAAGAAATTAGGATCTTCATATCCATAAAGTTCAAATATTTTAACACCTATCTCATTAAAAAAAACATAACCAATTAAATATCCAAAAAGTGCACCTAATACAGAAAAAATTGTAGCTACTAATGCTATATGAAGAAATTCATTTTTTTTTGCAACTACCATTGGAATTATCATTACATCTGGCGGTATTGGAAAAAATGAACTTTCAATAAAAGATTCAAAAGCTAAAAGAGGCTTTGCATATCTGTGTCCAGCCCAAGCCACACATTTATCGTATATTTTTTTTATCATTTTTTATGTTGCTAAGTAAATTAATTCAAAAGATAATGTTTGTACAAAGATAAATTAGGGGGTGTGGGCGAATGGTGGAACTGGTAGACGCGTTGGACTCAAAATCCAATGGTAGCAATACCTTGAGAGTTCGAGTCTCTCTTCGCCCACCAAATAATGAAATTATCGGAAATAAATAGCCTAGTTGAGTTATACTTTAAAAAATCAGAAGAAGTTGAGGGAAAAAAACCATTCTTAAAATGGCTGAAACCTGACAAACCATCCTACAATTGGGAAGATATTACAACTAGAATTTTTAAACTTTCTCACAAAATAAAATCTTTAATAAATGATGGAGACAGATGTCTAATACTTTCAGAGAATAGACCTTACTGGCTAGTTTCAGATATTGCTATAATGAATGCTGGCGGAATATCAGTTCCAATATTCACAACTTATTCTGAAAACGATTATGAATATATTTTAAACGATTGTAAGCCTTCTTTAATTATTGTTTCAAATCAAAATCAATTTAAAAAAATAAAAAATTTTATTAATCCCGAAGTGAAAAAAATTATTTCTTTTGAAAAAATCGATTCCCAAAGCTTATTAATATCAGATATACTAAATGAAAAGGACTTCCAAAAAAAAATAAATAAAAATTTAAAACGAAATACACCAGCCTGTATTATCTATACATCCGGCACTTCAGGCAATCCAAAAGGTGTAATTTTAAGCCATGGAGGTATCTTAGCCAACTGTGAAGGTGCTTACGATTTATTGAAACCATTGGTAAGTAAAAGAAACCCGGTATTTTTAACTTGGTTACCTCTTTCACATTCCTATGAGCACGCTGTTCAGTTTATACAAATATTACTCGGGGCTAAAGTTTTCTATGCAGAAAGCTTAGAAAAGCTTTTATCTAATATGTCTATTGCAAAACCCACTATAATGACAGCAGTTCCGAGATTTTATCAAAATTTATACAATAAAATTTCTGTAAATTTAAATAAACAATCTGGGCTTAAAAAAGTGCTAATTAATGAAACAATTAAATTAGGAAAAAAAACATTAAATAATGAGAAATTAATGTTTCATGAAAAACTAACAAATTTTATATGTCAAATTTTAGTGAGAAAAAAAATTCAAAAACAGTTTGGTGGAAATTTACAGGCTTTTGTTTCAGGAGGTGGGGCACTTGATAAAAATGTTGGTGAATTTTTAAATGCAGTTGGCCTTCCAACTTTACAAGGATATGGATTAACAGAAACATCGCCAGTTGTAAGCTGTAACTTGCCGGGTCATATCAAAGTTGAAACTGTAGGACCCCCTTTTAAAACAAATCAAGTAAAAATAGCAGATGATGGTGAAATTTTGGTTAAAGGAGAAAATGTAATGCTTGGATATTGGAATAAAGAAAAAGAAACAAATGAAATATTAAAAAACGGTTGGCTACATACTGGCGATATTGGCGAGATAGATTTAAATGGATATTTAAAAATTACTGATAGAAAAAAAGATATTATTGTTAATCATGGTGGGGATAATATTTCACCAAGCAAAATAGAAAATACTATTTGTAATGATGAAAAAATAAAACAGTGTTTAGTTTATGGAGATAAAAAAAATTATCTTGTTGCACTTATTGTAGTTGAAAAAAAAGATAAAAATGATTCAACCATAAGAAGTATTATCGAAAATTTTAATAAACAGTTGTCAATAATAGAAAAAATTAAAAAGTTTAAGTTAATTGAGGAAGAATTCACAATTGAAAACGGATTAATGACTCCAACACTTAAATTAAAAAGAAAAAAAATTATTGAAAAGTATAAACAAGATTTAGAAAATCTTTATTTTTAATTATTATTTCTAAATCTAAAAAATAATTAAATAACTGTTGATTTTACTTGCTTTTATTAAGTTATTTTTTATTTGGATAAAAAAATATTTTTTTTATTTTTTTTAAAAAAAAACCAGTTAGTTTATGTTTGACATCTATTCAAAAAAACTTAAAGTTGAATCAATTAACGAATCACTTCGATTTGTTTAAAAAAAAGGGAGATAACGATGGCTAAAAGACGTAAAAAAAAGAAAAAAAAGGCTAAGAAGAAAGCTAAAAAAAGAAGAAGAAGAAGATAAATAGTTTTCTCTAAAAACGCTCTTTCCAAATCTCACGGAAAGAGCGTTTTTTTTTATTGCATTTCTTGAGGCTTTTCTTCCCTTCCTAGCGCTTTATCCATTCTTTTTTTAACATCCTCTTGAGAAATTTTTAGTACTACTTCAAACTCACTTTCCAATCTATCGTAGGCTTTTTCGAATAATTGTCTTTCACTGTAAGATTGATCTGCAATAGTATTTGTATTTTTGTTTAGGTCCCTTACCACTTCTGCTAATTCATAAATTTTACCAGAATTTATTTTTTGCTCATATTCTTGTGCTCTTCTACTCCACATAGTTCTTTTTACTTTTGGTTTGCTTTTAAGAATTGAAACACACTTATTAATTTGATGAGTTGAGCATATTGGTCTCAAAAGAGATTGTTTATTAATTGGCAATTGAAGTGTCAATTTATCTTTTAATATTTCAATTTTATAATTTTGACTTTCTATACCACCTATAAGTGCCTTTTCAACACTCACAATTTTACCTACCCCATCTTTTGGATAGACCACATAATCATTTATATTATAAATTTTTTTCTCTGTTGGCTGTTTTTTAATTTTCTTTATTTCTACCTTTTGATCTGCCGAAGTTGATTTAACAGGCAGATTTATTTTTTTTTCACTTTTCTTTTTGACTATTTTTGTTTTTTTTATCTTCTTTTTTCTACCCATTTTTATTCTCCCGGTTTGTCAGAAAAGTATTTTTCATATTTATTTTTTTCATTCTCATATTTTTTCCAATCTTTTGGAGGGTCTTTTTTTTTAACAATATTTGGCCATTTCTTCGCAAACTTTTTATTAATTTCTAACCACTTACTCTTATCATCTTTTTGGTAAGTTGTATCTGGAACAATTGCTTCAACAGGACATTCAGGTTCACAAACTCCACAATCTATGCATTCATCAGGATCAATTACTAACATATTTTCTCCTTCATAAAAACAATCTACAGGACAAACCTCAACACAATCCATAAGCTTACATTTAACGCATTCATCTTTCACAAAATATGTCATTATTTTTTTTTACTCATTACTCCCAATTTTATTTCACCACTTATTTTATCTGAAATATAAAGCAAACCACAAATTCTTCTAATTAAATTACTTTCATAAATTCCAGATTTATTGTCAGACAATACAATTTCCCAAAGAGTTTCCAGAACAAAAGTTTTTATCTTTATATCCATTTTTTTTATTTCTCTTGTAAATTCTAAAATATGGTTTGAATCTTTTTCTTGTTTTTCTGACTCTATCAAAATTTGTGAAGAGGTTTTATTTTTAAGAATACCAGGGTTTTTTTTTGTGAAGTTAATTATAAAATTATTTATTAACTCTTTTTCTTTTTCTGTATAATTTTCGTCAATTTTTGCGGCATGTATTAGCAACGATACTATTTTAATTAACTCAACACTATCTTGATCTTTTTTATTTGAAAATTCTAGCATTATTTAAGATTAAGGGAGGATAATTTTTGAAATGGATTATTTTTTCTTTTAAAAAACTTAACTTTATTTTGTTTTTTTGAACCTCTATAAAAAAATATATCCTCATCCTTTTTTTCACGTTTATAGTCCATCAACTGCATAACTTTAAAAAAATTTTCTTTTGAACATCCTAACAGATTCATCATTTCGGAAGTTATTTTAAACTTTCCATTTTTTGTATTATCTAAAATTTTTAAGAATAATTTCTCCAAAATATCAACTCTTATATAGTAATTTCCGAAATTTTCAAATCCGCATAATAGTAAAAATTTTTTATCAAATTTGTTTTGAGAATCACTCAAAAAGTTTAAACCAGATTTAGGAATTTCACTATTTTCACCAATATTATTATAAAATTTCCACAGCATAATTCTTAAGGCGACGGCTTTAGGTTTAAGCATTTTAGGTAAAAAAATATGATACCTTCCAATTTTTATTCCAATTTCTCTAAATTGTTTTCTATCATCTTTAGATATAGCTTTTACTACTTCGTTAACATTTGTCCTTTTTAGAACCCCGTTGCTCTCATAAAGCTGAAATGATAATGCTCTCAAATACTTATTTTTATTCTCATTTTTTATTAAATTAATCAGATCTTCAAGCTCCTCCTCAATATAATTTTTTAACCAAGCAACTAAAAAATGCAATAACTCATCTTTTGAACTAATTTCTAAATTTTCATCTGCTATAATCTCTATTTCAGGATGAAGATAATTTTTTCCCTTTTTGATTTTAGCGATAGGATGGTCTTTCCATTCTATTTTATAATTTTTTCCAAATTTAATATCTTTATTTTTGATAATCTCCTTAACTCTATTGGTAAGTTCTGCAGTAATGCCTTGTCGTGCAGCTTTTTTTAGTGATTTTATATCCGTATCTAGTGTGCCAGATGTAAATTCTAAATTTAATTTTAAGCCTTTTAATTTTCCAACTAATTGATCATCTATAATTAATTCATCTTGCATATTAATTTTAGTATTTAGTTTGACATCCTGTTTCAATCCTCTAGATAAAACACTTATTCTTTTATCTATAAAACTCTTAGTAATTTCATTGTGTAATTTATCAGATAAACCATCCTCAATATTCTTACTCATTTGTACCCAATAATCTGCATTTTCTACCCAGTATTTTTTATTTGCAACATAGGACCAAGTTCTCACGTTAGAAATTTTGTTAGATATCATGTCTATGTTTCCACGATAATTTTCGAGTCCTTTTAATTGATTTTTCATATATTCATTTGGTATTTTATTTTTTCCCGTATTTAGAAAATTAAAAACTTTACTAACTACATCAATGTGGGTGAATGCTTTTTTTTGAAAATCTGGTATTTGACAACAATCCCAAAGTAATTCGAGTTTATCACTTGAAAATTTTATCTTCTTATCCCTAACTAAATATTTTAAAACATTTTCATCAAGCGACTCTGAGATCCTTAAAAAATTCTTACTCGATGGTTTTTTCTCAAGAGATTGTATCAAATCCTCTGCACTATTAAAATTTAAATTGGAATTTCTCCAAAATAAAAATTTGATTTCATCAAGCTTATGACTTTCTATTCTTTCAATCTCATCTGATTGAAGATTTTCACATCCACCGGTTACCCCAAATGATCCGTCTACTTTATATCTGCCAGCCCTTCCAGCTATTTGAGAAATTTCTGTTGTTCTCAAACGTCTAGTTTTTTTTCCATCAAATTTCTTTAAACTTGAGAAGCTCACTTGTTCAATATCCATGTTGAGCCCCATTCCAATTGCATCTGTGGCTACTAAATAGTCAACGTCACCAGCTTGATAAATTTCAACTTGCGAATTTCTTGTTTTTGGACTTAGAGAACCCATAATGACTGCGGCGCCACCTTTTTGTCTTCTAACTAATTCGGCAATTGCATATACCTCTTCAACAGAAAAAGCTATAAGAGCACTTTTTCTATCCAGTCTAGAAATTTTTTTATGTCCGTTATAAGAGAGTTTTGAAAATCTTTGTTGCTCAACAAAACGTGTTTCTGGAATTATACCTGAGATAATATTTTTCATAATTTGCGATCCTAGAAACATTGTTAATACCTCGCCTCTAAAGTTCAAAAGCCTATCAGTGAAAATATGACCTCTCTCTCTATCACCACACATTTGAATTTCATCTACAGCAATAAAATCAACCACTTTATCTTTGGGCATTGCTTCAACTGTACAAATAAAATATTGAGCTGAATTTGGTATAATCTTTTCTTCACCCGTAATTAGTGCAACTTTTGCAGAACCAATTTTATTTACACATTTGTCATATACCTCTCTAGCCAAAAGTCTTAAAGGGAAACCAAAAATCCCAGAATTAAACTCAAGCATTTTTTCTATTGCCATATGCGTTTTGCCTGTATTTGTAGGTCCCAAAACTGCAATTATTTCATTAAGCTGAGATTTCATTTTTTAGTGTTATATTTTTTTTTAAATACTATATATAGGTCAGCACCGAGAACAAAAGATGATTAAATCATGACCGAATCACTTTGTCAAACGTTCTATTTTAATAAATTAAATCTGTAGTAAGTTATTTAATAGTGGATGATTTTATAAAAAAAAATATTAGAAGTCTTAAACCTTCAGCTACTCTAGCTATTAACGAAAAAGCAAAAAATTTATCTAGTCAGGGAAAAAAAGTTTATAATTTTGGATTTGGTCAATCGCCATTTCCTATTCCAGAAAAAATAGTATTAGCATTGAAGGAAAATGCTGCAAGGAAAGATTACTTACCAATGCAAGGTTTAAAGGAACTTAGGTCAGCTATATCTAGGTCATTGTTTAAAAGTACAGGTATAGAATATGATAAAGATAATATTATTATTACACCAGGCTCTAAGGAAGCGATGTTGCTTATGCATGTTGCATTTAATGGCGAAATTATCTTGCCGACACCTAGCTGGGTATCATACGAACCTCAAGCCCAAATAGCAGAGAATAGAGTACATTGGCTTGATACTTCAAGAGATAATAATTGGTTTCCAACCGCAGAAGATTTAGAAAAAAAAATTAAAATAATTGGAAATAAAAATATAATTTTAATTATTAATTCCCCAAATAATCCTTCAGGCACTATCTGTAAAAATCTTAAGGAAATCGCAACGATAGCAAAAAAATATAAAATTAAGATTTTATCTGACGAAATTTATACAGATTTAACTTTTGACCAGAATTATTTATCAATATCTAAGTTTTATCCAGAAGGAACATTTATAAGTGGTGGACTAAGTAAGTGGTGTGGGGCTGGTGGTTGGAGGTTAGGTTTTTTTGCTTCACCAGACGGTAACAAAGAATTTATTAATGCTTTAAAAACTCTAGCAAGCGAATCTTACTCTACTGTTAATAGCCCCGTGCAATATGCTGCAGTGGAAGCTTATGAGGGTAATTATGATGATTATAAAGCAAAAACTACAAATATTTTAAAATGTGTAGGAAATTATGTTTATACAAATTTAAAATCAAACAAAATATTGATTAATCCACCTCAAGGAGGATTTTATCTAATGCCTGAGTTTTTAAATTCGAAGTTTAAAACATCAAGCGAAATGTGTGATGATATTCTGTCAAAAACTGGTGTAGCTTTGTTGCCCGGATCTGATTTTGGATTTAAAAATGATAAAATGCTTACAAGATTAAGTTTTACTGATTTTAATGGAGACTTATTTTTAAAAAAAATCAGTAGTAGTAAAAAACTAGATGATGATTTAATAAAAAAATATGCTCCAAATGTTGTTGAAGGAACACGAAAGCTATCAGAGTGGCATAAAAACCTTTGATATTTGATTGTATAATCTGTCCAAATTAAGCTTTTAGCCTTACATAATGTATTTTGAATTGATAACATTTTCATAATTTAATTATAATTAAGGAGGAAGATTATGAAAAAAATAATCTCAACAATCTCTGGAGCGTTGTTTTTATTTGCGATCAGTTTGCCTCTTACAACTATAGCAAAATCTGCTGAATTCTTTTCAATAGGAACAGGTGGACCAACTGGAGTTTATTTTCAAGTTGGTAATGCTATATGCAAAATGGTAGCAAAAATACAATCTGCAGAGCACGGAAGAAAAAAGGGGACAGATAAAGCATTACGTTGTTCAGCTCCTTCAACAGGTGGTTCGACTTATAATATAGGTCAAATCATGCAAGGGGAACTTCAATTCGGTGTTGCACAATCAGACTGGCAGTATCACGCGTATAATGGAACTAGACCTGATAAAGTAAAACCTTTTAATGGTCTTAGAGCTGTTTTTTCAGCTCACCCTGAGCCATTTCAAATAATTACTAGAAAAGGTTCTAAAATAAAAGACTGGAATAGTTTAAAGGGAAAAAAAGTGAATATTGGAAACCCAGGTTCTGGTCAAAGAGGAACTTTTGAAGTTTTAATGGAAGCTCATGGAGTTGATACTGGTTATTTCGGATCAACGTCTGAACTAACATCTTCAGAACAATCAGGTGCACTTTGTGATAAAAAAATCGATGCATTTGGATATACCGTTGGTGTTCCTAACGCAGGTGTTGCCCAATCAACTGATGGATGTGGCGCGAGTATCATTAATTTAGATACAAGTGCTGTAAAGAAATTAGTTGCTGACAACCCATTTTATGCATTTGCAACAATTCCAAAAGGTACTTACAAAACTTCTAAAAAAGATGTAACTACTTTTGGTGTTATGGCTTCAGTTGTAACAAGTGAGGCAGTGCCAGAAGACTTGGTATATGCAGTTGTAAAAGCTGTTTTTGAAAATCTTGACGATTTCAAAAAACAACATCCTGCATTTGCTAATCTAGATCCAAAGAAAATGATCGTAGATGGTTTATCTGCACCATTACACCCAGGAGCAGTTAAATATTATAAAGAAAAAGGCTTAATGTAAGCTATTTATTAAAAAGGCCCAGTTGATTAACTGGGCCTTTTTTTTTATTGTCTCATAATGAGTTCAGTGCCAGATCCAGACAAACCGAATTTTTTTGAAAGATTCGATGAAGAAGGTGGTTCAAGAAGAAAATTAAAAAATTGGAATTTAAAACTTGTTGCTACGATTGCTATCTCATGGTCATTATTTCAGCTTTGGTATGCATCTCCGTTACCATTCATATTAGATTTCGGAAAGATAATTGATGTACCAGCACGGTCAGTTCATCTTGCATTTGGATTAGCGTTATGTTTTTTAGCGTATCCAGGTCTCAAGAAAAGTAGAGACAAACCAATATCTATATTTGATATTTTCTTAGTAATTATAGGTTTAGTGGCAACATTATATATATTCTTTGATTATGAAGGCTTAGTTTATCGACAAGGAATAATGGCCAAAATAAATTTATTTGGTTTTGTTATACCTTATGAAGTTATACTGGGATCTTTAGGAATTATTCTTTTGTTAGAGGCTACACGAAGAGCCATTGGAATTCCATTAGTAGTTATTGCATTAATTTTTTTACTTTTTTCAGTATTTGGACAATCAATGCCAGATCTAATTTCGCATCAAGGATTATCTTTGACAAGATTAGTGGGTTATCACTGGTTTGGAGGAGAGGCAATATTTGGGATACCAATAAGTGTCTCAGTCAGTTTTATATTTCTTTTTGTATTATTTGGCGCAATTTTAGATGTTGCCGGAGGTGGAAAATATTTTTTAAATTTAGCATTTGCTTTAGTTGGAAAAATGAGAGGTGGCCCGGCAAAAGCAGCAATTTTGGCTTCAGGATTAACCGGTTTAATTTCTGGTTCGTCCGTTGCAAATACTGTAACTACTGGAACATTTACAATACCAATTATGAAAAAAACTGGCTTACCGCCAGTTAAGGCAGGAGCTGTTGAAGTAGCTGCTTCTGTAAACGGACAGATTATGCCACCAATTATGGGGGCTGCAGCTTTTGTTATGGCAGAACTTTTAGGCATATCATATTTTACTGTTATTACTCATGCATTTTTACCGGCGGTTATCTCCTACATTGCTTTATTTTATATTTCACATTTAGAATCCGTGAAATTAAATATTAAAGGATTACCTGAAAGTGAAATACCTAAATTGGGAAAAACTTTTTTAGGAGGAATTCACTTTCTAATTCCAATTTTTATTCTTATTTATTTGCTATTAGTTGAAAGATGGACAGCTGCATCATCCGTATTTTATTCAATATTGTCACTAATGTTAATAATTTTTGTAAAAGAATTATTAGACGCAAAAAAAAATGATCTTAGTTTATCTAATGCCCTTAAAGTAGGTTTTAACAAAGTTGTTGGCGGTCTTGAAAAAGGAGCAATCAATATGATTAGCGTTGCGATCGCGATAGCAACTGCAGGAATAATAGTCGGGGCAGTAGCTTCTACTGGGTTAAGTAACAACTTAATAGTTATTGTAGAAGCTATATCTGGTGGGAATATAATAACTTTGTTAGTACTCACTGCCTTACTTTGTATTATCTTGGGAATGGGTTTACCAACAACTGCAAACTATTTAGTTGTTGCCGCTTTGATGGCGCAGGTAGTTGTAGAAGTAGGAAATGCTTCTGGTTATATTTTTCCACTAATTGCAATTCATTTATATGTTTTTTATTATGGATTAATGGCTGATGTCACACCCCCTGTTGGTTTGGCATCTTATGCAGCAGCAGCAATTTCAAGAGCAGATCCAATCAAAACTGGAATACAAGCTTTTTGGTATAGTTTAAGAACCGGAATACTTCCGATAGTATTTATTTTTAATAATGAATTATTATTAATTGGTATAGAAAGTTTATGGCATGGATTTTTAGTTGTTACAACCTCTCTGATAGCAATTTTGGTATTCACCTCAGCAACACAAGGTTGGTTTATAAATAAACTTAGATGGTATGAAATTATTATTTTTATTGTAATAGCTATGTCATTATTTAGACCAGGATATATTTTAGATAAATTTTCTCCAAAATTTGAAAATAAACAACTCAATGCTGAAAAAATTAGCTTGATTGAATTTGAACCGAATAGGGATGTGCATATTAAAGTAACAAGGAGAACAGAGTACGGGGATCGGTATAGACTTTTTGTGATAGATAAAAAAAGTTTTGAAAATCAGTATTCCTTAGAAGATGCAGGTATAACTTTAAAAAACATTGATGGTAGAATTACAGTTGATAATTTGAAATGGAATGGAATAGCAAAAAAAATGGGAATGGAAACAGGAGATGTAATTAGTGAATTTAAAATCGAAAATTTAGACAGACCAAATAAAGCAATTATTTATCCATTTTCATTAATAACTCTTTTTATTTTTGGATATTTTAATTATAGAAGAACCAAAGCGAATTGATTTACTTATCAACTTTCAAAATTTTCCATACACCCGAAGTAACAGCTACTACGCCTTGCGAATTAATAATCTCACAAGTTAAGAATACTAAAGTATTAGTTTTCTTTTGAACTTTTACTTTAGCAATAAGTTTGTCTCCTAATTTACCCGCAGATATAAATTTCATTTCTAAAGAAATTGTTACACATCTTTTGTTACCAGCAACTTGGTGTGCAGCATTACCCATACCAGTGTCAGCTATAAACGTAAGGAACCCGCCATGTGCCATACCAGCAGTGTTAAGGTGTATTTCCTTTACTTCAGTCTCGTATTCAAAAAGAGAACTATCAATTTTTTTACTCTTAAGTCCGCCAACATGTTTTGCATAACCTGAATTAGTTTCATCCATGTTTTCTTTTACCATACATTGGAGCTAGTTGTGAGAAAATAACTGCTGATAAAATTATTATTATTCCAAATATTTTAAATTCATTTAAATATTGATCTAAGACTATCCAAGCTGCAATCGATCCAAAAACACCCTCTAGAGAAAAAATAATAGCAACAGGTGCAGGAGAAAGATTTTGCTGACCAAAAACCTGTAACATAAAAGCTATTCCACTTGATAACACTCCCGCATAAATTAATTCAGTAGTCTCCATTGATATAAGTTTAAGCGAAATAAATTCAAAGGAGAAAGCCGGTATAAAGGAAATTAAAGAGGCACTTAAACATTGAAAAGTTGCAATTGTGATTGGATAATTAAAAATCTTTAGAAATTTAGATATAAATACTATGTGGAAGGCCCAAAAAAAAGCACCTACTACAACTAAAGAGTCACCAAATCTCACACGTAGATTTCCAAGTTCACTTAAAAATAAACCTCCGACTAAACACATCAAAACTGAAGGCCAAACAGAATTATGAATTTTTTTTGAGAAAAGAAAGTAGGCTATTATAGGAACTATCACTACATACAAAACTGTAAAAACTGCTGAATTAGCAACATCTGTATACAAAAGAGAAACTTGTTGAAAAATATTTCCACCTGCTAAGAAAAAACCAAGAAAAAAAAGATAAATAAATATTTTTTCAAAACTTAATCTTGTCTCTTTGACTTTTTTAAATTCAAAAATAAAAAAAAAAGGTAATAGGGTGAAAAATCCTAGCAATAATCTGACAGCAGAAAATGTATAAGGTCCTATATAGTCCATACCCATATCCTGAGCAACAAATGCTGTTCCCCAAATTAATGAACAAGAGACAGCGCAAATTAGCGAAAATATTTTTTTATTCATTTAGACAGCTAGCTTGAATGCAAAATCTTTACCCAAGCTTTTAGATAAGTGGACACAAAATCTTGCACCTTCAGCACCATCTATAACTCTATGGTCATATGACAAAGAGATTGGTAATATTTTTCTTTCGATAAACTGACCATTTACCTTTTTCACTTTTTCAAATGTTTTTCCCACTCCTAGAATTGCTACCTCAGGAGGATTTATAATTGGTGTGAAAAAATTTCCTCCGATACCGCCAAGGCTTGATATTGTCATAGAACCACCAAAGAATTCCTTTTTATCAATTTTTAGCTCCTTACATAATTTACTTACTCTTTTAAGTTCTTCATAAATTTCTTTTAAACCCATTTGATCAACATTTCTCATTTTTGGGACCATCAAACCATGTGGTGTATCTACGGCAAAGCCTACATGATAATACTTTTTAAATATTAATTTGTTAGTTGCAGTATCTATAGATGAATTAAAATTAGGATATTCTATTAATGCATTGACTACAGCTCTAGTTATAAATGCTAAAGGACTTATTCTGATTCTTTCACCAGTATAGTTATCAATTAGGGTTGTTCTAAACTGTTCCATTTCAGTTATATCTATCTCATCATGTTGAGTAACGTGAGGGATCTCAGTCCATGATCTAACAAGTTGAGGTCCTGATAACTTTTTCACTCTAGGAAGGTCTTTTTTTTCTACTTCTCCGAATGCTTCATGAGGATACTCATCCTTGTAAACTTTCTTTTCAACCTTTCCTTCATTTACTGATACCTGGGATCTTACAAATTTTTTCACATCATCTTCAGTTACTCTACCAGCTCTTTGTGATCCAGGTATCTGGACGATATCAGCACCTAATTCTCTTGCAAATTTTCTCACCTTTGGACTTGCAGATGATACACCGTCTTTAGTCAATTTTTTTACTACAGGAGCTATTTCTTTTGGAGTTTCAGTTACTATTTTCTTTTCAGGAATATTTTCTTTTATCTCAACTGCTTTTTTGCTTTCTTCCTTTTTACTTACAGTTTCTAATGATAATATTTCACTTCCTTCTGAAACTTTGTCACCAACTTTAACAATAATTTTATTGATTTTTCCTTCATCAGTTGCAGGAACTTCTACACTTGATTTATCACTTTCCAAAGTAATTAAGGGATCATTTTTTTTGATCTGTTCTCCTGACTTAACTAATACCTCAATCACTTCAACATTTTTAAAATCTCCGATATTTGGAACTAATATTTTTTTTTCAGCCATTAAACACTATAATTTTGTTGGAAAAACTTTTGTTTGATCAATATTGTATTTTTTAATTGCTTTTTCTGCATGTTCTGAAGCCATCAATTGTTCTTTTGCTAATGCGCTTAAAGTGTATGTAACAATATGCTTTTTATCAACTTCAAAAAATTTTCTTAATTCCTTTCTTGTATCACTTCTTCCAAAACCATCAGTGCCCAATGTATAGAATGGCTTATTAAGATATGGTCTTATTTGGTCTGTATGTGATCTTATATAATCTGATGCTGCAAATATAATTCCCTCTTGAGAATCTAAACATTTTTGTACATAACTTTTCTTAGGCTTCTCTTTTGGATTTAATAAATTTCTTCTTTCAACTTCCATACCATCTTTCTTTAATTCATTGAAACTAGTAGCACTCCAAACATTACAATCTACTCCGTAATCTTTTGATAAAGTTTCGGCAGCTTTAATAACTTCTCTTAAAATTGATCCAGATCCTAACATCTGTACTTTTGCTTTTCCTTTTCCCTTATAACTTTTAAACAAATACATCCCTTTCAAAATTCCTTGATCTGAACCAGCAGGTTTTTCAGGATGAGTATAATTTTCATTCATTGCAGTTATGTAGTAATAAATATTTTCTTTTTTCTCGTGCATCCTTTTTAATCCATCTCTAAAAATAACCGCCATCTCATATGAAAAAGTAGGGTCATAACTTACGCAGTTAGGTATTGCAGATGCCATGAGAAGACTATGTCCATCCTGGTGTTGTAATCCCTCACCGGCTAAGGTTGTTTTTCCAGATGTTGCTCCAATCAAAAAACCTCTTGTCTGAGAGTCTGCTGCGGCCCAAGCTAAGTCCCCAATTCTTTGAAAACCAAACATTGAATAAAATAAATAAATGGGAACCATTTCTAAATCATGATTTGTGTAAGAAGTTCCAGCTGCAATCCAAGATGACATTGCTCCTGCCTCTGTAATACCTTCTTGTAAAACTTGGCCACTTTTATCTTCTCTGTAAGAACTTAATTGCTCAGAGTCCACAGGTTCATACTTTTGACCTTCATGCGCATAGATACCAATTTTTTGAAAAAAACCTTCCATACCAAAAGTTCTTGCTTCATCTGCAATGATTGGCACTAACCTTGGAGCGACATTTTTATCTCTAAGTAAATTCGCAAGCATTCTTACAAGAGCCATGGTAGTTGACATTTCCTTATCACCCGTGGACTTCATAAAACTTTCAAATATATCTTGAGGAGGTGTTTTAACTGGTTTTGCAAAAGTGGTTCTCTCAGGAATGTGTCCACCAAGCTTAACTCTGCAATTTTTTAAATACTTTATTTCTGGTGAATTTTCTGATGGTTTGTAATATTCAATATTTTTAACCTGCTTATCAGTAAGTGGCACATTAAATCTATCTCTGTAAAATAATAAATCTTCCTCGTCTAATTTCTTTTGTTGGTGTGTCGTATTTATACTCTCACCAGATTTACCCATTCCATAACCTTTAATTGTTTTAGCTATTATTACTGTTGGCTTACCTTTGCATTGAACAGCAGCATGATAAGCTGAGTAAACTTTATGAGGATCGTGTCCTCCTCTATTTAATTTCCAAATATCAGCATCAGTCATATTTGCTACCAAGTCTTTTAATTCAGGATATTTACCAAAAAATTTCTCTCTTACGTATGCCCCACCTTTTGCTTTGAATGCCTGATATTCACCATCGACTGCTTCAGTCATTCTTTTAACTAGTAAACCAGTTTTATCTTTAGATAAAAGTTGATCCCAGTAAGAACCCCAAATAACTTTGATTACATTCCATCCCGATCCTCTAAATCTACCTTCAAGTTCTTGAATAATTTTTCCATTACCTCTTACAGGCCCGTCCAATCTTTGAAGGTTACAATTTATAACAAAAATTAAATTATCTAGTTTCTCTCGTGCTGCTAGTCCCACTGCACCAAAACTTTCAGGTTCGTCCATTTCACCATCACCCAAGTGACACCAAATTTTTCTATCCTGATCTTTTAAAAGACCTCTGTTAATTAAATACTTAGTAAACCTTGCTTGATAAATTGCCATCATTGGTCCAAGTCCCATAGATACAGTTGGGAACTGCCAAAATTTTGGCATCAACCATGGATGCGGGTAAGAGGACAATCCACCTTTTTCAACTTCTTGTCTAAATTTATCCAATTGTTTTTCTGATATTCTTCCCTCTAAAAAAGCTCTTGCATACATACCTGGTGCACTGTGACCTTGAAAATAAACCAAATCTCCTCCAAACTTATTGTTTTTTGCTCTCCAAAAATGGTTCATACCTACGTCATACAACGTTGCTGCAGATGCAAAAGTACCAATGTGACCACCTAACTCTGGATTTTTTTTGTTAGCTTTAACAACCATGGCAGCCGCATTCCATCTTATGTAAGCTCTAATTTTTCTTTCTAAGTTTTGATCACCCGGGGATCTGACGTCAGCTGTTGATGGTATAGTATTTATATAAGGTGTAGTTCTTGTATCAGGTAAAGTTAATCCTTGAGTATATGCTTCGTCAATTACTTTCTTAAGCAGATAACCTGCTCTAGAGGACCCGTCTGATTTTACTACAGCTCTAAGTGAGTCCAACCATTCTTGTGTTTCCGCAGGATCTATATCATCTTTAGAAATTGGTTGAGCATAAATTGTTTCTCTACCATTCCTCAACCCATTTGTTTTTTCTGTGTGTTGAACTATTTCTTTTTTAGGTTCTTCAATTTCTTTTTTTGGAGAAGCAATTTCTTCTTTCTTCTCATTTTCACCTTCCAAGGTGGCAAGAATACTTCCTTCAGAAACCTTATCTCCAATTTTTACTTTTAATTCATAAATTTTACCTTCAGTTGGGCAAGGCACCTCAACACTTGATTTGTCGCTCTCTAAAGTAACAATTGGATCGTTTTTTTTTACTTGGTCACCAGGTTTTACAAGTACTTCGATTATCTCAACATCCTTAAAATCACCTATATCAGGAACAGATATATTCTTCGCCATTCATTTATTATACACAATTTTTGACACAATTTATCCGCTTTTTTGACACTTCGATTTTGCAATATGTTTTATGCAACTTTTAAGACTTATATTTAAAAAGAAAAGACCCGATATAAACTCTCAGGTATTAATTCAGAAAATTTTATTAAGAAAATACTTGGCTAAAACCAATTAATAAAACTACTAAAATTATTGCTCCATAGTAATACTGATATCCTCTTACAGTAAATGGTACTTTACTGATTGCTCTATTTTTTAGTTTTTTTCTTGGTTTAGATAATTTCATTTTCGTTCAATACACATAGCAACACCCATGCCTCCCCCAATACATAGCGTAGCCAGACCCTTTTTGGAATCTCTTTTTAACATTTCATGAATTAATGTGACAAAAATTCTCGTGCCTGAAGCACCAATTGGATGGCCAAGGGCAATTGAACCACCGTTTACATTTACCTTTTCTATTGGAAGTGAAAGTTCTTTTACAACAGCACAGCTTTGAGCCGCAAAAGCTTCATTAGCTTCTATTAAGTCTAAATCTTTTGAAGACCATCCAGCAATTTCCAAAGCTTTTTTTGAAGATGGTATAGGTCCTGTTCCCATAATTGATGGGTCTACTCCACATGATGCCCATGATTTAATTTCCGCCAAAGGTTTTAACCCTCTTTTCTCTGCCTCTTCCTTTGACATTAAAATTACTGCTGCCGCACCATCATTAATACCTGATGCATTCCCAGCAGTTACAGTTCCATCTTTTTTAAATGCTCCTCGCAATCTACTTAAAGTATCAAGGGATGTGGTTGCTCTTGGATGTTCATCCTTATTGAAAATAGTATTACCTTTTTTTAGTTGGATTTCATAAGGAACTATTTCATCATCAAATTTATTTTCCTTTTGTGCTTTTAAAGCTTTTGACTGAGAGTCAAACGCAAATTTATCCTGATCTTTTCTTGTTACTTGAAATTGCTGAGCAACATTTTCTGCTGTGATCCCCATGTGATAACCATTAAATGCATCCCAAAGGCCATCTTTAATCATAGAGTCGATCAGTTCTGTGTCTCCTAATTTTTTTCCATTTCTTAGATGAACTACGTGTGGAGCTTGTGACATGCTTTCTTGACCACCTGCAATAACAATATTTGAGTTATCAGAAAGAATCGAATGATAACCAGAAGCTATAGATCTTAAACCCGAACCACAAACTTGATTAACAACATATGAAGGAATTTCTTTTGGCAATTTTGATTCAATAGCAGCTTGACGTGCTGGGTTCTGTCCAGCGCCACCTGTTAATACATGCCCCATTATAACTTCGTCAATTTCTGAAGGTTTTAAATTAGATTTTTTAATTGCACTAGAGATGACAGAAGAGCCCAATTTATATGCTGGTATATTCTTCAGAGTTCCCCCTAAAGAACCAATGGCCGTTCTGACTGCCGATGTAATTACTACCGATTTTTTTTCAGACATGAATAGACTAATTACATTCTATTTTAACTTATATCAATGCCATATAAAAACCCTTTAAAGTTGGTAATTTCTTTGATACTTCAATAAATTGTGGTCCCATAGCTCAATTGGATCAGAGCGTCTCGCTACGGACGAGAAGGTTGAGGGTTCAAATCCTTCTGGGACCTCCACGATAGCAAGGAGAAAAATTACTTTGAGTAAAATTATTATAGTAGATACTGGTAGCAGCAATATTCTAAGTTTAAAAAGAGCTGTAGAAATTTTTGACAATAATGTCGAAGTTACAACAAATTCTAATAAAATTTTATCCGCAAATAAGATTTTTTTTCCAGGCGTGGGTGCTTTTAAAAAAGTTATGGAAAAATTAGAAAAGAACAAATTAACCGAAACTTTAATTAAAACTAGAGATAAAAAAATACCACTTCTTGGGATCTGTCTTGGTTTACAATTATTTTTTAATACAAGTGAAGAATTTGGAAAAAGCAACGGATTAGGTTTAATTAAAGGAAATGTAAAAAAGCTTCCTTCAATTTCCCAAAAAAATGAAAGACTTAAAATTCCTAATATGGGTTGGTTTAAACTTAATTTAAATAATCAATTTTCAAATAATAACTTTTCTAATTTTGTGAAATCAATTAATGAGAATAATTTATATTATTTTGTTCACTCATTTTTTGTTGATCCAACTGAAAAGAAAGATATTGCAGCATTTTACGATTTTGGAGGACACAAAATCCCAGCTATAGTATCAAAAGATAATTTCATTGGATGCCAGTTTCATCCTGAAAAGAGTGGAAAAAAAGGTTTAGAAATTATCTCAAATTTTTTAAAGTTATCTTGATGACAAAAGTTCATCGATAATTTTTTCAGAATTATATATTTGTTTCCATTTAGGATAATGATTTTTAAACTTCTTCATGTTTGAAATATACCAAATGTGATCACCGACTCTGTTTTGTCTCTTGAGTTCTTTTTTAATTGAAATATTTGTAAGTTTATAAATAGTATTTATTGCCTCTATTATAGAACAATTTGATTTTCTGCCCCCACCCATATTGTATATCTGACCAGTTCTAGGTTTTTTAAAAAAATGCCAAAAACAATTAACAACATCATAACTATGAATATTATCTCTTACTTGTTTGCCCTTATAGCCATAAATGTAGTATTTTTTTTTATCTAAAGCAGTTTTTACCAAATAGGATAAAAATCCATGAAGCCTAGCGCCAGAATGATTAGGTCCCGTTATACATCCTGCCCTAAAACAAACTGTTTTAAGTCCAATATTTTTTCCATATTCTTGAACAGCAAGATCAGCATAACTTTTTGAGGCTCCGAAAAAACTATGCACACAGTTATCAATCGACATGTTTTCAGCAATTCCATTTTTAAATAAATGATTATTTTTAATCTCCCATCTTGTTGATTTTTCTACTAATGGAAGTTTATTTGGATTGTCGCCATAAACTTTGTTAGTAGACATGAAAATAAAAGGTGCATCAAAACAATAGTTTTTAGTCATTTCCAACAGGTTAATTGTTCCTCTTGCATTTACATCAAAATCTTTAAATATATTATTTTTTGCCCAGTCATGTGAAGGTTGGGCGGCAGAATGAATTACTAGTTTTATATTTTTTTTATATTTTTTAAATATATTTCTTACAGCATTTGGTTCAGAGATATCTATATTATAATGCTTATAACTTTTTATACTTTTCTCTAATTTTTTCCTAACCCAGCTAACATCGCCATCTTTTCCAAAAAATAATTTTCTTGAGTTATTATCTATTCCAATTATATCGAATCCCTTTTTTGAAAAAAAAGTAGAAGCTTCAGAGCCAACTAACCCACATGAACCAGTTACTAATACAATTGACATTGATTTAGGTATCCTTTTTCGCTATAAAATCTAAATATGAAATTTTTAACACATTTATCCCTACAAAAATCTGTGATAGTTTTTTTATTTTCTGTTCTAATCATTTTGATAGTCTTAACAATTTTACTATAAGTATACTACTGATAATAATATTATTCCCATTAATAATCTATAAATTACAAACAAATTAAGATTGAATTTCTTCAGATATATTAAAAAATATTTGATAGTGATATAGGAAAATACAAATGACAGAAAAGTTGTTAATATCGAACTTACAGTCAATATTTGATCATTTTGCTTTATTAGGTCAAAAACACCATACAAACTCCATGCCCCCAAAGCAGGAATAGAAAGTAAAAAAGATATTTTTGCAGCATCTATTCTATTAAACTTTAAAAATCTAGCACCAGTTATTATTATACCAGATCTGCTTACTCCCGGGATTAAAGCTAATGTTTGATAAAAACCAATTATTATTGCATTTTTTAATGTGAAGTTATTTTTCATTTTAAGTTTGATTTTAAATTTATCTGAAATATACAACAAAATACCAAAAATAATTGTGGTCCATCCCATTATCTCTATGGTTCTTAAATTTGAAATTATTTTAAGCTCTATTAAAATATAACCAATTACAAAAATTGGTATCGATGCAATTATTACTTTGTAAAATAAATTCTTGTTTTTTGAAAAATTATAAATTTCTTTATTAAAATAAAACAAAACAGCAATCAAAGATCCGAAATGTGCACTGACATTAATTGCAAGCTCAATTTTTTCGTAATTAAATAAATTAGATAATAAATTAATATGAGCTGATGAGCTCACCGGGATAAATTCAGCTATACCTTGTATTATTGAGATTAAAAGAATTTGAATTATATTTTCCATGAAGTGACAGCTGATTTATATTTAATTCAACCAACGAGTTCATCTTAAAAATTGCATATCTGTTATGCGACGAAATATACACAAAATAAAGGGTTTTTTATAAAATAAGTAAATAATAGTGACCTAATTTTACTTTAAATTATCTTTAATTTAACTATGTTCTTCCGATGTCTGAAAAAATGTTAAAATTCGTAAATCTAGATCAACAGAATCCGCCCAAAAGATCTGTTGATCAAAGAAAAACAGATTTTAAGGAAATTTACGACGAGTATATTAATAAGAAAGCTAAAGAGCAATCTAGCAGATGTTCACAATGTGGAGTTCCTTTCTGCCAAGTGCACTGCCCATTACATAACAATATTCCAGATTGGTTAAAATTAACTGCTGAGGGTAGATTACAAGATGCATATGAACTCTCTCAAAGCACAAATAACATGCCAGAAGTTTGTGGAAGAATATGCCCACAAGATAGATTATGTGAAGGTAACTGTGTAATTGAGCAATCAGGTCATGGAACTGTTACAATAGGTTCAGTTGAAAAATATATTACTGATACCGCGTGGGAAAAAGGATGGGTTAAACCCATAAAAGTTGAAAAACAAAAAAAACAGTCCGTTGGAATTATCGGTGCAGGTCCGGCTGGATTGGCTTGTGCTGAAGAATTAAGAAAACTTGGTTATCAAATAACAGTTTATGATCGGTACGATCGTCCAGGTGGTTTATTAATCTATGGTATTCCTAATTTTAAATTAGAAAAATTTGTTGTTGAAAGAAGAACTAAACTTTTAAAAGACTCAGGTATAAAATTTAAACAGAATTTTGAAGTTGGAAAAGATGCAACCCTTGAACAATTAAAAGAAAAACATGATGCTGTATTAATTGCTACTGGCGTTTATAAACCGAGGAATGTGGAAATTGAGGGAAACAATCTAGGAAATATTTTTCCTGCAATGGAATTTTTAACGGCATCAAATAAAAAAGGTCTAGGTGATAAGGTAAAATTATTTGATGACGGTACCCTAAATGCAGAAAATAAAAAAGTTGTAGTAGTTGGAGGTGGCGATACCGCAATGGATTGTGTAAGAACAGCAGTGAGACAGAATGCAAAATCAGTTAAATGTTTGTATAGAAGAGACCGAGAAAATATGCCTGGATCTGCTAGAGAAGTGGGTAATGCTATAGAGGAAGGCGTAGAATTTTTATGGCTATCTAGTCCAAAAAAATTCATTGGACAAAAAAAAATTAAAGCTGTTGAAGTTCAGAAAATGAAATTAGGGGATCCAGACTCCTCAGGAAGAAAAAAGCCTGTAATAATTGAAAACTCAAATTATGAGTTAGAAGCTGACATTGTTATTAAAGCTTTGGGTTTTGATCCTGAAAATTTACCAAAATTATTTAATTCAGAAAATTTAGCTGTATCTAAATGGGGTACAATAAAAATTGATTTAACTTCAATGCAGACCAATATACCTGGAGTATTTGCTGCGGGAGATATTGTAAGAGGTGCATCATTAGTTGTTTGGGCTATAAGAGACGGAAGAGATGCAGCAGTTCAAATCGAAAAATATTTAAAATCGATTGAACTGAAAAAAGAGGTGGCAGCTTGAAATTATATAAAGAAAATAAAAAACTCTTAGAAGAAAATCACTCTTATGACCCATCATTTGAGCATGATGCTTGTGGGGTTGGTCTAATAACTTCACTTGATGCAAAAAAAAAGAGGGAGGTTGTAGAATATGGAATTCAGTCTCTCAAAGCAGTTTGGCATAGAGGTGCAGTCGATGCTGATGGCAAATCCGGTGATGGCGCAGGTATTTGTATTGAAATACCAAAAGAATTTTTTTTGGAAAAAATAAAAGATACAGGTCATACTCATGAAGGTGAAAATCAAATATGTGTTGGTATGATTTTTTTGCCGAGAACTGAGTATTCAGAACAAGAAAAATCTAAAACAATTATTGAGCAAGTTTTAATAGAAAACGATTTTTATATCTATGGCTGGAGACAAGTCCCAGTAAATCCAGCTGTTCTTGGCCAAACAGCAGACTCAAATAGACCTGAAATTACTCAGGTAATTTTTAAGAGCAATAAACTGATGGAGAGAGATGATCTTGAGAGATTGCTTTATGAATCTAGAAAAAAAATATTAAAAATTACAAGAGGCCAACAAATAAACGATCTCTATATTTGTTCATTAAGCTCTCGTTCTATTATTTATAAAGGAATGTTTTTAGCAGAAGCCTTATCTGATTTTTACCCTGATCTTAACGATAAAAGATTTATTTCAAGATACGCTATTTTTCACCAAAGATTTTCAACAAATACTTTTCCTAGTTGGAAATTAGCTCAGCCATTCAGATGTTTAGCACATAATGGAGAAATCAATACCCTTAAAGGAAATGTAAATTGGATGAAAATTCATGAACAAGATATGTCGAGTAAATTATTTAAGAATGTAGAAGATCTTAAACCAGTTATTACTCCTGGAAACTCTGACTCAGCTGCATTAGATAATGTTTTTGAATTATTAATTCATTCTGGAAAAACGGTTCCACTAATTAAACTTATGATGATGCCAGACGCATGGTCAAAAAGAAATAAAATTTTACCAAAATCTCATCAACAACTTTTTGATGTTCTCAACAGCACAATTGAGCCCTGGGATGGTCCCGCTGCAATCTGTGCTTCAGATAGTAAATGGGCTATCGCTGCAACAGATAGAAATGGATTAAGACCACTAAGATATTCAATTACTACCGATAAGATATTCTGCGCAGGATCAGAAACAGGAATGGTAGAAATTCCTGAAAAAAAAATAATAGAGAAAGGAAGACTAGGTCCAGGCCAATTAATTGCTGTTAATTTAAAGAAAGGTAAGATTTACAAAGATAAAGAAATTAAAGACTATTTATCAAAAGATTATAAACAATTTAATAAACAAATAGTTCATTTAGACAAAAAAATAACAACAGAAAAAGAATTTGCCAATTTTTCAGAGGAAGATTTGCGAAGAAGACAATACCTTTCGGGATACAGTATTGAAGATTTAGAGTTAATACTGCATCCAATGGTCGAAGATGCCAAAGAAGCAACAGGTTCAATGGGTGATGATACACCTGTTGCAGTGCTATCAAATCATTACCGACCGATTTCACATTATTTTAGACAAAATTTTAGTCAAGTTACAAATCCGCCCATCGACTCCTTGAGAGAAAATAATGTGATGAGTTTGAAAACAAGATTTGGAAATCTAGGAAACATCTTAGACTTTGAAAATTTAACAAAAGAAAATATATATGTTCTTGACAGCCCAATACTTAGCAATTCGCAATTAAAAAAATTTAAATCAATATTTTCTGAAAAAGTTAGAGCTATAGATTGTACTTTTAATTTAAATGAAGGTTTAAAAGAAAGAATTGAAAAAATTAGAGTTGAAGCGGAAGTGGCAGTTAGAGAAGGTGCAAATCACTTAATTCTTTCTGACAGGAATATTTCAGAGGAAAGAGCTGTTGTACCAATGATTTTAGCAGTTGGTGCGGTGCATTCAAATTTAGTCAAACTTTGTATTAGAGGTTACGCCTCTATCAATGTTGAAACTTCTGAGGCAATGGATACTCATTCTTTCGCAGTTCTTATTGGGGTTGGCGCAACCACAATTAACCCTTATTTAGCAATTGATAGTATTCGCCAGAGATTTGATAAAAAATTATTTGGCAAATTAGATTTTGAATCCTGTGTGCTCAGATTTAAAAGATCTATAAATGCCGGACTATTAAAAATAATGTCTAAAATGGGAATATCTGTATTAAGTTCTTATAGAGGTGGATGCAATTTTGAAGCTGTTGGTTTAAGTCGGGGATTAGTCGCAGATTACTTTCCTGGCATGGTATCTAGAATATCAGGAATCGGAGTTTCAGGAATTGAGAAAAAAATAAAAGAATTACATTCCAAAGCTCATCAGAAAAATGTCGTAGTACTCCCAATTGGTGGACTTTATAAATACAGAAAAACTGGTGAGGATCATCAATTTCAAGGAAATCTTATTCATTTGCTTCAACACTCTGTTGGTAAAAATTCATATGATCTCTTTAAAAAATATACTGATGGAATCCATAAACTTAACCCAACAAATTTAAGAGATCTTTTAGAATTCAGAAGTTCAAATAAGTCTATAAATATTGATGAAGTAGAGCCTATTGAAAAGATTACACCAAGGTTTGGAAGTGGAAGTATGTCCCATGGCGCTCTTTCATCCGAGGCACATGAAACTCTAGCAATAGGAATGAATAGAATAAAAGGTGCATCATGCAGTGGTGAAGGTGGTGAGGATGAAAAAAGATTTAAAGTTTTAGAAAACGGAGACTCTGCAAATTCTAAAGTAAAACAAGTAGCATCAGCAAGATTTGGAGTTACTGTTAAATACCTAAACAATTGTAAAGAGATTGAAATAAAAATTGCACAAGGTGCAAAACCTGGAGAAGGTGGACAGTTACCTGGGTTTAAGGTTACAAAAGAAATTGCAAGACTACGTCATTCTACTCCTGGAGTAACTTTGATTTCTCCTCCACCACATCATGATATTTATTCTATAGAAGATTTGGCTCAATTAATTTATGATTTAAAACAAGTAAATCCAAAAGCTAGAGTTGGAGTTAAATTAGTTGCTTCAACAGGTATAGGAACTATCGCAGCTGGGGTTGCAAAAGCTAAGGCGGATATAATTTTAATCTCTGGGCATTCTGGCGGAACAGGTGCAAGCCCCCAAACAAGTGTTAAGTATGCTGGCGTTCCTTGGGAAATGGGATTAACAGAAGCTAATCAAATTCTTACTCTTAATCAACTTCGACATAAGGTCACTTTAAGAACTGATGGCGGAATAAAAACTGGTAGAGATGTTGTGATGGCAGCAATGATGGGTGCAGAAGAATTTGGTATGGGAACATCATCACTTATCGCTATGGGATGTATAATGGTTAGACAATGTCATTCAAATACATGTCCTGTTGGAGTTTGCTCGCAAGATGAAAAACTTAGAGCGAAATTTACAGGAACACCAGAAAAAGTTGTCAATTTTTTTACTTTTGTTGCTAAGGAAGTAAGAGAAATTTTAGCTTCTTTAGGATTTAGGTCTTTAAAAGATGTTATTGGAAGAACAGATTTACTTCATCAGGTCAGTAGAGGATCACCTAACCTTGATGATTTAGATTTAAATCCTTTGTTGGTAAAAACCGACCCAGGAGACAATGCAAGATATTCAGAGAGCAATTTAATAAACTATGTGCCTGATAATAATGTTGATGAGAAAGTATGGAACCAAATTAAGGATGAATTAAAACAAAATAAAAAAATGACTTTGAATGCAGTTGCAAAAAATACAGATAGGGCAATTGGAACAAAATTATCCCATTACATTTTTAAAAAGTTTGGAGAAAATTTTACAAGTGAAGCATTAAATATTTCTTTAGAAGGTTCCGCAGGCCAATCCTTAGGAGCTTTTTTATGCAAAAGTATTAAAATTAAGTTGTTTGGTGATACAAACGATTATGTAGCAAAAGGATTATCTGGTGGAAAAATTGTAGTAGTGCCCTCAAAAGAAAATAATTTTAAATCAAATGAAAATACAATTATTGGTAATACAGTTTTGTATGGAGCGACGTCAGGAAAATTATTTGCAGCAGGTAAAGCTGGGGAAAGATTTGCAGTCAGAAATTCAGGCGCTATTTCAGTAATTGAGGGTTGTGACGCAAATGGCTGTGAGTATATGACCGGAGGTGAAGTTTACATCTTGGGCAGAGTAGGAGACAATTTTGCTGCTGGAATGACAGGAGGAATGGCATTTGTTTATGACCCAGAAAATATTTTTGAGAACTATGTAAATTCTGCAAGTGTTGTTTGGCAAAAACCAGAAACTAAATATTGGAAAGAAAGGTTAAAAACCGTTTTGGAAGAATATAATTCAGAGACTCAATCTGAAGTATCCAAACAAATTTTACAAAACTTTTCTGACGAAGTTGTAAATTTCAAACAAGTTTGTCCAATAGAAATGTTGAATAAACTAAAAAATCCAATTACTCTAAAGAAGAATATTTTAGAGACCGGATAACATTAAATGAAAATTCTGATTACGGGTGGTTGTGGGTTTATAGGCTCAAGTCTTGCTATTTTTTTAAAAGAAAAAATTAAAGCAGCACAAATTACTAGTATTGATAATTTATCTAGGAAAGGCTCAACTTTAAATAAAAAGAGAATCACGGAAAATAAAATTCCTAACATTAAAATAGATATTTCTAAATCTAGTAGTATAAAAAAATTAAAAAAATTTGATTTAATAATACATTGCGCTGCAGAACCAGCTATTGAAGCATCTAGAAAAAAAATAGAAGAAGTATTCAATTCTAATTTATTAGGGACTTTTAATATTTTAAAGAAATGTGCTAAGGATAATTCAAATATTATATATCTATCAAGTTCAAGAGTTTACTCCATTGAGAATTTGTACAAATTAAAAAAAAGGGGAACAATTAACGAAAGCTTTAATATAAATAATCCAAAGTCTATTTATGGATTTACAAAACTTAGTTCAGAATTATTGATAAAGGAATATGCTTATTTACATAAAATAAAATACTTAATTAATAGAGTTGCTTTAGTATCTGGCCCTTGGCAATTTGGCAAAGAGGAGCAAGGTTTTGTAAGTCTATGGTTATGGAGACATCTTAACAATTTAAAACTTAACTATATTGGTTTTGGTGGTACTGGAAAACAAGTGCGCGATGTGCTCCATATAGAGGATCTTTGTGAATTAGTTTTACTACAAATTCAGAGTATAAAAAAAATAAACAACAAACTTTTTAATGTTGGTGGTGGGAAGAAAAACTCAATTAATCTTTTACAACTTACTAAACTTTCACAAGATATAACAAGAAATAAAATTAAAATTGGAAGAATAAAAAAAACTTCATCTTATGATGTACCATATTTTATTTCAGATTTAAATTATGTAAAAAAAATTTATAAGTGGGAACCTAGAAGAAACTTAAAAAAAGTTGTTGCAGACCTATATTTTTGGATGTTGGATAACAACTCTATCCTTAAAAAATATTTTTAACAAATTTATCTAATTCAAAGGTAATTCTTTTAAGATTTTTTTTGTTAGAGAGACTATGATCTCCATTTTTTATAACTACAATTCTTTTTTTAGCTTTTGTAAACAATGTTAAAACTTTTCTTGAAAAAGAGACAGGAACTGCTTCATCCTTTTGGCCATGGAGCATAGTTACATTTATTCTAAGAGCTATTTTTTTTGATAAAACTTTATTTTTTCTTCCATCTTTTATCAATTGATAAGTTACAGGATATTCATATTGTTTTTTTTTATTATTTGGATCACCATGCTTAATTATACTTATACCTTTTGAGATTATTTCATGCTTGATTTTTTTCGGGAATTTTTTCCACATAAGTCTTTCTAAAAATTCTGGGGCGGAACCGATACCTATAAAACCCTTAATTTGATTTTTAAAATATTTAAATTGATTTAATGAAATCCAAGCACCCATACTTGATCCAATTAAAATAAAGCTATTTTTTTTTACAATTTTTTTAATTGAGTTTTTAACATCTTTCGACCATTCACTTATATTTCCTTTGGTAAACTCCCCAGATGATTTGCCATGTCCAGAATATTCTATTGCTAAAAATCCTAAGTTATTTTTTTTTGCATATTTAAAAAATGCTGTGGGTTTTTCACCACCAATATCTGACATAAAGCCAGGTAAAAAAATTACATATAGTTTTTTTTGGTAATAATTGACTAAATATCTAAGTTTTTTTGTTCTCGATATTTTTAGGTATCTAAATTTTTTCATATAAATTAAATATAACTAAACTGATAATATATTATTTTGTGATTTGATTTAAATAAATGTTAAATTCATCTATATGAACATTCTCTTAACTGGTGGTGCAGGTTATATAGGAAGCCACACTACATTATCTTTGATTGATAAAGGTCACTCAGTAATAGTAATTGACAACCTGATAACTGGTAGTAAGTCATTAATACCCAAAAAAGCAAAACATTATGACGTTGATATTGCTGACGAAAGTTCAATGCAAAAAATTCTTAAAGAAAATAAATTTGATATAGTTATGCATTTTGCAGGTCTCACAAGAGTAGACGAGTCGGTTAAATATCCTGAAAAATACAAGCTTCACAACTTTGAAAAATCAAAAATATTTTTTTCATTATGTATTGAAAATAATTTAAAAAAAATTATTTTTTCTTCAAGTGCTGGAGTTTATGGAAATAATGACTCTAGCAACTTAACAGAAGAAAGTGAGTTAAAACCAATTAACCCTTACGCAAACACAAAATATCAAATAGAAAATTTTTTAATTTCAAAAAAAGATAAAATTGATTATACAATTTTAAGATATTTTAATGTAGCAGGAGCAGATAAAGGTAAAAGATCTGGACTTATAGCCAAGTCATCGACAAATCTAATTAAAGTTCTTTGTGAAGTAGCTGCTAATAAAAGAGAGAAAATTATAATTAATGGAAATGATTATATAACAAAAGATGGTACAGCTATAAGGGACTTTATACACGTCACGGATATAGCTGATATGCATGTGTTGGCTGCAAATAATCTTTTAAAAAGTTCATCTTCAAATATTTTTAACTGTGGTTATGGTAGTGGATATTCAGTGAAAGAGGTAATTACAGAAATGGAAAATATTGTTAAAAATAAGTTGCAAGTAGAAATTGGACCGCGAAGACCAAAAGATATCGCAGTTTCAGTTGCAAATAGTGATAAATTCAAAAAAAAATTTAATTGGAAACCGAGATTTAATAATTTAAATATTATTTTAAGTTCAGCTTTGAACTGGGAAAAAAATAACTTATGAGTTTTAAAGTATTGCAAGTTATTCCAAAATTAGGATATGGCGGCGCAGAAACTGGTTGTTATGATATTGCTCACTATCTTGCAGAAAAAAATTGTAAATCATATATTATAACAAGCGGTGGACCACTATTGAAATTCATTCGAAAAGAGAAGGTGAGAGTTTTTAGACTTCCAGTTCAATCAAAGAATCCTTTAATGATACTAATTAACACCATTTTTATCTCTTTAATTATAATTTTTTTAAGAATCGATATAGTGCATGCCAGAAGTAGAGCACCTGCTTGGTCTTGCTTTCTTTCTTGTTTAATAACAAGAGCTAAGTTTGTAACCACATTTCACGGGGTATATAATTTTTCAAATAAAGTTAAAAAATTTTATAACTCAGTTATGGTTAGATCCAATTTAATTATAGCTGGATCAAATTTTGTTTTTAATCATATTCATAAAAATTATGGAAAATTAATTACATCTCAAAAAAGATTATTAGTTATTTTTAGAGGCATCAATACAGAATATTTTGATAATTCAAATATAACAAATGAAAAAGTCAAAAGTTTTAAATCTTTAGTAAATTTTAATACTGAAAAGTTTAAAATTTTATTACCTGGAAGACTTACAAGATGGAAAGGGCAAGAAATGTTTATTGAGTCATTAAAGTTGTTAAAGACAAAACATGGAAAAGAAAATTTCCAAGCTATAATTCTGGGATCTCATCAAGGTAGAACAGTTTATTTCAAGAAATTAATATCTATGATTGAAAAATATAATTTAAAAAATAATATATTCTTTTTACAGCATGCAAAAGAAATGCCTGTTGCCTATTATATTTCAGATGTAGTAGTATCTTCTTCAATTGAGCCAGAAGCTTTTGGAAGAATATCTGTAGAGGCGCAAGCAATGAGAAGACCAATATTAGCCAGTGATCATGGGGGTTCGAAAGAGACAATAATTAATGGCAAATCTGGCTTCTTATTTGAGAATGAAAAACCCGAGGCTCTTGCAGAAAATTTAAATAAATTAATGGAAATGGATAAAGACAAGTTGCAATCAATTGGAAATGAAGGTAGGAAAAATATATTAAAGAAATTTGACGTAGAACAAATGTGTAATTCAACATTTATAGAATACAAAAAATTAATAAAATAAATGCCAAATATAACTTTACCTGACGGAAAAAAACTTAATTTCAAAAATAAGACAAATGGACTTGAGATTGCAGAGAAGATTAGTAAATCTCTTATAAAGCAAGCTTTAATAATGAGTGTAAACGGCGAACTGAAAGACTTGAGCTATACAATTCAAAATGACTCATCAGTCAAAATTATTACCCAAAAAGATAAAGAAGGTTTAGATGTAATAAGACATGATGCAGCACACATAATGGCTATGGCAGTTCAAGAATTATTTCCTGGCACACAAGTGACTATAGGTCCTGTTATTGAAAATGGTTTTTACTACGACTTTGCAAGAAAAGAACCATTCACAAGCGCTGATTTAGAAAAAATTGAGAAAAAAATGTCTGAGATAATAGATAAAGACGTTAAAACAAAACGAGAGGTATGGAAAAGGGACAAAGCAATTGCCCATTTTAAAAAAATGGGAGAAAAATATAAGGCAGAAATTATAGAGAGTATCCCAGAAAAAGAGGAGCTATCGGTTTATCATCATGGTGATACTTGGCACGATTTATGTAGAGGTCCTCATTTAATCTCATCTAAAAAAATTGGCAAGGCATTTAAACTAACCAAAGTTTCTGGTGCATATTGGAGAGGAGACTCAAATAATGAGATGCTGCAAAGAATTTACGGAACCTGTTGGGGCTCAAAAAAAGAGCTAGATGATTATTTGAACAGATTAGAGGAAGCAGAAAAAAGAGATCATAGAAAGTTAGGTAAAGAAATGGATCTATTTCATTTCAGAGAGGAAAGTCCTGGCGCAGTTTTTTGGCATGAAAAAGGATGGACTTTATTTCAAAGACTTATTGAGTATATGAGATTAAAACAAAGATATGCCGGATATAAGGAAATTAATACCCCAGAATTATTAGACAAAACTCTTTGGGAAAAATCAGGGCATTGGGATAAATTTGGTGATTTAATGTTTACATCTGAAACTCCAGATGAAAAAGTTTTTGCTGTAAAACCAATGAATTGTCCTGGGTGTGTGCAAGTTTTTAATCAAGGATTAAAAAGTTATAGAGATCTTCCTTTGAAATTATCTGAGTTTGGTAAAGTACACAGGTATGAACCGTCGGGTGCATTACATGGCCTGTTAAGGGTAAGAGCTTTTACTCAAGATGATGCACACATATTTTGTACCGAAGATCAGATAACAGATGAGTGCATTACAGTAACAAAATTAATTTTAGATATTTATAAAGATTTGGGTTTCAACAAAGTTTTTCTTAAATACTCAGATAGACCAGAAAAAAGAGTAGGCGACGATGCTGTTTGGGATAAATCAGAAAAAGCTCTTCTTGAGGCAATTAAAAAAACTAAATTGGAGTATACTGTTAATAAAGGAGAGGGAGCATTTTATGGACCAAAAATTGAATTTGTTTTGCGCGATGCTATAGGTCGTGATTGGCAGTGTGGAACGCTTCAGGTTGATTTAAATTTACCAAAAAGACTTGGTGCTACTTTTGTAGATAAAGATGGAACAAAGAAAATACCAGTAATGTTACACAGGGCATTATTTGGATCCCTAGAAAGATTTATTGGAATCTTAATCGAAAATTATGCAGGAAAACTTCCATTTTGGCTATCACCATTACAAGCGGTTGTGTTACCTATAGCCGAAGAGCACAATGATTATGCAAAAAAAATATTTGAAGACCTCTTTAAAGAAGGTATAAAATGCGAAGTGGATTTAAGAAATCAAAAAATAAATTATAAGATTAGAGAACACTCTTTAGCAAAAACTCCTCTTATTTTAATCTGTGGAAAGAAAGAAATATCTGATAAAAGTGTTACAATGAGAAAACTAGGTTCCGAAAAGCAAGAAACAATTAAATTTACTAAAGCCGTTGAAAAGTTAAAAATGTTAAATAATCTTCCAATTAAATAAGTGCATAAACCAAAATCAAATTATTTTCAGAGAAGAACAAAATTTCAAGGTCCTAGAACCAATGAAAGAATTAGAAGTTTAGATGTACAGGTTATAAATAGCACTGGAGAAAATCTTGGAGTTCTGCCAATAAAAAAAGCAATTGAAGCTGCAAAAGCTGAGGGTCTTGATCTAATTGAAATCTCACCAAATGCAAATCCACCAGTTTGTAAAATAATGGATATTGGAAAATACAAATATGATTTACAAAAAAAAGCCAATAAAGCAAAAAAAAATCAGAGAATTTCAAATTTAAAAGAATTAAAGCTTAGACCTGGAACAGAAGTACATGATTATAATTTTAAAATTAAAAACGCTAAAAAATTTTTAACTAAAGGCGACAAAGTAAAATTCACTGTTAAATTTAAAGGAAGAGAAATGCAACACATCCAACTCGGAAAAGATCTAATGGAAAGAATAATTACTGATACTAAGGAAATAGGACAAGTCGAAGTAAGGCCTAAATTTGAAGGTCGGCAAATGATAATGATAATCCAGCCTAATTAACTCATTATAAAAAAATCTTGATTACGAAAAACATTCTATATATAACTGCCTGACTATGCCGAAATTAAAAACAAAAAGCTCAGCAAAAAAAAGATTTAAAGTAACAAAATCTGGAAAAGTAAAAATGCCTCAAGCAGGCAAAAGGCACGGTATGATTAAAAGAACAAACTCTCAAATTAGAAAACAAAGAGGAACAACTATAATGACAAAACAAGATTCTAAAATTGTAAAATCTTATATGCCATATAGTTTGAGAGGTTAATATGTCTAGAACTAAAAGAGGGGTTGTAAGTAGAGCGAGGCATAAAAAAGTTCTAAAATTTGTTAAAGGACAATTCGGCAGAAGAAAAAATACAATTCGTGCGGCTAGGCAAGCGATGGAAAAAGCCATGCAATATGCATACAGAGATAGAAGAGCAAAAAAAAGGGAATTTAGATCTTTATGGATACAAAGAATAAATGCAGGCGTAAGAGAAGAAGGTATGACATATTCAAAATTTATTAATGGGTTAAACAAATCAAAGATTAAATTAGACCGAAAAGTTTTAGCTGATTTAGCTTATAATAATCCAGAAGCATTCAAATCTCTTGTTAAAAAAGTTCAGTTATCAATAAAATAAACTTGTTTTTTCTTTTACAAAGTTAGAGTAAAAACTAACTAATGGTAGATTTACGAGAATTAATTCAAAGAGTATCGCAAGCAAAAGACAAGTTAGAATTGCAGAATCTTAAGTCTCAATTTTTAGGGAAAAATAGTCAAATTAATAAAGAATTTAAAAAACTTGGTTCACTTAACGAAAATGACAGAAAAATCCGAGCATCGTCTTTAAATAATGAAAAACAAAAAATTACGGAAGCCATTGATAATAAGTTTCAAGAGCTAGAAAATTCAGAAATAAATCAAAAATTACAAAAAAATAAAGTTGATGTAACTTTACCAGCTCGAGAGAGACCAAACGGAAAAATTCACCCAGTCTCCCAAGTAATTGATGAGATTTCTTCCATATTTTCTGAAATAGGTTTTTCTGTTGCAGAGGGACCAGATGTAGAAAGTGAATATAATAATTTTACAGCTTTAAATACACCAGAAGATCATCCAGCAAGAGATATGCATGATACTTTTTACTTAGATAAAAATAAAAAAATATTACTAAGAACGCATACATCACCGGTTCAAATCAGAACAATGTTAAGTGGCAAAGCCCCATTCAAAATTATAGTGCCAGGTAGAACTTACCGATGTGACAGTGACCAAACGCATGCACCAATGTTTCATCAATTAGAAGGATTGCATATTGATAAAGATATAACCATGGGTCATTTAAAAGGATGCCTAGATTATTTTGTTAAAGAATTTTTTGAGGTAAAAAAAATCCGAATGAGATTTAGGCCAAGCCATTTTCCATTTACAGAACCTTCAGCAGAAGTTGATATTGGTTACAGACTTGAAAATGGAAGAATAATTGTTGGCGAAGGTGACAAGTGGCTTGAGATATTAGGTTGTGGAATGGTTCATCCAAATGTTTTAAAAAATGCCAAAGTTGATCCAAAAAAATTTCAAGGTTACGCATTCGGCATGGGAATAGATAGACTCGCAATGTTAAAGTATGGAATAAACGATCTTAGATCTTTTTTTGAAGCTGATTTTCGATGGTTAAATTATTTTGGATTTGATCCTTTAGATGTCCCAACTAATTATAGAGGACTGAGCAGATGATAATAACTTTATCTTGGCTCAAAGACCATCTAATTACCAATGCTAATTTAGAAAAAATAATAGATAAACTTACGAGCATAGGTCTTGAAGTTGAGGGAATAAAAGACAGTCAAAACGAACTATCAAATTTTAAAATTGCAAAGGTTTTAAAAGCAGAAAAACATCCAAATGCAGATAAATTAAAACTTTGTGAAGTAAGTTTGGGTAATAGCAAAACATACAAGGTTGTTTGTGGGGCTGCTAATGCTAGAGATGGATTAATTACAGTATATGCACCTCCAGGAACAGTAATTCCAAAAACAAAAATGAAATTAAAAGTTGCCAAAATCAGAGGAGTAGATTCTCATGGCATGCTATGTTCTGAAAGTGAACTCAATATTTCAGATGAAAGTGATGGAATAATTGAGCTAAAAAATAAAAACAAGGACATTGGAAAAAACTTTTTTAAGAGCAAAGGTGAAAGATCAATTGATTTATCAATTACTCCAAATAGACCAGATTGTTTAGGTGTTCGAGGAATAGCAAGGGACTTGGCCTCAGCAGGTTTAGGAAGACTTTCTAGTTTTAAAAAAATTAAATTTAAACAAAATTTTTCTCAACCAGTAAAAATTTCTATTACAAAAGAAAAAAACCAGGGATGCATGTCTTTTGGCGCTTGCTACATCAGGAACATTAAAAACAAAGAAAGTCCAAAATGGTTAAAAGAAAAAATAATTTCACTTGGTTTAAAGCCAATATCTGCAGTAGTTGATATTACAAATTATGTAATGTTGGATTTAAATAGACCTCTTCATGCTTATGATGCTGACAAAATAGATAAAGAAATTATTGTAAGAAATTCAAAACCAGAGGAAAGTTTTGAAGCATTAGATAGTAAAAAATATATTCTTAAAGATAATATGTGTGTTATTTCTGACAAAACAGGTGCATTGGGGCTAGGAGGAATTATCGGAGGCACTCGCTCAGGAACTGAATTTGCAACTAAGAATATACTTCTTGAGTCAGCATATTTTTATCCATCTTCCGTGAGAAAAACTGCCAATATTTTAGATATTGATACAGACGCGAAATATAGATTTGAGAGAGGAATTGATCCAAATTCAATCAAAGAAGGCCTCGAATTAGCAACAGAACTAATAGTTAAAATTTGTGGAGGAGAAGCAAGTAAATTTTCTATTGTTGGTAAATCTAATGTTAAAAATAGATCAATTGAAATTGATCATAATAAATTCAAAAAAATTATAGGAATTTCAATTTCTTCAAATGAAACTAAAAAAATACTTAACTCATTGGGTTTTAAAACAAAAGTTTCTAAAAAAAATTTTAAAGTTGAAATTCCTTCTTGGAGACCAGATGTAAAGCAAGATGTAGATATTATTGAGGAACTCATAAGAATAAAAGGGTTTGATAAAATTTCTTTAATTCACCCAGAAAGAAAAAGATCAAAAGAAACACTTAACTTTAAACAGAAATTATTCCATCTTTCTCAAAGGGCCGTGGCTAGCAAAGGTTATTTAGAAGCAGTAACTTGGTCATTCACAGACTCTCGAGTAGATAAACAGTTTTCAAAAGGAAAAAAAGAAATAGAAATTACAAATCCAATTTCAAGTGATCTAAACGTGTTAAGAAGATCAATATTTTCAAATTTAATCATTTATTTAAAAAAGAATCAGGATAGAGGGTACCCAGATCTATCGTTATTCGAGATTGGACCAACCTTTTCTGGAAATAAGCCTGGCGAACAGCAAGTTGTTTTAGGTGCTTTAAAATCTGGTGTAGCAAACAGGAAAAGCTGGGAGTCTAAAGCTAGAAATATAGATGTCTTTGATGTTAAGGCAGATGCAATAAAAACTTTGGTGGAGTTTGGTATAAATGAAAATGATTTACACATAAGCAACAATACACAAGATTTTTATAACCCTGGTAGATCCGGATCTGTGAATCTTAAATCCTTAAATGGTCCACAACTAGCTTCTTTTGGAGAAATACATCCTGGTATAGTTTCAAATTTAGACTTAAAAGAGGGAAATGTGTGTGGATTTGAGATTTTTCTAAAAAATATACCGGAACCTCAAAAAAAATATAGACTTGCTAAAAGAAACTACTCAGTTTCTGAATTTCAAAAATCTGAGAGAGACTTTGCATTTGTCATAGATAAAAATTATAAAGCGGGCGATATAGAAAAAATGATTAGCGAGGTTGATAAAAGTCTTATTACAAAAGTATTAATATTTGATGTCTTCGAAGGTGGTAGTATGCCCGAAGGAAAAAAATCTATAGCTATAAATGTTACAATTCAATCAATGGAAAAAACTCTTTCAGAAAAAGATTTAAACGAAGTTAGTCAAAAAATAATAAATATTGTTAAAGCCAAGACTGGTGGAACAATAAGATCCTAATGTCAGATATAAATAAAGTAAGAAATTTTGCGATTATCGCACATATCGATCATGGGAAATCCACAATTGCTGACAGAATGATTCAAATTTGTGGTGGTCTTTCAAAAAGAGAGATGAAAGAGCAAGTTTTGGATTCAATGGATATTGAGAGAGAGAGAGGAATTACTATTAAAGCACAAACTGTAAAACTAAATTATAAATCAAAAGATGGAAAAGATTATATATTAAATATTATTGATACGCCTGGCCATGTTGATTTTAGTTATGAAGTTAGCCGTTCCTTACTTGCTTGCGAAGGATCAGTATTAATTGTTGATAGTTCTCAAGGTGTTGAGGCTCAAACTTTGGCCAATGTTTATCAAGCATTAGATACGAACCATCATATTGTGCCAGTTTTAAATAAAATTGATTTACCTGCCTCTGATACGGAAAAAGTTAAAAAGCAGATAGAGGATGTTATTGGCATAGATACATCAAATGCTATTTCATGTTCAGGAAAAACAGGTGAGGGTGTTCAAGAGATTTTAGAGTCAATAGTAAAAGATCTCCCTGAACCGAAAGGAGATTCAAAATCTAAACTTAAATCATTATTAGTAGACAGTTGGTATGATAGTTATCTTGGCGTGGTAATTTTAGTTAGGATTTTAGATGGAAAAATTAAAAAAGGAATGAAAATAAAGTTAATGTCTACTAATCAAGAATACGAAATAGAGAAGGTTGGTGTTTTTACACCCAAAGCTAAAGATATCGAAGAATTAAATGCTGGCGAGATAGGATTTATTATTACTGGAATTAAAAGTTTATCACAAACAAAGGTTGGGGATACAATATGTGACTCAAAAGATCCTTTAGAAAAACCCTTACCTGGATTTAAACCAAGTAAACCTGTTGTATTTTGCGGGCTATTTCCAGTTGATAGTTCAGAGTATCAAAAACTTAAAGATGGTTTAGCAAAACTTAAATTAAATGACTCAAGCTTTTCTTATGAGCCAGAATCTTCAAGTGCATTAGGTTTAGGCTTTAGATGCGGATTTTTAGGTTTGCTACATTTGGAGATTATTACTCAAAGACTTGAAAGAGAATTTGATATTAATTTAATAACTACAACACCTGGCGTAGTTTATAAACTGAATAAAATTAATGGAGAAGTGACAGATCTTCAAAACCCCACATCCATGCCAGACCCGTCTCAAATAAAACTTATAGAGGAACCTTGGATAAAGGCTACAATTATTACTCCAGATGAATACTTGGGTTCGATCATTAAAATATGTCAGGATAAAAGAGGAATTCAAAAAGACTTATCATATTCTGGAAATAGAGCTGTATTAGTTTATGAACTTCCACTTAATGAAGTCGTATTTGATTTTTATGACAAGTTAAAATCTATAACAAGTGGGTATGCAAGTTTTGATTATGAAATTACAGGTTACAAGGAAGGCAGTTTGGTTAAATTAGGAATACTAGTAAATAATGAGCCTGTAGATGCTTTATCAATGATTATCCATAAAGAATTTGCACAGAATCAAGGAAGACTTGTCTGTGAAAAATTAAAAGATCTCATTCCAAGACATAATTTCATGATACCTATACAAGCTGCAATAGGTGGCAAAATTATTGCTAGAGAGAGCATAAAAGGTTTTAAGAAAGATGTTCTTACAAAAATACATGGCGGTGGTGCCCGTGACCGTAAAAGAAAATTATTGGAAAAACAAAAAAAAGGTAAAGCTAGATCAAAACAATTTGGAAGAGTGGAAATTCCACAGGAAGCTTTTATAGGTGTACTTAAAATAAATAAAGAGACATGATACAAAATAAGCTCTGCATAATATCAAACGAAAAAATTTCTAAGTCAGCTAACAATTTTTTTTGCGATAATCTTGATATGAAATCTACCCCAGAAGGTTTAAACACAAATTTTGATATTCACATTTTAGCTAGAAATTCCAGCAAAGCGAGATCACACAAAATAAACATAGAAAAAATTACTTTAAGTAAAACATTTTTTGGATTTATTTATTCAATTTTAAAGTCTTTTAAACAAAAGGAGACAAAATATTTAATAATTTCAATATCTCCATTTACATTTTTTGCAAGTATTTTGCTTGCTTTATTTAGAAAGAAATCAATGACCTATTTAAGGAGTGATGGATATGAAGAATACAAAAATATTTTAGGTTTTATAGGTCCAATTATATATCATTTAATGTTTTCATTAGTTTCAAAAACTTCATACTTAATTGGGTGTAATAAAAAAGTTTTAAGAGGAAAAGAAGGAAAAATAATTTATCCTTCACAATTAACAGATAAATGGTTTTCGAATACATACTCAGGCGAAATAAATAAAATAAAATTGTTATATGTTGGTAGAGTTAGAGTTGAAAAAGGTATTTATTCTTTATTGAAAATAATAAAAGATTTTAAAAAGGATATATCACTGTCAATTGTGGGAATGGAAAAAGAGGTTAACAAAACGATTAAACAAGAAAATGTAAATATTTTAGAAATTGAAACTTCAGAGGAAAAATTAATAGAGCTTTATGATACTCATAATATATTTATTCTACCCTCTTTTACTGAGGGTCACCCTATGGCTTTATTAGAATCATTAGCACGTTGCAGACCAGTAATTATATTTGAAGAAATCAGCCATGTGGTTGGGAGTAAAAAAGGTATTTTTATTGCCAAAAGAAATTCAGAAGGTCTATTAGAAAAGATCGAATACATCCGGAGCAATTATAGTAAAATACAGGAAGACATGAAAAATAATAATTTACCATTAAAAAAAGATTATTTAAAAGAGTTTCAGAGCTCAATTTTAAATTTTAATTAGGAGAGATGGCCGAGTGGTTGAAGGCGCACGCTTGGAAAGTGTGTAAACGGGAAACCGTTTCGTGGGTTCGAATCCCACTCTCTCCGCCATTTTCTAAAAACTAATTACTTTGTGATGACTAGGCGGTTGATTGGCATTGAGAAACGTCCTTGCCTTTCAAGATCTCTACTTTGTTTTGATATCGTGAGAAGATCAGATAACTTTGAAAGCATTACCTCACGAGTCTCTGGTGACAGAATAAATGAAGCATAAAAAAACCCTGCAGTAGTTTCGGCCACATCAGCAATGGGTCCTTCCATGGATACCATGCTAGTTTCGATGCTAATGTTAGCATCTGGAAAAGCCACACTTAAAAGATTTTTTAAACTATCTGTGCTACGTATTCTTGGATCACCTAAATCAATCTCGCCATACCTAGGTAGCGTAGCTTGGACGTATTTATAGATTAATTTGTATACATCATTATATCCTGGCGCTGCATCCATAGGTCCATTTACCAATGCTGCAAACTTTCCACCTGAGGACAGTACACGACGGATTTCATTTAACACTGGAGTAATTGGGTTCATTAATGTTAAAGCCCAATGGCACAGTACAACGTCTATTGAGGTATCATCAATAGCCGTCAAATTTTGTGCTTTTAACTCAAACAGATCAACAGAACCTTTTGGTAGACGCGCCTTAGCCAGTTCCAATTCTTCAGGACTTATATCCGCTCCTTTTAATTTAAAGTTTTTATTACGGTCGTATAAGATTTTTAGTAATGGTCCTGATCCACAAGCAAGATCCAATACACGGATGCCATCAACATCAGGTACGATTTCAGCTAACCATTCATAACTATTGCGTCCAGCTTTATCACGGCATAAACTTGCACATTTTTCTGTGAAACCTGCATTATTTTGATGAACAGTTTTTAGATGGGCGAGGAGCGCTTTATTATCTGGCTGTTGATTATTAGCAAGACTGTCAGTCCAGATCGAGTTAAGGCCGCTTTGAGTATTTACATTTTTATTTGTCATCAACAGGCCAACAAATCGGATTTAGTGGACTAGCAGCAACTTCGCCAGGTTTTATGTTTGGCATGAATTTTTGCCAGTCGCCAGAAACCATTGTGGGCGCGTTTATCACCCGTGCTCCATCTCTAAAATAAGTATTAGCTAAAGCTACTCGGCTACGATTAGTTCGATTCCGTGATGCAGTATGAAAATTTAAATTGTGATGAAAGCTAACTTCACCTAACTCAAATGGAGTCTCATTCACTGTGACGCTATTTTTTTTAAAAACTTCAGATACTCCACGGTCATAGCCAGTGCCAGTTTTTTCGAATGTAACAGCATTAACTAACTTGTGTACATCTAACGGATAGGCGAAAGAGAGTGGCCCCATCTCAATTGGCGTTGGTTGCGCTGGAACCCAAGCAGTGACTACATCATTAGTATCTAATGGAAAATGATGGTCGTCATAGTGCCATGGCGTTCTACCACAACCAGCTTGTTTTGCTAAAACATTATCGTGGTAAAGTCTGACTGCTGGAACTCCAAGAAGATCAGCTGAAATTTTTCCAAGACGAGGTGATAACACGTATGAACGTAAAAGTGTATTTTTGGGCCACATCATTTCAAGACTAAGGAATCGGTCATGCGCTTCTTTATCAGGATTAACGTTAAATTCCTTTTTTAATAGTTTTATTAATTCATTCCTCAGTTTAAGTACAACTCCAGGAGAGAAAACTTTCTTGAGTTTGATAAAACCATTTTTTCTAAAGAAATCAATTTGATCATTTTTTAAAGGATAAGTTTCAGCCAATTCTGAGACAACCTCATCATCACTGGGTATTGTAACATTTGGTAGAGGTTCAGCAGCTATTATCGGACCTTTTTTAATATCATTGTCTGCAAGACCAACATACCAGTCCCACCAGGCCTGGTTGTCTTTATCCCATGGCTTACTGATATCAGTAGCATCAGACCTGTTAGAATTTAGTTTGTTACGATAAGATTTCATATAATCAATTTATACTGTTTCTGTTAAAATTAGTAAGTGCGCATTTTTAAGCATCATAATCAAATTCCTTTGTGGATAAAACATTTAAAGATCAGATAAAACCTAAAGAAAATGTTATATTTAAACAGAATCAAAAGGAGATATATGAGTGGATTAGAAATATTAATTGTAGCAGTTGTTATTTATTATTTAGCTAGCTAATTTTTTTAAAATTTAAATTATTAAAATAAATACTTATCGCCTAAATAAAATACAAATCCTACGGCAAGACCAAGTAGTATCCAATGCATTTATAGCCTCCTTATACTGGTTACTTTTAAATTAGCAGTTCTTTCAATTCTATTTATCGCTTTTTTTGTATCCATAATAACAACTTTTTTCATTGGGCCATAGGCATGAATAATTTTTTTTGATGATAAAGCAACAGCCACATGTCCTTTCCAAAAGATTATATCATTTTTTCTTAAATTTTTAAATTTTACTTTTTTTTTTAAAAATTTTTCTTGATCAATAGAGTCTCTTGGAAAAAACTTATTATTATAATTTAAAAATACCTGAACTAATGCAGAACAATCAATTCCCTTAAAACTTTTTCCGCCCCATAAATATTTAGTATTTTTAAAAAATTCAATATCTTTAAATACATTTTTATTTTTGTGAGATACCTTTTTTATATCAGATAATTTTATCCAATAATTCTCAAATTTTCCAAACTTTCCTTTCTTTTCAGTCACCTTTAATCTTGAGTTAAAAGAGAGATATTTGCCAATTTTTTTTTTTGTATTAGGCTGGTCGTACAGATTTGCTTTTAATACAAATACTTTAAAATTTGCCTTTATTGGAAATGGAAATTTTTTACTTTTTATAAAACCTTTGTACCCATCTTTTTTAATTATAATTTTTTTCCAATTTGGACTTTTTTTAATTACCTTAAAATTATCTCCATAGAGTAGTTGGGTGTCAATTTTAGATTTTAAGCTATTCTTTTTGTAAAGATTTAAAACTGGAGAATTATTTCCAAAACTATTTTTCACTTAATTTTATGTCTTTTCTAATTATATAAAGAAATATTAATGACGGTATAACCATCACAGCAGTAATTACGAAAAAAATACCCCAATCACCGTTCAGCCAATCTACCATTGCACCCGAAGACGCTGCCAATGTTGTTCTTCCAGCAGTTCCAATAGATGCTAGGAGTGCATATTGAGTAGCTGTGTAGGTTCTATCAACTAGCATAGAAATGAAAGCAACAAAGGCGACCGTTGCAAAAGCAGCGGCCATATCATCAAAGATAACAGCTACAGCAAATAACCATTCTGATTTTCCAGACCATGCAAGCAAAGAAAAAAGAAGATTAGTCGATGCCATTAGAATACCGGAAACAAACATGGCTTTTATTACACCAGATCGGATAGCAAATAATCCACCCAAGAGAGTGAATACAACAGTAGTAATCCATCCTAACCCCTTAGAATATATTGCTATGTCTGATTTAGTGAAACCTATTTCTTTGTAAAATATTATAGACATACGACCAAGAAAGGCTTCTCCGATTTTGAATAAGAATACAAAACCTAAAATTCCTAATGCAATTTTTAATCCATTTTTATTAAAGAAACTTATAATAGGACCTCCTATTGTTCCGCTTATCCAAGCTGTTGATTTTGTTAGAAAATTAGATGCGCCAAGTTTTTTTTGTATAGCAAGGTCAGTTTTCTTTTGTGAGTCATGCCTATGTGAATTTTGTGGTTCATTGACAAATAACAAACCAATATTACAAGCTATAACCACGATACCTAATATTAAAAAAGTTATTTGCCAATAATTCTGAAAACCTAATTTCTCAAAATAATCTGCAACATTAAGTGAAATTACTCCCCCAAGCTTATATCCTGTCCACCAACCAACCACGGCCATCGCAGCACCAGCCTGCATAGACTTGCCTTCATTTTTACCGATTTGTTCAATTCTTAATGCATCCACAGTGATGTCTTGTGTTGCAGAGGCAATAGCAATAATTAAACCAACAGTGATTACTAATGCTAAGTTTGCAGTTGGATCTATAAAATTCCAAAAAACTAAACTTAATAAAATTATTAGTTGCATTAATATGATCCAGCTTCGACGATGCCCAACTTTGTTTGTTAACCACGGTATACGTACCCTATCAATTAAGGGTGCCCACAAATAATTAAAAGCATAGACGGCAAATATTAAACCAGCCCAACCAATAGTACTTCTACTTAAACCTTCTTCTTTTAACCAAAGACTGAGACTGCTACCAATAATAACCCAGGGAAAACCGCTTATTGCGCCCAATAGAAGAATACGAAGCATTCTTATATCGAGATAAACTTTGAAAGACTCTTTGAAAGATTGTTTTTGATAAATTTTCATTAATTATAATTATAGATTAATTTATGACCTCCAGAAAGATGGTAAAAACAGAACAAGAACAGCGAAAATTTCCAATCTACCAAGCAACATCGCAAAAGATAGTATCCATTTAGACATATCAGAAACTTGACTAAAGTTTCCATTTGGACCAATCATATCTCCAAGTCCTGGCCCAACATTTGATATTGACGTTGCTGATCCTGAAATTGCAGATAAAAAATCGAGCCCGGTAACGGATAAGAGTATCGATATGATTAAAAATAATAATAAATAAGAAAAAATAAAAATTATGACTGAGTTTATAAAAGTATCTTCTACCTTTTGTTTATTATAATTTATGATAAAAACACTATTAGGATAAACTAATTTTTTAATATGATTTCCTATAAACAAAAAAAGTATCTGTAATCTGAAAATTTTAATACCACAAGTGGTAGAACCAGCACATCCACCAATAAACATTAAAAATAAAAAGAAAATTAATGGAAATTCTCCCCATAATCCAAAATCGTCAGTTACATAACCCGTTCCAGATAAAATTGATAATACGTTGAATGATGAAATTCTTAAATTATCTATAAAAGAAAATTCAGAATTATTTAAAAATAAATATAAAAACATAATGGTGATCGAAATAATAACTAGGTATATAAATCCTTTTATTTGAACATCTGTGAAAAATATTTTTCTATTCCCTTTAATGAATTTTAAATATGTTATAAAAGGAAGACTTCCCAATATAATAAAAACTATAGATGTAAATTCAATACCAGGACTCTTAAAATAACCAATTGATTCATTGTGGGTTGAAAAACCACCCGTAGCAAGCGTTGTAAGAGCATGAGCTACACTATCAAACACAGTCATTCCTTGTAACCAATATATAGCCATGCAGCTAATTGTTAACGTTGTATAAATTAAAATAATAACAGATGCGACCTCAATAGTTTTTGGTAAAAGTTTTTCAGGTTCTGAGGAATCCGTTTTAAAAACTTGCATACCACCAACTTTTAAAAGTGGTAAAACTGTCGTTGCCATAACAATAATACCTACGCCACCGAGCCACTGCATTATAGCTCTCCAAATCAAAATACTTTTTGGTGTTTCATCTAGATTGGATATAACCGTTGAACCTGTTGTAGTAATACCTGACATGCTTTCAAAAAAAGCTTCACTAAAAGTTAAATCTAAATTTGATAGAAAAAAGGGAATACTTCCAAAAAAAGCGATACTTATCCAAGCAAGAGTAGAAAATAAAAAAGCTTGTTGGAGATTCAATTGGTTATCTCTTTTTAAAGTAGCAAGAACCGTAAGGATACCAATAAAAATTGTTATAATTGAGGATGAAAAAAAACTGTTACTATTCTCTTTATAAAGAATCTGTATTCCATACGGGATCATCATAAAAATACCCAGAATTAATAACAAAATTCCTACTACAAAAAAAACTGTTTTGTTTGTTATCATAAAATTTGGACAATATTTAAATAGCAATAAAATTCAACTTATTATAAACCTTAATTATGCTTGAATCTGATCTAATAAACTCAACATCTTCATGGCCATTTGTTGAAATCAGGAAACTTTTAAAAGACAGAAAAGAAATTATTAAGAAAAAAAATAAAATTACTTTTCAGACAGGCTATGGCCCAAGCGGCTTACCACACATCGGAACTTTTGGCGAGGTTTCGAGAACATCAATGATGATAAACGCATTAAATCATATAAATAAGATTAATTCTGAATTAATAACTTTCTCTGATGATTTGGACGGACTTAGAAAAGTTCCAGAAAATATACCTAATGATAAAATTTTACATAATAATATTGGAAAGCCACTGACCTCAATACCTGATCCTTTCAAAAAGTATGCAAGTTTCGGTGAGCATAATAATAAAATGCTAATAGAATTTTTAAAAAAATTTAATTTTAATTTTATTTTTAAAAGTTCGACAGAAAATTATAAAAAAGGCATATTTAACAATTCCTTAGAAAGAGTCCTTGAAAAATTTGATGATATTATGAATATAATACTACCTACCCTAGGTAGCGAACGAAGAAAAACTTATAGCCCCTTTTTACCAATCTGCCAAGAAACTGGAAAAGTTTTAGAAATTCCAGTTACTGAAATAGATAAAAAAAATAAAACATTAGTTTTCGATAATGATGGTAAAAAAATTAAAACTGATATCTTTAATGGCAAATGTAAATTACAATGGAAAGTTGATTGGGCAATGAGATGGTTTACATTTGATGTTGATTTTGAAATGTATGGCAAAGACTTAATCGAAAGTGCAATTTTATCAAATAAAATCTGTAAAGCTATGGGAAAGCAGCCCCCAAATGGTTTTGCCTACGAACTTTTTTTAGACGAGAAAGGAGAAAAAATTTCTAAATCCAAAGGCAATGGAATTACAATAGAACAATGGTTAAAATATGCTTCCCCAGAAAGTTTGTCACTTTATATGTATCAAAATCCTAAAAGAGCAAAAAAGCTTTATCCAGATGTGGTACCAAAAGCGGTTGATGAATATTTATCATATATAGAAAAATATGAAAAACAAAAAGATAATGAAAAACTTTTAAATCCAGTGTGGCATATTCATAATGGCTTGCCTCCAAAAGAAAAAATAATTATGCCATTTTCAATGTTATTAAATATAGTTGGATCTAGTAATGCAAAAAAAAAAGATGTTCTATGGAAGTTTATAAAAAAATTTCACAAGGAAATAGAACCAAAAGAGCATAAAATTTTAGATGAATTAACTGATTATGCAATTAATTATTTTATAGATGAAGTTGAACCAAAGAAAAAATTTAAAACTCCATCTGTCAAAGAAAGAGAAGCTTTAAAAAATCTGATTATTTCCTTGAAAAAAATTTCTATAGATACCTCGCCAGAGGACATACAAACAATAATATATACTTCTGGCAAAGAAAATGGTTTTAAAGATAATTTAAGGGATTGGTTTAAACTTATATATGAAGTTACTTTCGGTGAAGAAAATGGTCCAAGAATGGGCTTTTTTATAAGTTTTTTTGGGCTAAAAGAGACAATTGATTTAATGGAAAAAAAGTTGAAAATAAAAGTTTGATGTTTTCCTTTCTAAGACCATTTATTTTTAACCTAGACCCAGAGAAAGCTCATGATTTAGCAATTAAATCCTTAAAATATAATATTCTTCCTGAAAGCTTATTTTCAGTAAAAGATGAAGAAATTTTAAATACAAAACTATTTGGTAAAAAAATACAAAATCCTATTGGTTTAGCGGCTGGTTTTGACAAAAGTGCTGAAGTTTATAACGAAATTTTCAAAATAGGATTTGGCTTCGTAGAAGTTGGAACAGTAACTCCAAAAAAACAATATGGCAATGAAAAGCCAAGGGTTTTTCGTTTAGAGAAAGACCAGGCACTTATAAATAGACTAGGATTTAACAATGATGGTTCAGAAATAATAAAAAAAAGAATTGAATACAATACGCCTAATGGACTTCTAGGAATTAATATAGGTCCGAATAAAGATACAGATGACATGTTAAATGATTTTTTATTATGTGCCAAAATTTTCTTTCCTATTGGTGACTATATTACTATGAATATATCTTCTCCAAATACAGAAGGATTAAGAAGTTTTCATAATAAAGAAAATCTTGAAAAGCTACTTTTAAAGATAAACGAAATAAGAGAAAAAAGTAATTTTAAAAAATCTTTTCTTCTAAAAATCTCACCTGATCTTGATGATCAATCAATAAATAATATTGTAGATTTATCTTTGAAAACTAACATAAATGGAATAATCCTAACAAACACTTCTGATAAAAATAGAGACAAACTACAAGATAGTAAAAAAAGTGAAAAAGGTGGTCTCTCTGGTCAACCTATAAAAGATTTGTCCACGAAAATGATCAAAAAGTTTTATAGAAAACTCAATGGTAAAATACCAATAATCGGTGTTGGGGGCATTGACTCTGGAGAAGCTGCTTTTGAAAAAATAACAGCAGGCGCTTCAGCTATACAATTATATACGGGAATGATTTACAAAGGACCAATGATAGTAAAAGAAATTAAAAAAGATTTGATACAAAAATTAAATGAAAAAGGTTTTAAAAATATTACAGAGGCCGTTGGGTCTAATTCTAATTAGTTTTTTTTAAAGAAATTGTACTTTTTTTTATCAATATCAAATCTCATGTAATGTATAAGTTCTCTAGCATAAGAAAAAACTATACCAACAAAAATTACAATTATAATAGATAAAAAACCATATGATATTGGATAATTTTGCGAAAGGCCTAATATTATTTCTCCAAGTTTATTATCTATCTGACCTGCGCTCCCTACTGTAAACAAACTTTTTCCTTTTTCCAAAACAAATTCTTCTATACCCATAATAAGCCCAACCCCAAGCAAAAGAATCGCCAACAATGTTTTATACTCAGAAGCATTTAATTTCTCAGAAGCTTTTAGTCCCAGGTGCACTCCTAAAATTGAACCAGTTAACAAAATACTTACTAAAATAAAATCTATAGTTTGAAATTGAAGTGCATGACCGATCACCACAAATGCTGTAATAAAAATTGTTACAAAAAGAGATGTCCCAGGAACTAATTTTGTTGGCATACCTATAACATAAATCATTGCTGGAACCATTAAAAAAGCTCCTCCAACACCCATTATAGATGCGAATATTCCAACAACAAAACCTAACATAAAAGGTACTATTGCGCTCTCGTAAAGCTTTGATTTATGAAATCTAACTCTTAAAGGTAGTCCGTGTATCCAGTAGTGGTCGTGGGCTTTCTTTTTTGTAACAACTTTATTTTTCAACTCGCTTAATTCTTTCCAACTTTTTGCAAACATTAACGTTCCAATCATTACCAACATATAAATGTATGCCAAAGATATAATAATATTTACAATTCCTTTTTGTTTTAGGTAACCAAAAATTATCATTCCAACAATCGTCCCAAAAACTCCTCCAAACACAATTATTAATCCCATTTTATAATCAAGAGTTTTTCTAAACCAATGGGTTAAGGCACCAGAAACTGATGTACCTAAAATATTATTTGCTTCATTAGCTACTGCAAATGCTGGCGGAATGCCCAAAAATATTAGAACAGGGGTCATTAAAAAGCCTCCTCCAATACCAAATAAACCCGATATGAAACCTACAATTAAACTTAAAATCAAAATTATCAAAACGCTTATTTGAACTTGCGCCACTGGAAGGAAAAAATCCATTTAACTTACTATTATTTGCATCTCATATTGTCAATAGTCATATATTCACTTGATTATATATCTTACAGGAATTATATACCTATTTAATATTTATGACTCAAAAATGTGAACTTACAGGCAAGAAGCCAATTAAAGGCAACAACGTTAGCCATGCTAATAATAAAACTAAAAGAAGGTTTTTGCCTAGTATTAAAAAAGTAAGTTTTAAAAGCGAGGCTTTAAAAAAGAATATCAAATTAAATGTATCTAACTCTGCTTTAAGAACAGTTGATTTTAAAGGTGGGATTGATAAATTTCTAAGTTCAGCAAAATCTTTCAGGCTCTCAAAAAAAGCAAAAAAATTTAAATCTGAAATAATCTCAAAGAATGCGTAAACTAATACCATCAGATCTTAAGCCACTCATGATTTTGGCTTTTTTCATGGCCATTTTTGTTACTTCCTCAAACTTTTTGGTTCAATATCCAATTAATTTTTTTGGAATGGAAGAATTTTTAACTTATGGTGCAATTACATATCCTGTCACTTTTCTTATCACAGATCTTTCAAATAGAAGATATGGAAAACTTACTGCCCGTAAAATTGTATATATGGGATTTATTTTAGGAATATTGTTAACTTTATTTTTTTCAACAAATTTTTCTGATTTAATCTCAATAAGAATTGCTATTGGTTCTGGTACAGCCTTTTTATTTGCGCAATTATTAGATGTTCAAATTTTTGATAAACTTAGATATAAAATTTGGTTTGCTGCCCCATTTACATCTTCACTTATTGGGTCTTTAGTTGACACATTTCTATTTTTCTCTATAGCATTTTATGGAACCGGTATTAATTGGATCACTTTAGGAATAGGTGATTTTATAGTTAAAGTTTTAATGGCATTAACAATGCTTATTCCATTTAGAATTTTGATGGCAAATCTCAAGGATTTTCCAAAAAATTCAATTAAAACATCATCTATTTAAAATTTTTTAATGAAAAGTGTTATCAGAAAAAAGATCAGTTAATTGATTTATCATTACATCACCAAGGTCTTGAACGTCTGTAATTTTAACAGCCTTTTTGTAATACCTTGTAACATCATGACCAATCCCAATTGCCAAAAGTTCTATATCTGAAAATTTTTCTATAGCTTCAACTGTATGTT